>JANQEL010000220.1 GCA_028278345.1 Myxococcota bacterium
GAGGGCGCTCGCGAGGAAACGATCGAGGCGCAGGCCCGCGTCTTCGCGGGCGATCTCGAATCGCATCGCCTCCCGTGCTTCCGCGCCTTCTTTCCCGGCCTCCGCCATCGACCCCTCGTTCGTTCGCCGCCGCGAGGCTGCCGAAAATGCGGCGAAGTCGACAGCCCAGGCCCCGCTGGGTAAGCTCGGCCGCCATGCGTCAGGACCTTTTCGCCGCCATGACTCCCTCGACGGAGTCGATCGCTCGCCGGGCCATCCCGAGCGAGGCGATCTCGATTTGCGCGATTTCGATTATCGGGCGGCAGCCACCAGGCCTCCATCCCACCCCCGGCAACCTCTAGGAAGAGGCAGGAGCCGGGAAGGGGCGGCGGGCCGTAGAGCGGCCGCGGCCGCCTCGGGAACGCTTCATGAGCACCACCAAAGCGACTGATACCACCGGACTGCGCAGCGTCGCGGTCATGGATACCACTCTGCGCGACGGGGAACAGACGCCCAACGTCTCCTACACCCCCGAAGAGAAGCTCTTGATCGCGCGGCGCCTGCTCTCCGAGGTCGCGGTCGATCGCATCGAAGTCGCTTCGACCCGCGTGTCCGAGGGCGAACACGAAAGTGCGTCGCTGATCACGAAGTGGGCGCGCAAGAATCGCATGCTGCGGCGGGTCGAGATGCTCGGCTACTGCGACGGCGCCGCTTCGGTCGACTGGATCGCGAGCGCCGGGGGCAAGGTGATGAACCTCCTCACCAAGGGGAGCGAGCACCACTGCCGCATGCAGCTGCGGATGGAGCCCGAGGAACACCGCGCCGCGATCGAGAAGACGGTGCTCTACGCCCGCAAGCAGAAGATCGCCGTGGCGGTCTACCTCGAGGACTGGTCGCGTGGGGTGCGCGATTCCTTCGACTATGTGTTCGCGCTGGTGAACCTTTTGCGCGAGCTGCGCGTCGAAAGGGTCTACCTCGCCGATACGCTGGGCATCCTCGCTCCGGCGGATACGACGCGGTACGTGGACCTCATGACCTCGACCTGGCCCGACGTCGAATTCGAATTCCATGGCCACAACGATTACGGCCTCGCGGTCGCGAACTGCCTCGCGGCCCTCGATGCCGGGGCCGTTGGCGTGCACACGAGCGTGAACAGCATGGGGGAACGCGCGGGCAACACCGCGCTGGCCCAGGTGGTCGCGGCGATCCACGATCACACCGACATGCACACGAACGTGGTCGAAAGCAAGCTCGCCGGCCTTTCGCAGTTGGTCGCCACCTATACGGGCAAGGACATCGCCGCCAATGCGCCGATCGTCGGACGCGACGTCTTCACCCAGACGGCGGGCATCCACGCCGATGGCGACGCCAAGGCCGATCTCTACGGCAGCCGACTGGCCCCGAAGCGCTTCGGGCGCGCGCGCGAGTACGCGCTCGGCAAGCTCTCGGGCAAGGCTTCCCTCGATCACAACCTCGAAGCCCTCGGCGTGCAGCTCACTCCCGAGCACCGCGATCTGGTGCTCGAACGCGTGATCGAGCTCGGCGATCGCAAGCACACGGTTTCGGTGGCGGATCTTCCGTACATCATCAACGACGTACTCAAGACGGCGAGCGAGCAGGTGGTGCGGGTCGAGAAGTTCCACGTCGTGGTCGACGACGACGATGCGCCGAGCGCCGATGTCACGGTGAGCTACCTCGGTCGCGTCGAGAAGGCCACCGCTTCGGGAGACGGCGGTTACGACGCCTTCATGCACGCGATCAAGAAGGCGGTGAAGCGCTTCGCCTTCGAGGTGCCGGTGCTCGAGGACTTCCGCGTGCGCATCCCGCCGGGCGGTCGCACCGGCGCCATCGTCGAAACCATCATCACCTGGAACCAGCCGGAAGGCCGCGCCCACGAGGGCGTCTTCACGACGACCGGCGTGCACACCGACCAGTTGAACGCCGCCATCCTCGCCACCGAGAAGATGCTCAACATGCTCGTGCAGCCGGGGGCGGCAAACGGTGCGAACGGCAGTGCGAAGCGCGGTGCGAAGAAGAAGGCCGGCAAGCGCAAGGCGTCGCGGTCGCGTAAGAAGGCGCGCGCGAAGCGCGCGTAGCGCGATGAGTCGCCGGGCCGTCGCAGCGCTGCTCGTTCTCGCATTCGCGATCCTCGCGACGGCGTGCGCGCCCTACACGGCGCGCCGGCAGGCGGCGATCTACGATCCCGCCGAGAGCCTCACCGAGGTGGTCGCCGTGCTGCGTCGCCACATCCCCGACGACACCTACCGCTTTCCACCCGGGCGCGACTTCACCGGGCGCAACGTCTATCGCGCCACCCTGCTGCGCCTCGAGAACATCGAGCGCATCCACGCCGACGAACTGCGCAGCGGCTACATGGATGCCGTGATCGACTTCTCGAAGGCGCGCAGCCTCGAGCGCCTGCGCGGCTACGACCTCGCGGCCGCGCACTACCGCGAGGCGGCGCGCAAGGATCAAGAGCTGCGCGAAGAGGCGCTCGCGAGCGCCGCGGTATGCGAGGCGATCCACGCCGCCGTGCAGATCGGCCTCGAGCTACCGGATCCGACGCTCAAGACCGTCGAGCCCCTCCCGATGGATGTCGATGGCGTGACCGCAGAACTCGATACGCGAGTGGGAGACCTCGTCGCCATCCTCTCGAGCCTCGGCACTTCACACCGCGAGGACTCCCACTACCGCGCGGTGGTGCGCGAAGAGATCGAGCGCGCAGATACGATTCGCGCGCGCTACTTCCTGGCCCTGCGACCCGTGATCGAAGACGGTTCGATTCGCGCGGTGTCGGAGATGCAGCGGCTGCTTTCGCGCCACGGCGCCAGCCAGAACCGAAGGCGCCACATGCTCGAACTCGCCGATCTCTACGCCGCCATCTCGCGCGAGTACATCGAAGCGGTCCCGCCCGAAGGGCTCCACTTCGATCCGCCGAAGTTCCAGGAGTTGGTGGATGCGGCGGCGGAGTTGTATCGCTCGGTGGCGGCCGAGGACGGCACGCCCGAGAAGCTCGAAGCCGCCCGTCGCCTCGAGGCCTTCCTCGCCTTCACTCTTCGCGTCGATCGGGATCGTTTTGCGCAGCCCCAATAGACAGAAGCGGGGCGCTTCGCTCGCGGTTGCGCTCTTCGCGCTGGCGGGGGCCTTCGGTTGCACGACGCCCGCGCCTCTCGTGAAGGACGACATCCTCGTTCCTCTACTACCCCGTGCTGCGTTGCAGCCGACCGATGGCGATCTCGCCACCCGCGATCTGGCGCGCGCCGCGTTGATCAGCGATCGCGTGGGCATGAACACCGCGATCGCGAAGCTCGAAGCGATCTCGGAAGAAGGGGGCGAACCCGAGCGGCGCATCGATCGTCGCATTCCCCTGAGCCACGACCTGCGCAACGCCACCCTCGACGACCCGGTGGCCTACCGCGAAGCCTGCGAATCATTGCTCGGCCGCGCCGACAACGACCCGCGACTCGACAGTCGCCTCGAAGAATGCGTGGCCGACGATCCGCTGAAGCTCGCCCAACGCCGGGTGCGCGATAGCCGCGAGACCATCTGGGCCGAGACCTACAACTCGATCGCCGATCCGTTGAGCCGCTCGCTCATCACGGGGGGCCTGCTCACCCCCTACTACATCTCGAACAGCGTCGCCTCGTATCTCGCGCGCATGAACGAACGGCCCGCCTTCCCGGTTCCGCTGCGTCAGGCCCTGGTGCATCGCGAGCGCTACCTCGCCCACTTTCCCGAAAGCGAAGAGGCGCCCGAAATCCAGAAGCGCGTCGACCGCGCGCGCCGCAAACTCCACAAAGAAGAAGCGCGACAGTTCGTCTTCCACGGAAACGTCGCGCGCAAGAACAACAACCTGCGCGTCGCCCACAACCTGGCCCTGCGCGCCCTCGAGAACGATCCGGATCGCCGCAGCGCGAAGAAACTCGAAGCGCGCACCCGCGAAGCGATCGAAACCCAGTGGCGCGACCGGGCACGCAGCGAAACCTCTGCGATGGGCGAACTCAGCGCCGAAGACGCGACGCGCGCGACCGGGCTCTTGCTCGCCGGCAGCGACCTGGGCGCCCACGGTCTCGCCCTGCTGCGCAACGACGAGTACGAACAGGTGGGCAGCTACGTGGTCGCCGCGGCGCTGGCCGAACGCGGGGACGAAAGGGCCGCCTGGGCGCGCCTGGGCGACCTTGCCGGCGAGAACCCGAGCCAGAACGAAATGGCGCGCCACGCCCGGGCGCTGGTCGGCGATCCGATGCAGAACCCTTACGGCAGTTTCGAACGCGTGCGATCGACCCAGCGAAGCAAGAACATCCGCTGGCACTTCTTCGGCGGCTTCTTCCAGGGGCCCCGCTACAAGCGCCTGCCCCAGCCGGTCGCCTGGCTCGTCGATCTTCCGCTACTCGTCAACACTTTCATCTTTACGCCCGTTCGCTTCATCTTCTCCCCGGTCAGCGAGAAGCCCGATTTCCAGCGCCCGGTGGCCGCCGCCGCCTATCGCTACCTCGAGCGCGAACCCGAGGGCGAACACAAGGACGAGCTCGCGCGTTGGCTCTACGACTACGAGAGCGATCGCGAAAACTGGAGCGCGGCGCTGCGCATGGCCGACCACCTCCCCTGGTTCGGTCACAAGGAGCGCACCGAACTCGTCGAGAAGGCCGCGGAGCAGCGCATCGAGTTCGCCAACCGCGCCACCCGGCGCGACCGCCGGAGTTCGACTTTGCGCGCCACCGCGCGCGAGTTCCCCGATGCGGCCGCGGGTCGACGCGCGGGCATCGCCGAGCGCGAACACCGCGAGCACGCCACCGCCCAGAGCATCCGCATGACGCGCGGCTTCCTGATCGAGAACCCGCAGATCGCCGGGCCGCGTGCATTGGGCATCCGCCGCGAGTTGATCGACGGCGAAAACCACAACGGCGAACTCCATCCGCGCGGCGTCACCTTCATCGGCGGCCGCTACATCGAGTTCGAGTTCATGAACGAGAGCGGCGACGAAGACGACCCGCCGGAGAAGGTGCGGCAGAAGATCTCGCAGGAACGCATGACCCGCGTCGTTGCGATCCTCGACGATACCGCGACGCGCAACTACCGCGTCGACCCCGACGTCGAGGTCGCCCCCGACCCGCGACGCGATCTCTTCATCGAACGCGCGCGCCTCGGCCTCGGCGAAGAGATCGACACGCGCGCGACCGCCCACTCGAACTACGTCTTCCAGAGCGCACGCGAGCAGTTCGGCATGGTGCGGGGGCGTGAGTCGATCCTGCCCTTCGATCTGGTGGTGCGCGGCGATCTCACCGGCGCCGGCATCGCGGCCTTCCCGCGCTGGCGCAAGCCGAAGGAAACGCCGGACGCGTTCCTCTATCGCTAGCCCGTCGCGCCAATCCATTGCGCTAGCCCATCGCGCTAGCCCCGTTCGAGGGTTCGCGGCCGCGTCCCGAGTACGTGCACGTCGAGCAGCGCGCGGATACGCGCGAACACCTCGCGCCCACGCACTGCACGCCCGCCGAGTCGCGACACGTCGCGCGCCGCGAAACCGATCGCGTCGATTCCGCGATGCCGGGTGACGTAGAGCGCACGTTCGATGTGGAAGCGCTGGGAGATCACGACGAACTCGCGGCAATCGAAGACCTCGCTCGCGCGAAGCACGCTGTCGATCGTCCGGTAGCCGAAGTGATCACACACGATCCGTCCTTCGGGTACACCCTGTTCGATCAGGGCCTCCTTCATGCTCTGCGCTTCGTCGACCTCTCCGCGATGACTCGCGCCGCTCACCAGCACGCGATCGATCTTTCCCGCGTGGAACAGGGCCGCAGCCGCATCGATGCGGTGCGCGAAGTAGCGGTTCGGTCGCCCGGTGCGCAAGTAGCGGGTGCAACCGAGCACGAGACCGACTTCGCGCTTCGGAACGCGAGTCGCGTCATCGAAGCACAGGGCCCGTGTCGCCTCCGCGATGCGTCGGTTCGCGAGATGCCACGCCGCGAGAAACAGCAAGACGGCGAGTACGAGGCCCGCACGGGCCACCAGCATGAACAGGAACGAGCCCTTCATGACGCAGAGCCTACCGGCTCGCCCCCGTTCTTCACGAAACCGAGCGTTGCAGCGGGGCCCGACGCAGTATCATGACTCGTCTGCGCTTCCCCCACATTTCGCGCAGCCTCCGAACAACCCCCAACCTGCGGAGACCCCATGTCTGCGACTGCATTCGGCTTCGAAACCACCACCGATCACGTGCTCGAAGGCATCGACCTCACCGGCAAGACGATCCTCGTGACCGGTGCTTCCACCGGCCTCGGTGAAGAGACGAGCCGGGCACTCGCGAGCAGGGGCGCGCGCATCATCATGGCCTCGCGCGACGTCGAGAAACTCAAGGCCGCGGCCGCGCGGGTGAGCGAAGCCACGGGCAGCAGCCAGATTCAAGTCCTCGAAGTCGACCTCGGTAACTTCGCCTCGATCCGAAAGGCCGCAGCCGAAGCCCTCGAGATGGCGCCGAAGATCGACGTCCTGATCAACAACGCCGGTGTCATGGCCTGCCCGCTGATGCGCACCTCCGAGGGCCACGAAATGCAGTTCGGCACCAACCATCTCGGCCACTTCCTCTTCACCGGCCTGCTCATCCCCGCCCTCGAAGCCGCCGGCCAGGCGCGCATCGTCAACCTCAGCAGCGGCGGCCACAAGTTCTCCGGCATCGACCTCGAGGATTGGAACTACGAAGGCGGCGAAGACAGCTACGACAAGTGGCAGGCCTATGGCCGTTCGAAGACCGCCAACTCGCTGTTCTCGGTCGCCCTCGACAAGCGTCTTTCGGGCCGGGGCATTCGCGCCTTCGCCGTGCACCCGGGCGCCATCATGACGGAGCTCTCGCGTCACCTCACTCCCGACGACGTGAAGGCGATCAGCGAGGACGGGCCGCGCGATAGCGGCCCGATGAAGTTCAAGTCGATCCCGCAGGGCGCAGCGACGTCGGTGTGGGCGGCGACCTCCCCCGATCTCGAAGGCCGGGGCGGCATCTACCTCGAAGACTGCAGCATCGCCGAACTCGCCGAGACCCCCATCAGCCACGATGGCTACGTCCCCCACGCCGTCGACCCCGACGACGCCGAGGGCCTCTGGACCCTGAGCGAGAAGATCGTCGGCCAGGAGTTCCGCTTCTAGAACCCCACCCACGGAGCGCCCCCGTGAACCATTCGCGTGAAGAAGTCGAAGCCGCCTATCACGCTTTCGTCGCCGCCGGCGACGCGGGCGATTGGAACGCCTGGGCGGATCTTCACAGTGAGGATGGCGTCTGGATCGAGCACCACCTCGGCACCTTTCGCGGCCGCGAGGCGATTCGCAAGGCGATCGTCGACGTGATGAAGCCCGTGCCCATGATGGAGTTCCCTGTCGAGTGGCACGTCATCGAAGGCAACCGCGTCGTCTATTACCCCTGGCAGGTGCTTCCCGACCCGAACGGGGGCGACGAGGTCTTCCGCTTCGGTTGTGTGACGATCATCGAGTACGCGGGGAACGGGCTCTGGTCGTATCAGGAAGACCTCTACAACCCCGCCGAGGGCCAGGAGGTGATCAAGCGTTGGATCGCCGCCGGAGGCAAACTCGCGGGTTCGTGAACCCGAGTCGAATCAAGTTGCGCGCGCTGGGGCGCTGACCCGAAACCGAGATCGAAAAGGAGAATGGACATGGATTGGCTCGCACCGTCCGTCTTCGCTTCGATCGCGATCGCCCTGACCCTCGCGAGCATCGCCTCGCGGCGCATCCGGGTCGGACCTTCGGGCGATTGGGTGGTCGCGTGGATCGCCCTCACCCTGCGCGGAGTCGGCCTCGAGTTTCCCGTCGCCGACCACGTAGGCGAAGCCTTCGCAGCATTCGCAACACCACTGTTCGCCGTGATGCTGCTGAGCGGTGCCTTCCGCTACGCGAACCGCCCGGTGCCTCGCACCCTCGAACCGTTGGCCTTCGTGTTGGGCGTAGTCGGGGGAACCGCGACGCTGATCGGCAACCCCATTACCGCCCATGCGATCACCCTCGCCGTGCTTCCTTTCCTCTGTGCCTTCGCGGCTGGCGTGGTCGTGCCCGCCGCGGCGCGCCACGGCACGATCCTGCAACAGCTGCTGGCCCCGGGGCTCGTGATCATCGGCCTCGTGCTCGCGATCGACGGTTTCGCGGGCATCGCGGCGTGGGGTAGCTGGGATCCCGTCACTGTCTGGCTCGTCGCCGGGCTTCCCATCGGCACGCTACAGTTCGCCGGTGTCTTCGAGTTGGTGGGGCAGCGACTCACCCAGACCTCCCTCGAACGCGATCGCAACGCCGCCGCCCTCGCGCGCACCGTCGCGAAGCTCCAGGTGGCCCACAGCGACATGGAGGCGCGCGTCGCCGAGCGAACGGCCCAGCTGCGCGAAGAGATCGGCGTGCGGCGCAAGGTCGAGGCCGCGTTGCGCGACAACGAAGCGCACTACCGCAAGGTCACTTCGCTGATGACCGACTTCAACTATGCGGCGCGCGCACGCCACGACGGTTCGCGCGAGGTCGTGTGGTTGAGTGGCAACCTCCCCGACGACCTCACCCGCGAGGACGAAACGAAGCGACGCCTGGGTCGCCTGCGTTGGCATCGCCTGATCGTCCCCGAAGATCGCGACGAGATGGCCGCCTGTGCCCAACGCGCGATGGCGGGAGAGCTGGCGGAGTTCGAAGTGCGTCTCGCCCCCGACCCCCATCACACCGGCGAAGGTTCCGAGGAGGTGCGCTGGGTGCGCGGACGCATGATGTCCGAACCCATCGGCGACGACGGCGACATGATGCTCTACGCGACGGGCCGCGACGTCACCGCCGAGATCCAGGCCGAACGCGAATACGAACGGATGCGCGACCGCGTACGAGAGGGCCAACGTCTCGAGAGCCTCGGTGCACTGGCGCGCGGCGTCGCCCACGACTTCAACAACCTGTTGAACGTGATCCTCGGCAACGCGGCGATCATCTCCGAAGACGTGGTGGCGGGCTCACCCCTGCGCGAACGCGCCGATCGAATCCGAAGGTCGGCGCGCTACGCGGCCGACATCGCCTCGCAGATGCTCACCTATTCGGGTACGGCGTCGGTCACTCCCGAACCCATCGACCTCACCGCCCTGGTTTCCGAGATGAGCGAACTCATCGAGAGCGGCACCGGGGAGCGCCTGGCGTTGGAACTCAAGCTCGACAGCGAACTCCCGCGTATCCGGGGAGATCGCGCGCAGCTTCGCCAGGTGATCCTGAACCTCATCACCAACGCGTCGGAAGCGATGGGCGAAGCCGGTGGACGCCTGCAGCTCCACACCGGGCTCACCCGGGTCGACGAGCGACCGGTACCGGGGCTGCTGCCGGGCACCGAACTCGAAGCCGGCGAATACGTCTACCTCGAAGTCGAAGACAACGGCCCCGGGCTCGACGAGGAGACCCGGGCGCGCGTCTTCGATCCCTTCTTCTCGACGAAGCTTTCGGGTCGCGGACTCGGGCTCGCGGTGGTGCACGGCATCGCGCGCGCCCACGATGCCGCGATCGCGCTCACCAGCGAACCGGGGGTGGGCACCCGCTTCCGTGTCTTCTTCCCTGTTCTCTCGAGTTCGGCCGGTGAAGCCTCGGAACAGGACGGCCTCCAGGTCGTCGAGGCGGCGGCCGTGGGCGTCGCGGGCAGCATCCTCGTGATCGACGACGACGATGCGATTCGCGAACTCGCCGAGGTGGTGTTGCATCGCGCGGGTTACGACGTGCTCGTGGCCAGTGGCGGGATCGAGGGGGTCGAGCTCTTCTCGAAGAATCGCGAGAAGATCGCGGCGGTGCTGGTCGACATCTGGATGCCCGACCTCGCCGGGGACGTCGTGCTCGAGCGCATCCGCGAGCTCAACCCCGACGTGCCGGCGATCGTATCGAGCGGCTACGCGGACAAGATCACCCGCGATCGCATCGCGTGCGAACACCGCGTACGCATCTTGAGCAAGCCCTACGAGCCGGGCGCGCTGATCGACTGCATGCGCGACCTGCTACGGGAGAGTCAGCCGCGTTGAAGCCGCGACGCTCTCGGGTTCTCTTCCGCTCATTGGGGTTCGCGCTCGCGCTGGCGGGGGTGCTCTCGCTCGGCTGCGACGAAACCGTCGAGCGCGAAGCAAAGCCCTTGATTCGCCCCTTGAACGTTGCGCTCGTCGTACTCGATACGACGCGCGCGGATGCGGTCGAAGGCTATGGTGCCCGCAACGCCAACGCGGGTGCGCCCGCACACACACCGACCATCGCCCGCCTCGCCCGCGAAGGAGCGCTCTTCGAGAACGCGCGAACCACTTCGGCGTGGACCCTGCCCTCCCACGGCTCGATCTTCACCGCGCGCTTCCCATCACGACACGGTGCGCACGCCGAAGGCGATGCCATCGCGAGCGAGCTCACCACCCTCGGCGACCTGCTCGGTCGCACCCATGCCGCGGCGGGCTTTTCCGAGAACCCCCACATCGTCGAGGCCCGCGGTTTCGCGCGCGGCTTCGATCACTTCGAAGAGACCTGGCGCGAACCCCACGCGCGCGACGCTTCGCCCCCCACCGAAGAACGCGTGGCGCAGTGGCTCGCGGCCCGTGACCGCGAAGAGCCATGGTTCCTCTTCATCAACCTGATGACACCCCACTTGCCCTACGCACCTCCCGACCGCTACGTCGAGCGCTTCGCGCCGACCCTCTCGCCCGAAATCGTGGAGAACTTTCGCAGCGTGGAAGAGGGACACGCCCGCATGCAGATCATGGGGCAGCTGGGCTTCAAGCGGATCGACTTCTCGATTCTGCGCGCCCTCTACCGCGCCGACGTCGCCTGGGCGGACGAACGCCTGGGCGACATCGTGAAGCTGCTCGAACGCGCGGACGATCTCGACGACACACTCCTGATCGTCGTCTCCGATCACGGCGAGAACATCGGCCACCACGGCCTGATGGAGCACCAGTTCTGTCTCTATGAGAGCCTGTTGCGCGTACCCCTGGTCGTGCGTTGGCCCGAGGGTTTCGAACCGGGCAGCGTGCGCAGCGACGACGTCCAACTCGTCGACCTGCTCCCGACGATCCTCGAGGCCCTCGACTGGCCGCGCGAGGAGTGGCCCGTCGTCGAAGGACGGAGCCTGATCGCCGATCCAGCCGAACGCGAACCGCGCCCCGTATACGCCGAACTGATGCGACCCATCGCACAGGAGCCGCTCTACCGCGCGATCGACGAGGAGTTCGACTTCGCGCCCTTCCTGCGCCGACTCAAGTCGATCCAGGTGGGAAACCTCAAGCTGATCGCTTCGGAGAACGGCGAAGCCGAACTCTACGATCTCGCGCGCGATCCCGGCGAGCGCGTCGATCTCGCCCGGCAGCGTCCAGAAGACGTTGAGCGTCTGCGCGCACAGCTCCTCGAATGGTCGGGAGGCTGGGAGCCGCGACGCGGTGATGAGGCGGCGATCGACGACGAAACCCGCGAAGCGCTGCGCGCCCTGGGTTACGCGGAATAGCTCGCCGGCGCGAGCGCGAGATCAGTCGTCGTCGGAATTCGGCAGGTGTGCGTCTTCGTGACCGAGCACGAACTCGTCGAAGCGCGGCAGCTCGTCGTGGAGCTCGACCCAGGGCGCCTTCGAACCCACCATCATGTGGAAGGCGGGGCGCACGCGCGGATCTCCTTCGATCGTGCCCGCCGGGATCGGAACGCCGGGCCGCCCGGGGCTCGGAGCCGGCACCGAAGATCCACACACCGAACAGAAGCCGCGGAAGTTTCCGGGTGAAGACTCGAAGCGTTCGACCAGGCTCGCGCCCGACACGTATTCGAAGTCTTCGGGCTTCACCTGGGCGAAGACGCCGAACGAAGTGCCCGTCTGCTTCCGGCAGAGCGAGCAGTGGCAGATGTTCATGAATGCCACCTTGCGCGCTTCGTAGCGAACTCCACCGCAAAGGCAGGCGCCCCGAATCACTTCTTTTCCCGCTGCGCGCGAAGCTCAGCGCTGGCGCGCTGCTCGTTCGCCATCGCCGCTTCCATGTTGCTCGCCAGGCCTTCGCGCAGGATGCGCTTCGCCCGGGCGACGACCGCGGGGTCGTGGGCGGCGATGCGGGCCGCGGTCTCGCGCACGATCTTGTTCAGGTCCTGGGGGGCGACGACCTGATTCACCAGCCCGATCTCGAGTGCTTCCTCCGCGCTGAACGTCCGCGCGGTCAGCACGAGTTCCTGTGCCTTCGCCATCCCGACGAGTTGGGGAAGCAGGTGACTCGCACCGAGCCCCGGCAGGATGCCGAGCTTCGCGAAGGTGAGGCCGAGCTTCGCACCCGCCGCCGCGATGCGCAGATCGCAGGGCAGCGTCATCGTGATCCCGACCCCGATCGCATAGCCGTTGATGGCAGCGATCACGGGCTTCTCACAGGCCACGATGTCGAGGGGGAGCTTTCGCAGGAAATCCTCTTCACCGAGCTTCTGCGCGTCGCCTCCCGACTCGGCCTGCTTCGCGAACGAGGCCTTCAGGGCATCGAGGTCGACCCCCGCGCAGAAGCCGCGCCCCGCACCCGTGACGACGATCACCCGAACGGCGTCGTCTCCACGCGCTTTGGCAAAGGCCGCCACCACCTCATCGCCCATCTCGGGCATGTAGGCGTTGAGCTTGTCGGGACGATTCAGGGTGATGGTCGCGATCGCGTCTTCGACTTCGTAGAGGATGTGCTCGTACACCTCAGTCCTCCGAGGTGTCACTGTAGGGCGCCCAAGCGGGCTTGCGCTTCTCGACGAATGCGCGCGCGCCTTCTTCGAGATCCGGGCAGCTGTTGTGTTCGACGATGCGACGCCAGGCGTTGTCGATGCCGGCGTCGAGGCCGCCTTCGAGGCTCTCCCAGATCACCTGCTTGGTGCGCGCAAGCGCGGTCGGCGAATGCTCGGCGATCTTCGATGCGAGTTCGCGGGCGCGATCCATCAAGCGATCCGCCGGTACCACTTCACCAACCAGGCCGAGGCGATGCGCTTCCTGCGCGCTCATTCGCTCGGAACCGCCGAGCAGGCTCATGCGCAGCACGGCTTCGAGGCCGATGCGGCGCACGAGGCCCACGGGTTCGATGCCGGCAATCAAGCCGACCTTCACGTGGGTATCGAAGAAGGTCGCGTGCTGGGCGGCCACGATGAGGTCGGCGTCGGCGACGAAATGGAGGCCGCCGCCCACCACCATCCCGTTCACCGCGGTGACCACCGGCTTCCAGCAACGGTTCTGGATCGCGGTGAGCTTGAACCACGGCTGCTCCTCTCGCTTCATCTGCGATGCATCGCTCGAGCGCTGGGCTTCGCCGCTCGCCACGTCGGCGACGTCCATCCCGGTGCAGAGCGCCTTGTCGCCGGCACCCGTGAGAATGACACACACCACTTCGGGATCCCGCTTCACCTCGGCCCACGCGCGACCCAGCTCTTCGCCCATCTTCGCCGTGATGGCGTTGTGCCGATCCGGGCGATCGAGGGTGATCGTGGCCACCCGGGCGTCGACGCTGTAGCGAAGGGTTTCGAGTTCCAATGGACGCTCCGGGTTCTCAGGCGGGAGTCGGTGTGCCCTTCCAATAGTAGTTCGGTCGCCCGCCCCCTTCGTGGATTCGGCGGAACTCGAACTCGACGGGCAGGCCGGTCTTCACCTGATCGGGCGGGCAGTTCACCAGTTGCAGATGGATGCGTGCACCGCAGACATCCACCACGGTCACGACCGTAGGCGGATCCGGGGTCGGGAAGAAGAAGTCGAAGGTGTAGGTCACGACGTTTCCGATCTGATCCGAGAGGCGAATGGGTTCGAACTCGTCCTTGGCGAAGCAGGTCGAGCAGACGCGTTGGGCGGGGAACTGCACCGCGCCGCACTTCGTGCAGCGCTGCCCGCGAAAGCTCAGGTCGTCGTCGCGTTCGCGGAAGTGCACCGTGGCCGAGAGACCGGGGCCCTGGGCCGCCTCCCATTCCTGGGTCTGCAGGCCGCGCGCCTTCAGGTACTTGTCGTAGTTCGCGACGCCGCGGCGCCGCTCGAGATGCCAGGCCACGCCGCGCCGCGCTTCGAGCTTCTCGCTCGCCGCCGTTGCCTCGAAAGTCAGCGCGTCGGCCCCATCGCCGTAGTTCGCGACCAGCAGCGCATCGCCCGGGCGCGCGCTTTCGAGCGCGGCGACGAGTTGCAGCGGTGCGAAGGCCGCCCCCGCGTTGCCGAGGCGCCCGAACATCGCGTCGCCCAGGCCTTCGCGCGAAACCCCGAGCGCGCGTGCAACGCCAGCGTGGCTGCGCGCGTCCGGAGCGTAGAGGCAGACCCGCGCGAAGGCGTCGATCGCGCTCCCACTCTTCTCGAGCAGGCCCTGCACGGCATCGACAACGCGCGGCGTATAACCCTCCTGGACGACGAAGCGGTCTTCCCAGCTGTGCACGAAGGGGTCGCCTTCGACACGCCACAGGTCGACGATCGCGTCGGAGACGAAGTGGCTCGCCCCGATCGTGGCCACCACGTCGTCCGCCGAAACCAGGAACGCCGCGGCGCCGTCGCCGCCATTGCGTTCGAGCCCCGAGCCGGGTGCACCCGTACGCGCATCGCTCACGACGACGAGCACGTTGCGCGCCGAGCCGGCGGCAACCGAATCGGCTGCGGTGCGCAACGCCGTCGTTCCGGCCCGCAGCGAACTCGACACGTCGGCCGCCTGGATGTCGCCGCGCAGATCGAGGGCGCGCGCGATCAACGCCGCCCCCTGCTTCTCGCGGAAGGGATAGGTGGTCGAAGCGAAGAGCACCGAATCGACGATGCCCCGATCGAAGCCGCGCAAGCAGTTCACCGCCGCCGTCACCGCCATGGTGACGCTGTCTTCGTCGTTCCAGGCGACGGCCTTCTCGGGCCCGCCTTCCTTTGCGGCCCGGCCACCGATCGCACCCAGCGCCAGCCGCGTCGGCGGGATGTAGGCCGCGTATGAACGGATTCCAACCACGCGGAGGCTCTCAGCGACCCGGCGGCTTGATGCCGTCGTGGAACGGATAGGGGTTCTTCATCAGACCGACGGGCTCGAGTTCCTTGCGCATGTGGGTTTCGAAGTGCGCGACCAGATCGTCGACGCCCCAACCGCCGTCCTTGTACATCGCGTTGCCGTAGGCGGGTTGCTCGAGGATGACGACGCGTTCGCCGCCGGTACCGAAGATCTGCCCCGACACCCAGTTCGCGTGGTCGCTGCAGAGGAAGGCTACGAAGGCCCCGTTGCGCGTGGGGTCGATGAAGGGGAGTTCGACCTCCTTGCCGTCGGCGCCGCGATAGGTGCTCGACATCCGCGTCGAACCCGTGGGCGAGATCGCGTTCACGCGAATGCCTGCGCGCGCGAGTTCGAGGGCCCAGGTGTAGGTCATCGAAGCGATCGCGCCCTTGGAGGCGGCGTAGTTGGTCTGCCCGAAGTTGCCGAAGTGCGCGGCCGAAACCGTATTGACGATCGCCCCGCCCGTGCCCTGCTCCTTCATGCGCCGCGCTCCTTCCTGGCTGCACATGAAGGTGCCGGCCTGGTGGACCATCACGACCGACATGAACTCTTCGTCGCTCATCTTGAGGAAGGTGCGGTCGCGCACGTTGCCCGCGTTGTTCACGACCGCGTGGACCGCGCCGAACTCGTCGACGCATTGGGCGATCAGCGCGGCGGCGCCTTCGCGCGTCGAGATGTCGCTCGAATTCGGCGTGGCCTTGCCGCCGGCCTGGGCGATCTCCTCGACGACCTTCGCCGCTTCGTCGGCGTCGAGGTCGTTCACCACGACGGCCGCGCCCTGTTCGGCGAGATGCAGGCAATGACCGCGTCCGATACCGCGACCGCCGCCCGTCACCACTGCGGCCTTGCCGTCGAGAATTCCCATCTTGTCGACCCCTGATTGAAATCGAGGTCACGGTAGGTAAGCGCTTGTCGAGCGTCAAAGCGCTGCGAAGGTCGTCGAGGAACGCGAGTCCTGCCCCGGGCTGCTAACCGCGAAGGCGCCGCGTCGAAAGCCAGGCGAGTACGCCGAACAGCGCGCCGCGCCCCGCCGCACCCATGGCGGGAACGTCGGGCAAGCCGAGGAACGGGCCCGTCACTTCGAAGGTCCGTCCGGGGTTGCGTTGCGAACTGAAGTAGAGGCGTGTACCCGAGGGATCGAGGGCGGGGCCGGTGATCTCGGTTCCGCTCACTCCCGTCTGCTGCATGATGGGAACCACGTTGCCACTCGGCGTGAGGGCCACGATCTGGAGATTGCCCGGGTCTTCCGCGACGTAGACGTCGCCGTTGGGTCCGGCGAACACGTTGTCGGGGTTCGAGATCTCGGGCATCGACGAGGTCGCGAGCTCGTAGATCAATTCGATCTCGTCGCTGTAGGTATCGATGCGCCAGACACGGTGATCGCCCTTGGTCGAGATGTAGACGTTCCGATCGTGGATCCAACAACCTTCCCCGCCGTCGAATGGGGTCGCGTTGGGTTGCTGATAGCGGGTCGCGCGTTCTTCGATCGGTAGATGGGAGCCGTTGTCGATCCCACCGTTGGCGGGGTTCGGCTCCACGATCGTGTGCCACGCAAGAGGACGCGTCTGCCCCAGCTGGATCGGCCCGTGACCCATCGGATCGAGGATCTCCGCCGCTTCCATCGTTCCGCTGGAGAAGTCGGGGTAGACCGTCGGCGTCACGCGGTAGACGAGGCCGTTGCTGCGATCCTCGGTGAGATAGGCCTTGCCGCCGACGGCATCGATGGCGACGGCTTCGTGGTTGAACGTGCCCATCGACGCAACCACCGTGCCCTGGGAACCCGGGGTGTAGGGATCGCATTCGTAGACCAATCCATCCGCGACCTCTTCACACGAGAGCCAGGTATCCCACGGCGTCGGCCCACCCGCGCAGTTGCGGCTGGTCCCGCTGAGGATCGAGTAGGCATCGACGATCGTGCCGGCGGAATCGAAACGGATCGCGCCCACGCCGCCGATGTTGACGAGTTCGGCATTCGAGACGTAGATCCATCCGCCGTCGAGGGTGGGATAGGTCGCGCCGCCGTCGGGGGCGTTGTGCCAGGTATGGGAGGTGCCGGCGACCGTCGTTCCCGAGGTGGCCACGACGCGTGAGGTGAAGCCGGGCGGCAGCATCAGGCCGTTCGCGTCGGCGGGTTGCAGGGGACCGAAGTCGTCGGCCCCACCCATCGCCGCATGGGCGAAGTGCGGCGAAACCCAATGGGCCGCGGTGAACCACCCTGCGGCGCCCATCGCGCGCGCAGAGTTTCTCAGCAGTCTTCGGCGCGTGATCACGGTGTTGCTCCAAACCGACTTATCGGAACCTTCGAAGGGTCAGTTTAGCCGCAGCACCATCATGCGTCGTCCGGGACAGTGACAGGTTCGTGGAGTTCGTCGAGCCAACGCTGGTGCCACCACTGAACGACGGGCTCGTTGCGTCCGATCTCGATCGGGCGACCGCGAGTCGCAATGCCCCGCTGGCATTCCTCGGCCGCGGGGAGATCCTCTCCCTCGAATATGCGCACGCCCAATTCGTACGTTGCGCGAGCGGCCTGCCGGGATTCTTCTTCCTTCGCGCGATCGATCTCCGCCACCCCCGAGAAGTAGACGACCGAGGTTCCGGCTTCACTGCCGGGTTCGACGCGGATCATCTGCGCGCCGCCCTGGTTCGCCACGATCACCGTTCCGGGAAACAGGGTGTGGTTCATCGCGGCTGGGGGATAGCCCGGCCAATCGGCTTCGTCCTTTTCCGCGAGGGCCTCGATGCCGCGCATCGGAAACGCCCAGCGGGTATGCAGACCAAACTCGTCCGCGGCCCCGTGCCCCGTCATCATCGGGGCGAGGCTCTCCTTGTGGAGCGTCTGGAAGTGGTAGCCCTCGTGGCTGAGGTTCACGACGAGCTTCCAGTTCGCCGCCACCTCGAAGCGATCGCTGCCCGCGAGTTCCATCTCCCCGATTTCCATCTCTTCGAACTGCGGCGCGATGTCGTCGAGGGCGTGGTCGACCCGGAGCTGTCCCATCTCGGGTCGCAGACCGACCATCAGGATCCCCGCCCGGTCGCTGATGGGCAGGGGTTGAAGATTGTTCGCGGAACTCCGCGGCTGGAAGTCATCGTCGTTCGCACGGCCCGCGAGGCGACCGTCGAGGGTGAAGCTCCAACCGTGGAAACCGCACACCAGGCGCTGCGCCCTTCCACAGCCCCTCGCCACCTGTGCGCCGCGATGGGTGCAGACATTTAGGAATGCGCGCAACACGCCTTCGCGATCGCGCACGATTACGATGGGCACGTCGAGCACATCGGTCGCGAAGTACGAGCCGGGCTCGGCCACCTGCCCGGCGAACCCCACCGCCTGCGGGGTATCGAGGAAGAACTGCTCGCGCTCGAGGGCGTGGCGCTCGGGGTCGGTGAAGTGTTCGGCGGGTTCGACGCGCGGCTCGGGAGCGAGATCGGTGGTGTCGGCCACCACGTGATCGATCAAGCGGCGAATGATCGAGTGGGCGATCTCGCGATTCATCTGCACGTCCTCTGGCTGCGTTGACCGAAACGACTCAGCGCGAAAGGTAGCGGGCGAAATCGTCGAGTACGGGCATCACTTCGTCGCGCGTTGCCGTGGGAAGGCGCAGCACGCACTCGGTGACCCCCAGCTCTTCGTAGTAGGCGAGCTTCTCGTCGCTCGGGAGCACGCCCATTGGGACCACGTGGATCGAATCGGGGTCGCGCGACCGGGCTTCGAAGGCCTCGCGCAGTCGTGGCAACGCCTCGCCCATGCCCGCGCCGCCGATCGGCATCCAGCCATCGCCGAACTCCGCGATGTGATCGAAGAGCTTCGGGCCCGCTCCCCCACCGACGAGCACCCGCGGCCGTGGCTGCTGCACGGGTTTGGGCCACTGCCAACTGGGTGCGAAGTCGACGAACTCACCGTGATACTCCGCCACCTCGTTCGACCACAGCGCCTGCATGGCGAGCATGTGCTCGCGCACGCGCGCGCGCCTTCGCTTCGTGTCGATCCCGTGGTTCTCCATCTCTTCGATGTTCCAGCCGTAGCCGATCCCGAAGACGAAGCGGCCATCGGTTTCGCAATCGAGGGTGGCGAGTTGTTTCGCGAAGGTGATGGGGTCGTGTTGCGCGGGGAGCCCGATCCCGGTGCCGAGCAGGATGCGCTCCGTCACGCTCGCCGCGGCGGCGAGGGCGACGTAGGGATCGGGGCTTCGCAGGTACTGCTCTTCGAGCTCTTCCGTTCCGGTGGGCGGCGGCGTGCGCCGACTCGTCGGGATGTGTGTGTGCTCGGGGATGTAGAACGAGTGGAAATCTCTCGCTTCGGCTTCGCGCGCGACGTCGCGCACGGGCATCGCCTCGTCGGTCGCGTGGATCGTGACGCCGAGCTTCATCGGCTCTCATTCCTCTTCTTTCTTCCGATCGGCGGGCTTCGATCAGAGCGCCAACTCTAGCCCTCACACGAGCGGAGCGACCCTGACGCGAACTGTGCACCGCGATAGCGTCTCACCCGATGAAGGACCAGGCGGCCATCGTCGGCATCGGGGAGACCCCCTTTGCGAAACAGCTCGCGTCGAGTGAATGCGAGCTGGCCTGCGAAGCGATTCGCAGAGCCCTCGACGATGCGGGCGTATCGCCGGGCGAAGTCGATGGACTCGCTTCCTATACCCTCGAGACCACGAGCGAAGTCGATATCGCGCGCACGGTAGGCTTCGGGGACGTCACCTGGTTCACCCAGGTGGGCTACGGCGGCGGCGCGGGGCCGGCGGTCGTGGGGCAACTCGCGATGGCAATCGCCGCGGGCCAGTGCAACGTCGGTGTCGCGTGGCGCGCGCGCAAGCGCGGTTCGGGAGTGCGTCCGTGGACGCAGACCGAAGAGCCCTACACGGTGCCCGCCGCCTGGACGCGTCCGTGGGGCCTGCTTCGTCCGGCCGACGAGATCGCCATGCTGACCCGGCGCTACATGCACGAGTACGGTGCGACGCGCGATCACCTCGCCAACGTCGCCCTCGCCGTGCGCGCCCACGCGAACCGCAACCCGCGCGCCTTCATGTACGAAAAGAAGCTCACGCGAGAGCAGTACATGGCCGCGCGCTGGATCAGCGAACCGCTGTGCCTCTTCGACAACTGCCTCGAGAGCGACGGTGCGCTGGCCTGCGTGCTGGTTGGCGCCGATCGCGCGCGCGATTGCGCAAAGCCTCTCGCCTACCTCCATTCGTTCGCGCAGGGTCTACCGCGAGAGCATCAGACGATGACGAACTACTACGCCGACGATCCCCTGCTCGGCCCTTCACACGCTTGCGCCGAGCAGCTCTACCGCGGCTCCGACATCCAGCCGCAGGACATCGACGTCGCGCAACTCTACGACGCCTTCTCGCCCCTCGTGCTTCTCTCACTCGAGGGCTATCGGCTGTGCGAACGCGGTGAGGCGGCGGCGATGAGCGAAGACGGAGGGCTTGAACTCGGCGGTCGCCTTCCGGTGAACACCTCGGGTGGTGGCCTTTCCGAAGCCTACGTGCACGGCTTCAACCTGATCACCGAAGGCGTGCGCCAGATCCGCGGCGAATCGACGAGCCAGGTCGAGGGAGCGCGCAGCTGTCTCGTGACCGGCGGCGAAGGCGTCCCCACCAGCGCGCTCATCTTGCGGGGGGAATGACGATGTCGGAAGCGCCGTCGATGCTGCTGCCGCCCGTGGCCGAAGAGAACGCGGCCTTCTGGGAGGGGTGCCGCAACGGGCAGCTCTTGATTCCGCGTTGCAGCGAAACCGGCAGATGGATCTTTCCGCCGCGCCCGTTCAGCCCGTACGCGAGTGAGCCGCTCGCAAATCGCCCGGAGTGGGTGGAGGTGAGCGGACGCGGAACCATCTGGTCCTTCGTCGTCCCCCATCCACCGCTGCTGCCCTGGTACGCGGAACGGGCACCCTACAACGTCATTCTCGTTGCACTCGACGAAGCCCCGAACGTCCGGCTGACCGGAAACCTGGTCGCGCGCGAAGGCGGCGAGATCAACGAGATCGATCCCGCCACGATCGAGATCGGCGCGGCCGTGCGCGTCGTCTTCGACGAAGTGGGCGACTTCCACATCCCGCGTTGGGTACTCGCCTGAGACGCTCCGCCCGCGGGGTTTCGAGCCCCTTCCACGCGCAAAGGGGCGACCCGCCCTGGATCGCCCCCCCGGCCAAGGCGCTGGGAACACCTTCACCGGAACCATCTGTTTCCACTTCCCGAGCACTGCGTCGAAGGCTTTGCGTCGGTTTCGTCGACTTGCCATTGAGTCGCACGTCGAAACCATTGGGTACGCGGAAAAGGGCGATGTGATTCGACGCGCGAATTGATGTAACCGATGGGCAGTGCGGGGTTGGGCGCGCCTCGCGGACGAGGGAGAGAGGGAACCAGCAACATGAGAATCGGCATGAACATTCCCATCATGGTGCCGGGCATCGATCGCGAGACGATGCTCGCCTGGTGTCGCGGGATCGACGAAGGGCCGTGGTCGAGTCTCGCCGTGGGCGAGCGCATCAACTTCCCGAACCACGCCGCGATGCCGACGCTTGCGATGGCGGCGGCGCTGACCGAACGCGTGCAGCTGATGTCCTACGTGCTCATCATGCCGATGCACAGCGAGGTGAATCGCGCGAAGGAACTCGCGACGATCGATGTCATCTCCGAAGGACGTCTCACCCTGGGTGTCGGCGCGGGTGCGCGCGAGGAGGATTACCAGGCCGTCGGCGCCACGTTCGGAAAGAAGCGCCTGAGCCAGCTCGAAGCCCAGATCGCCACGATGAAGCGGGTGTGGGCGGGCGAGATCGTGGTCGACGGTCCGCTGCGCCCGGTCGAACCCGCGCCCTACCAGAAGGGAGGCCCCGCGGTGCTGGTCGCATCCCTCTCCCCCGCCGCGATCAAACACGTCTCCCGTTGGGCGGATGGCCTCGCGGGCTTCAGCTTCGGCCCGAGCATCGAAGAGATCGAAAGCACCTTCGATCTCGCGCGTTCGGCGTGGAAGGAAGCGGGGCGCGACGAACCGCGACTCGTCACGAGCTTCTGGTACGCCCTGGGCGATGACGCCCGCGGCCAACTCGACGAATACCTGCACCGCTATCTCAACTTCTTCGGCGCCGAAGCGGCGAAGACGCTCGCGAAGAACGTCACCTGCGATTCGCCGCAGAAGCTTCGCGACGCGATCCGCCGCATCGAAGACACGGGCGCCGAGGAAGTCAGCCTGGTTCCCACCACCCTCGACCCCGACGAAATCGCGCGCACGCGCGATGCGCTCGGCATCTGAAGCGTCGAGCCGAAGCCCGAGCGAAGGAAACGATGGAAGACGCCCCCCTCGACTACGAACTCAGCGACGAAGAACTGGCCTTTCGCGACGAGGTCGAGGCCTTCCTCGCCGAGAACGCTTCGCCCGACGTGATGGACGAGAACCCCGAACAGCTCTCGCAAACCGTCGATACGCCGGCCAAGCGCGCCTTCATGAAGAAGCTCTCCGAGCGCGGCTGGCTCGGCATGTCGTGGCCGAAGCAGTACGGCGGGCGCGAGATGAGCGGCATCTACGACTTCATCCTGACGGAAGCCCTCTCGCGTTGGGGTGCGCCGCAAGCCGGCAAGGGTGTGGGGATCGTGGGCAAGACGATCATCCGCCACGGCAGCGAGAAGATGAAGGCCTTCTTCCTGCCGAAGATCATCGACGCCGAGGTCGAATTCGCGATCGGCTACAGCGAACCCGGCGCCGGCTCCGACGCCGCTTCGATGCAGCTGCGCGCCGAGCGCGACGAGGGTCGCTGCGGCTGGGTGTTGAACGGTCACAAGATCTGGACCACCTCTGCGCACTTCGCCGACTGGTACTGGGTGGGGGCGCGCACCGATCCCAGCTCCAAGCACGACGGCATCACCCTCTTCCTGATCGAGATGGACCACCCCGGCCTCGAAGTGCACGCCACCTGGACGATCGGCGACGAACGCACCAACGAGGTCTTCTTCAACGACGTCTTCGTCCACGACGACTTCGTGGTGGGGAAGGTCGGCGCGGGCTGGACCTACATCTGCGAAGCCCTCGACCTCGAGCGCTTCTCGATGATGCCGGTCGGCCCGGTGGAGAAGAAGCTCGAGGCGCTGGTCGGATACGTGAAGCAAGCCACGCGCGACGGCGCTCCGCTTCGGCGTGAGCCGACGGTGCGCGCGTGCATCGCGCACCTCGCCGCAGAACTCCAGGTCGCCCGCGGGCTGCAGAAGCGCGTGGTGTCCGAGGCCGTGAAGGGCGGCGTCCCCACCACCGAGGCCTCGATGTACAAGCTCTACATGACCGAGCTCGGGCAGCGGCTCGCGAACGCGGCCCTCGACATCATGGGGGCGAGCGGGCAGCTCAAGCCCGGGGTCGCCGAGGCGCCGGTCGGTGGGCGCTTCGAGCGCAGCTACCGCTACACGGTGGTCGACACGATCGGCGGCGGGGCCTCCGAGATCCAGAAAAACATCATTGCTCGCAGGGAGTTACGCCTTCCCAAGAACTTCTGAGGGGCGCCGCGGGTGTGCCGCCCAGGGATTGCGATACGCGGCGTATCGTATATCTTTCCCGGCCTTCACGGCGCCTCGGCTACGCGAGCCCGCCTGCCCGCCCCCTCTCCTGCCCCCCGTGTGAGACACCCATGGAAAGTCCCCCGCTGCTCGACGACATCACGGTGTTGAACCTCGCGAGTGTGGGGCCGGCGGCGCGCGCCGCGCGCACCCTCGCCGACTACGGCGCGACGGTGATCCAGGTGGGTCCGCTCGCGCCGAAGGGCAGCGTGCAGATCGAACCGCCCTTCCACACCTACGGGGCCGGGCGCGGGCTCAAGCACATCGCGATCAACATGAAGTCGGATGCGGGACGCGAGGGTTTCCTGCGCATCGCCGAGAACGCCGACGTGATCATCGAGAGCTTTCGCCCGGGGGTCGTCGACCGCCTGGGCATCGGCTTCGACACCGTCTTCGCGCGCAACCGCGGCATCGTCTACTGCTCGACCACGGGTTATGGGCAGGACGGCCCGGCTTCGACCTGGGCGGGCCACGACATCAACTACCTGGCGATGTCGGGTTACCTCGCCTGCACCGAACCGCGCGGCGACGGCGGGCCGCCGATCCCCGGCGCAACCGTCGCCGATAGCGCAGGTGGCGGCATGCAAGCCGCGATGTCGATCATGGCGGCGTTGATCCGCCGCGGCGCGACGGGCAAGGGCACCTACCTCGACGTCGCCGCCACCGAAGGCGTGCTCTCGTTGATGGGTCTTTCGATCGACCAGTATCTCGCCACCGGCGAGGTCGCGGGCCCGCGCGAGGTGCTGCTCACCGGTCGCTATGCCTTCTACGACGTCTATCCCACGAAGGACGAGAAGTGGGTGTCGGTGGGCGCCATCGAACCGAAGTTCTTTGCCAACCTCTGCAACGCCCTCGGTCTCGGGGAGTACGCGAGCGAGCAGATGAACGACGCGAAGCAGGACGAGATCCGCGAGGCCTTCCGCAAGGCCTTCAAGACGAAGACCCGCGACGAATGGACGGCCGAGCTCGCCGACGCCGATACCTGCGTGGCACCTGTCCTCACCATCCCCGAAGTCGTGGAAGAGCCGCACTTCAACGCGCGCAAGATCTTCATGGATGCGCGCCACAACGAGCACGGCGACTTCAAGCAGGTCTCCCACATCCTCGCCGGGGGCGAGCGCGAACAACCGCTGCACGAGGTACGCCCCTTCGGTAGCAGCGATGCGAACGAGTTGCTGACGGCCGCGGGCTACAGCGCGGCCGAAATCGAGAAACTCAGTGAAGAGGGCGCGATCGCCTGAGCGGCGACGCGCACCGGAACGAAGGAGTCACCCCATGAGTGAAACCCTGAAGGAAGTGCCCGCGCACGTCCAGGATTGGATCGGCACGGAGCGCTACGAGGAAGAAGGCGAGTTCCCCGTCGAGCGCGGCTACATCTGGACCGCCTGCGCTTCGGTCGAAATGGGCAACCCCCTCTACTGGGACGACGAGGTCGCGGAGGAGATCGCTGGCGGCATCATCGCCCCGCCCACCATGATCTCCACCTGGTTCCGCCCGCATCACTGGGCGCCCGGTCGCACGAAGCAGGCGCTGCCGCTGCAGATCCACTTCGACCTCAAGGAAGAGCTGGATCTGCCGGAAGCGATCATGAGCGATTACACGGTGACCTTCGGCGAACCCGTTCGCCCCGGCGACCGCCTGCGCACCGCGCAGATCCTCAGGTCCCTATCCGACCCCAAGACGACGAAGCTCGGCACCGGCCGCTTCTGGTTGATCGACGTCGTCTACCACAACCAGAACGACGAATACGTCGGCACGGAGGCCTACACGGGCTTCGGCTATCGGAGGCATGCAAAATGAGCGCGGCAACAGATCTCTCGACCACGTCCGTGACATCCGCCCAGGTGAAGGCCGGCGACAACCTTCCCGAGTTCGCCTACGACGTCACCGCCACGACGGTGATCCTCGGCGCGCTCTCGACGCGCGACTGGCGGCCGATGCACCACGACCGCGACTTCGCGATCCATCGCAACGGCACCAAGGACATCTTCCTCAACACGCCCAACCAGTCGACCTGGTTCGAGCGCTACGTCACCGACTGGTCGGGGCCGAAGGGGCGCATCGGGAAGATGAAATTCCGCATGAAGGATTCCGTCTACCCCAACGACAAGATGGTCTTCCGCGGCACGGTGAGCGAAGTCGAGAAGGACGACGCCGGCTGCGATTGGGTGACCCTCGAAATCAACCTGAGCGTCGAAGGGAAGACGGTGACCGACTGCACGGTGCGCATTGCCCTTCCCAGCGACGACGACGACAACCCGTGGTCCCGCAAGGGAGATCAGTGGAAGCCCTAGCCCTGATCTCCGTCGACCACTCGAACCCACCTCCCACCTCTCATCAGAGATAGAACGAGGAACGAAGCCATGAATCTCGATTTCACCGAAGAACAGGAAATGCTGCGCGGCACCGTCCAGGGCGTGCTCGGCGAACACGCCCCCCTCGACGTCGTGCGCGCGATGGAAGACGACCCGAAGGGCTATCCCGACGAACTCTGGAAGCAGTTCGCCGAGCTCGGCCTCACGGGCATCGTGATCCCCGAGGAGTACGGCGGTAGCGACATGGGGATGATCGAAGCGGCCATCACCTATGAAGAGCTCGGCCGCGCGCTCGCGCCGACGCCGCACTTCCACAGCGCCTTCCTCTCGGCGAAGATCCTGCTCGCGAGTGGTAGCGACGACCAGAAGAGCGAGTGGCTGCCCAAGATCGCGGCCGGCGATGCCGTCCTCACCCCCGCCTGGATCGAGCAGGGCAACGGCTTCGGGCCGAAGGGCGTGCAGATGCGCGCCGAGGTGAAGGGCGACAACGTCGTGCTCAACGGCACGAAGATGCACGTGCACTTCGCGAGCGCCGCCGAGCGACTCGTCGTGCTGGCCCGCACGGGGGATGCGGACGACGCGGTCTCGCTCTTCCTCGTCGACCCGAACGCGAAGGGCATCAAGCTCACGCAGCTGATGAGCCTGGCATCGGACACCCAGTACCGCGTCGACTTCGATGGCGTCGAAGTGCCCGCCTCCGACAAGATCGGCGACTGGGCCAGCTGGGAGGCCGCGATGATGGACGGCGTGATCCTGCTCGCCGCGATCGCGGTCGGTGGTTCGCAGCAGGCCCTCGACATCACCTGCGAGTTCGCAAAGGAGCGCGAGCAGTTCGACAAGCCGCTCGCAGCCTTCCAGGCGATCTCCCACTACCTCGCCGACGCATCGACCAACGTCGCCGGTGCGCGGACGTTGATGTACGAAGCCGCCTGGGCGAGTGCAACCGATCGCCCGACCGATCGCCTGGCCCCGATGTCGAAGCTCTTCGCCTGCCAGACCTATCGCGACCTCACCGCGATGGCCGAGCAGGTGTGGGGCGGCGTCGGCTTCACGGTCGAGTACGACATCCAGCTCTACTTCCGCCGCGCCAAGCAGCTGCAGATCAGCTGGTGGGATACCGCCTACCTCGAAGAGAAGGTGGCGAGCGCCGTCCTCGACGATTGATTCCCCGCGCTGCGCTTCGCCGCAGCCAAGGAGACCCCCATGATCGAAGTTTCCGTCACCCGCGATTCGGATCTCGACGCCGAGACCGTCTACGAACTGCTCGCCGACTTCGGCAACACGAGTTGGATGAAGGGCGTCACCAAGACCGAGGTCGAAGGCGATGGCGTCGGCATGATCCGCTACATCTACGCCAGCGCAGACGGTCCGCCCGTGCACGAGAAGATGACCGAGCGCGACGATCTCGCGCGCAAGGTCAGCTACGTGATCGACGAAGGCAATCCGCTTCCCGTCGAGAACTACGCCGCCTATGTCCAGGTGAGCGAAGTGGGTGACGGCTGCCAGATCGAGTGGGGTTGCACCTGCGACGCGAAGGGCGTCGACGAGGCCAGCGCGAAGAGCACGGTCGAAGGCATGTACGGCGTGCTGATCGACTGGGTGCTCGAGGGCGCCGCCAACAGCTAGTTCCCCAACGCGTGCATACGAGGAGGTGCCATCCATGTCGAACGATTCGGAGAAGCGCATCCTCGACGGCACGAGTTGGGCGGAGTTCTGCGACACGCTGAAGAGCGCCGGCGAGGTCGTGCTTCGCGACACCTCGCCGATGGACGCCTTCGAGCGCGCGGAGGGCTTCCGCTACCTCTCGCGCCTGACGCGCGTGGCCCTCGAGTCGTACATCGAGTTCGCGGATCCGAAGTTCCCCGTCCTGCGTCGCCCCGCCCACGAGACGGTGAAGATCGGCGCCGACAACCCGGACAACCACTACCAGAGCGCCGCCATCTCGGGCGCCCACGAGTACGTGATCCGCGGCCAGCGCAACACCGTGCACTACCTCGGCATGGGGACCTACGTGGGCAACTACGGCTCGGGCGGTCGCATGGGCCAGAGCGGCTACATCGAGGGCATCGATCTCGAATACGGCGAAGACGGCGGCTTCGAGATCCTGCTCTCGTGCGAGAAGCCGGCGTCTGGCAATTGGCTCCCGATGGAACCCGATACGTCCTCGCTGATCGTGCGGCAGACCTATCAGGATCGCGCGAACGAGCAGATCGCCGACATCACGATCGAACGCGTGGGCGGTGAGGGCGCGCTCCCGATCACCGCCGCCCACGTCGACGAGGGGCTCGCCGCCGCGGCGGCCTACGTGCGCGGCACCGCGAACCTCTTCACCGATTGGACCGAGAGCTTCGCGAAATACCCCAACGAACTTCGCCTGCTCGATCCGAGCATCGCGACCGCGGCCCACGGCGATCCCAACATCTGCTACTTCCACGGCTATTGGGAGCTCGAGCCGGGGCAGGCCCTCGAGATCGAGGCGGCCCCACCCGAGTGCGACTACTGGAACTTCCAGCTCAACAACTACTGGATGGAAAGCCTCGACTACCGCTACCACCGCATCGACGTGAACCATCACGGCGCGCGCCAGGAAGACGATGGGCGGGTGGTCATCATCGTCGCCGCGACCGATCCCGGGCGCGGCAACTGGATCGACACCGCGGGGCACGAGCGCGGCACGATGTGCCTGCGCTGGATCCGGGCCGACCATCATCCCCAGCCCGTCTGCCGGGTGATCGACCTGCCCGGCTGAACGCATCCCCGCCCCCGGGATCCGTAACCCATTGAGTTCCATGGGGTTATTGCGTCTGGAAATCGGAATCTCACACGACTAGAATCGCGATTACCCATGACGCCCCCCCGATCGTCACGCAGCAATCGCCGACGCACCGCCTCCCCGCTCCAGCGGCGGGTGCAGGAAGGGCGCGAGTCCGTCTATCGCGAGGCGATCCGCACGGCCGCCGAACGCGTCTTCGCCGAGAAGGGCGCCGGCGCTTCGCACATGCGCGAGATCGCCTCCGAAGCCGGCGTCTCCCTCGCGACCCTCTACGGCGTGATCGACGGCAAGAAGTCGCTGCTTGCCGCGATCCACGCCGACCGCATGCGCGACTTCTACGAGTGCATTCGCGAAGCGCGCGACTCGCGGGAGGAGACTCTCGCGAGTCACCTCGCCGTCTTGCGCGAAGGCGCTCGCTACTTCCTCGAGCGTCCGAACTTCCTTCGCATGTGCTGCCGTGACGGCTACGGCTGGGCGACCGGCGCATCGGCTGGGGCCGAAGAGGCCGAGCTCTGGGAAGAAGGAGCATCGATCCCGCGCGAACTCTTCGAGCGCGGTATCGCGGAAGGCCTCTACGTCGACGAAGACCCCGACCTGTTGGTGCGCAAGATGCTCGCCCTCAAGCAGGTCGAGCTCACCCATTGGGTCGACCACGGCATGACGGTTCCCCACGACGAGATCTTCGAACGTCTCGAGAGTCAATTCATTCGCGCGTTCACCCTTTCCGGAGGACACCAGCATGAATCGAAGTGAAATCCCGGAGCGCAAGGTCTTCCTCTCGCGCAAGACCTCATTCCCGATCTACGCCAAAGACGTCGGCGACAGCTGGCTGCAGCTGCTGAACCTGGCGTTGCGCATTGGGACGGACAAGACGACGCCAGCGGGGCCGTGCGCGGAAGCGCTGAACACCATGGTGACGATCGGGCTGCCCGTGATCGCCGAAGACCTCGAAGTCGAGGTCACGCCACCCGAGGACTTCCCCGAGTTCCTCGCCTTCGATCGCGACGAGTTCGAGGGCCGCTACGCCGCCGTCCCGACCCCCGACTTCGCGCGCCTCGCTCGCGAACTCGAAGCGGGCGGCATGGCGATGCTCAGCGCGGATGAACTGCGCAAGCTCGTAGTTTCGAACGCGCTGGTCTCGGGCGCATTCAACGTCGTCGAAGGAAGCCTGTACGGCTCATACGTCCTCGGCGGCGTGAACCTCTTTGCCGACTGGCCGGTCGTCGCGCTTTCGCTGATCCGCGTGCAGCGCGAACTCGCGGCCCGGATCGGCATCCAGGCCGGTGCTGCGACCTTCGTCGTCCACGCGGCACAGCTCTTCGCGAGCGATTGGGCCCGATCGGAAGAGTTGCTCTCGCAACACTTCAAGCGCCCCCTTCCCCTTCAGGTCGACCACTCGGGCGTCTTCCTCTTCGGCAGCGACAAGGGACGCGCGCGCGGCATGCTGCTCGACCACAACGCGTCGGACATCTTCTGGGAAGACGCGTTCGCGGATGCGCAGCAGCTCTCCTGGTACATCGTCGACGCGATGCCGTGGCTGCTGCCCCAACACATCCGCTACGTGGGCCAGGAGTGCGCGGCCCTCATGCACGCGATGCGCGCAGAGGAATGTTATCTGCAGGGCTGAACCAACCAGCGGGTGCGTGCGAACGCACTTCGTGGAGGAAGCGAAATGGGAAAGCTCCTGTGGGAGGCGATCCACCGCTCGGGCACCGGCCAGATCATGTCGGAGGAGAAGTTCGAAACCGAGTTCTTCCCGAACACCCTGGAAGAGATCCGCAAGCGTCACCAGATCGAGGCGGATCCCGACGAACCGGTGATGACCGACCCCGACGTGGCCGACGCGCTGTTTCGCGCGGGCCTCGACTATCTGCTCGAGGTCGGGCTCTACTGCAAGGACACGAAGCGCATCGTGCGCTTCACCGAGGAGGAGATTCGCGAAGCCATCGCGACGGCGCGGCGCACGCTCACCTTCGGTTCCGGTCGCGAGACCTTCACCATCTCCCCCCGCGCCCCGGGCGACGGCCAGCATCCCTTCACCTGGTTTCCCGCCGGCGCGCTCACCAAGAACGTCGAGCTCTACAAGCTCCACGCCATGTCGGCCATGCAGGAGAACACCTGCGATGGCGTGATCCCGATCCCGCTCCTCGGCGTAGGCGATCTGAAGAACATCCTCGACACCCCGACCCAGACCGTCGTGTGCCAGACCGAAGCGCGCATCATGAACGAAGCCGCGAGCTGGGCGGGCAAGCCGGGGCTCTTCTTCGGCATTCCCATGAGTGCGATGACGCCCCTGGCGCTGATGAGCACCTTCGGCCCGGGCATGTACACGAAGGAGAACTGCACCCTGCCCGTGCAGCTCCTGCAGGACATGCGGATCAACTACGACCGCTTCAACCTCTCGTTCTTCGCCCAGCAGCACGGCATCGAACCGTGGATGAGCAGCTCGCCTTCGCTCTACGGCTATCTCACCGGCCCCGAACAGGGGGCGATCGAGATCATCGCCCACACCCTGGGCATGCTCGCCTACTCGGGTGGGTCGCTGGTGCAGGCGATGAGCATGTCGATCCACGGCACCTACATCGGCAACGACATCAGCTGGTGCAACTCGGCGGCGGCGCTGGCGGCCGAGCGCAACCTCGGGCTTCCGTGGGTGAGCTTCGGCAGCACGGGGACGCCTGGCTCGTCGTTCTCCGACGAAGCCTGGTACGAGACCGCGATCGCGGTCATCAATGCCTGCATCTCGGGCATGGAGGCGCTGTGGCTCGCGGGGGGCTCGACCGGCATCGAGTGCCGCTGGGCGGGAGAGATGGCGCGTGCCGCGGCGACGCTCTCACCGGAAGAAGGCGTTTCGATCATCAAGCAGATCCGCTCGCGCGAGTACGAGGCCACGCCCCCGGCCCAGGCCTTCGACAAGCTCTATGACACGTCGACCCTGCAACCCAAGCAGGAGCTCGTCGACCAATACCGCAAGTTCACCCGGATCTTTCGAGACCTCGGCCTCGACTACCCGACGTGGCACGAAGCGTAGAAGCAGGAAAGGAAGCGAAAGCGATGGCGACCATTGCCGACTTGCGACAGAAGGTCAGCGAAACCCAACCCGATCCGGCGACGGAACTGACGCGCGAGCTCCTGGCCGAAGGCCACGACCCGATGGAGATCCTCGAACAGGGCGTGATGAGCGGCTTGAACGACGTGGGCACGCGCTTCGCGGCCAAGAAGGCGATCGTGCTCGATCTCGTGCGCGCCGGTGTCACGGCGAAGCAGTGCATCCCCCTCATCGAAGAAGCGCTCCCGCGCGGCGAGACGCCGAAGAACAACAAGAAGGTCGTGCTCGGCACTCTGATGAGTCAGCACAACATCGGCAAGAACCTGGTCGGCACCCTGCTCTCGATCGGCGGCTTCGACGTGGTCGACATGGGCGAGAAGAACGCGCCGTGGGATTTCTACGAGATCGCCGAGCAGAACGGCGCCGACATGATCGCGGTGTCGGTCGTCTTCGCTCCCGCCCTAGAGAAGTTCACCGAACTGCTTCGCCTGCTCGACGAGATGGAGGTGCGCGACAAGTACCCCGTGATCGTCGGCGGCGGCGTCACGACGCAGAAGTGGGCCGACGAACAGGGTGCAGACGGTTGGGGTGCGCAGGCGAAGGACGGCGTGGATCTCGCGCGCAAGATCCTGAACGTGACGGCCTGAGCCGCAACGGCCCCTATCCCGACCCCGACTCCGACTCGCCCTCGAGCTCTTCCCCGAGCCGCGCGGCCGTATCGCGTAGGCGGTAGCGCAGCCAATCGTTTTCGTAGCTGTTGTTCAGGCCCTGCTGCGATTCTTCGAGGAGCTCTTCGAGCACGCCCTTGCGCGCTTCGAGACCCGCGCGGTGGTCGTTTCCATCGGCCAGCACGAACTCGAGCAGGTGGAGGCCTTCGATCGGCCGCCCCGCTTCGATGTGCGCGTTGGCCCGCGCCACCAGCGCATCGGCCCCCGCAAGCTCTCGCACTTCGCTCCACACCGCCGACGCGGGCACGGGGTACAGCTCGGTCGTCGTATCGAAGTGGAACCAGGTGGCGTAGTACTCCCAGATGCTCTTCACCCCCCAGGACACGCGGCCGTGCACCTGGGAGAGTTCGAGTTCGGGAGGCAGCGAGATCTCGGCCATCAGCTGGTGAACCGTCTTGCCCGCGTTCATGCCGGCGATGACCTCGTCGTGCACGTACTGCACCGCATCGCGCATCTTGATGAGCGCCGCCTTGATGCCCTCCCTGCCCTCGATGGGATCGTTGTGGCTCGGCACGATCATCTCGGGTTCGAGGGCGATGACCGTATCGAGCGAGCGGATGTACTCGATCGGCTTGCGGATCTTCTCACCCCGCATGGTGAAGATGTTCGGGAACTGCGGGAAGAGCGGCCCGAAGAAGTCGCCGCTGAAGAAGATCTTCTGATCCGGTAGCCACAGCGAGAGGTTGTCCACCCCCTCAGCACCGGGAGTCGGGATGACCTCGAACTTCACGCCGCCCTGTTCGAAGCGAAGCACGTCGCCGTCGTCGACGAGCACCGTGGGGACGACGTTGCCGTACTCGAGAAAACCGATGTTCGGCGGCTCTTCGGGCATGAAGGGAAAGAGCGTGCGGTTGCGGTGCCAGAGATAGGGCTCGAGTTCCTTCAGGTAGCGCTGCTCTTCCGGGTACTCCTGGTGGGCGACGATCTCGGTGCCGTCTTCCGTCCAGAAGTCGGTGCCCCCGGCGTGATCCTGATGGGAATGGCTCAAGATCACGTGGGTGATCTTTCCCGGCACGGCTTCGCCGAGCAACCGGCGCTGCTTCGCCGCCTGGGTGGCGAGCCCGGTGTCGAAGACGACGTGGCCTTCACTCGTCGCCACCAACTGGGTGTTCGCCACGCCGCGAACCTGCCAGACGACATCGTGCAGTTGGCGCACCTCGATCGGCACGTTGATGAGATCGTTGGCCGCGCGTTCGGTCTCGCCCGCGGATGCGAGCCGCTCGGCCGCGATGTCACCGATCATCTCGGCGCTCTTCAGCTCCGCACTCTTCTTGATGTCGTCACAGCCGAGTGTCAGAAGCAGCGGCACGAAACACGACGCGGCCGTTCGGCGAAGGAAATGCGCGGAGGAAATCGTCATGGAGGCTCCATCGACAACGCGTGGGGGTACGCGGAAGAAGTGAGAACGTATTGGTTTTGTTCCTCTTTTCCAATCGCTCACCGGGAGACGCACCGCCTTCCGGCGCCTTTGTCAGGAGCTTTCGATCGGGGCGACGTCGCGGTTGACACACGCTCTCACCGGTCGACACAATTCACTTCATGGCTTGTCTCGCGCCGCGCGCATTCCTCATCGGAACGTTCGTTCCACTCGCTCTCGTTGTGGCGTCGCTTTCGATGGCCCACGACCAGGAACTCGAAGGCGAACCGCAGAACGCCGCGGCCGCGCAGCACACCCCGTGCATCGAAGGCACTTCGGGTGACTACGGCTGCCGCAACATGGAGCTCGTCCACTTCGTTCCGATCGGAGCGTTGTTCAACATCACGGCGAACGACATCTGGGGCTGGACCGATCCCGAGAACGGCGATGAGTACGTGCTGCTCGGAACGCGCGGAGGCACGGTCTTCGTGCGCATCGACGAGTACGGGCACCCGACCACCCTCGGCGGGCTCCCCACGCGAACGACCCACAGTTCGTGGCGCGACATCAAGGTCTACGAAAACCACGCCTACATCGTGAGCGAAGCCGTGAATCATGGGCTCCAGGTCTTCGACCTGACGCGCTTGCGCGACCTCCCACCGGAGGAGATGCCCAAGGTCTTCGAGGCCGATACCGAGTACACACGCTTCCGCTCCGCGCACAACATCGCGATCAACGAGGATACGGGGTTCGCCTACGTGGTGGGCGCCGCCTCGTGTCTGGGCGGCCTGCACATGATCGACATCCGCGAGCCGAAGAACCCCCAGTTCGCCGGATGCTTCTCGGAGGATCGCTACACCCACGACGCCCAGTGCGTCATCTATCACGGTCCGGACGCCGACTACAAGGGACGCGAGATCTGCTTCAACTCGAACGAAGACACGGTGACCATCGTCGACGTCACCGACAAGAGCGCTCCCGTGATGATCGCCCGGGCGCCCTACTTCGGTGCTTCCTATACCCATCAGGGTTGGCTCACCGAAGACCACGCCTACTTCCTGCTCGACGACGAACTCGACGAGCGATTCTACGGCTCACCGACGCGCACCTTCGTCTGGAACATGAAGGATCTCGACGCGCCCTACGTCAGCGGAGTGCACGACGGTTCGTCGCGCTCGATCGACCACAACCAGTACACCCTGGGCAATCACGTCTTCCAGGCAAACTACCAGAGCGGCATCCGCGTGCTGCGCTTTGGGGATCTCGAGCAGGGTGAACTCGCCGAAGTCGCCTACTTCGACACCACCCCCAACGACGATCGGCCGATCTTCAGCGGCACCTGGAGCGTCTACCCCTACTTCGAGAGCGGCTACATCGTCGCCAGCGACATCTACCGTGGGCTCTACATCCTGAAAGTCGATCTGGATGCGGTGTCGGAGTGCGCAGATGGCATCGACAACGACGGCGATGGTCTGCGCGACTTCGGCGAAGATGCGACGTGCATCTCCGCAGATGCCGCCTCGGAGAGCATCCGCTACGACGTCGACCTCCTGCTCGACCACCGCTTCCGCTGGCAGGCCTTCGTACCCGGGCTGCACGACGATCTGAAGCTCACCATCGAGGGTTCGGAGACCGTCGACATCAGCGAGTTCGACTTCGACTCCCTTCGTCTCGACCCGGGTGCGGTCCGGGCCGATGTCCCGAAGTGGGCGCGCAAGGGTTTCGACGTGAACCGCGACGGTCACAAGGATCTCGGCCTGTCGTTCGACATACCTCGAGCGGCCCTGACACCCGGCGACGATCGCGTCTGCGTTTCCGGTCTGCTCGCTGGCGACGCGTTCGAGAGCTGCATCGCCCTCGTGGTCTCGGACGAGCCCGATTTCACCGTGCGCTATTCGCCCGCAAGTGGTGCGAAGGTGCCGAGTGAAGAACCGACAGTGGCAGAGAAAACCAAGAACGAGGCGGATCATCCCACCAAGTAGCCCGTTGCGACTGCGCTGCGGGTTCGCGATCCCCGTGATCCCAACCACCTCGAAGGAGGAAAAGATGGCCAAGACCCCCCCGATGGGCATGTCCCGAATCTGTCCCAATCTGTTCTACGATGACCCCGCTGCGGCGCTCGATTGGCTGGCGAAGAACTTCGGTTTCGTTCAGCGCAACGCCATGCCGGGCCCGGACGGCAAGATCATGCACGCAGAGATGGAAGTGCTCGACGCCATCATCATGATGAGCCCGACCAGCTCCGAAGAAGTCTGGACGAGCCCGAAGTCGAATGGCGGCGCAGTCACCCAGAGCCTCTACATCTATGTCGACGATGTCGATGAACACCATGCCGCTGCGAAGAGCGCGGGCGCGAAGATCCTCTCCGAACCCGAAGACATGTTCTGGGGGGATCGCACCTACGTGGCCGAAGACCTCGAGGGCCATCGCTGGACCTTCGCGCACTTCGTGCGTGAGATCGCGCCCGAAGACATGGAGATCCCGGAAGGCTGAGCTCGAAAGATCGCGCGGGCGATCGACCGCGAAGCCTCCCCTGTTTGCCTGGCTGCTGATCGCGGCGGCGCACCTTTCGTGCGTCGCCGCGGCGGGCGCCTCTTCGGTCGGAGAAGAAGACCGCTCGTTCGCGAGCTGGTTCAACACCGCCTCGCGCGACCCCGCCCTTCCGAAGGAAACCGGCGAGGGCGGCTTCGCGACTTCGGACACCTGCCGCTCGTGCCACCCCGGGCCGTACCAGAGCTGGCACGATTCGTTCCACCGCACGATGACCCAGGAGGCGAGCCCCGAAGCCATCCTCGGCGACTTCGAAGGCACGACCCTCGAAGCCCGCGGTCACGTGACGAAGCTCTCTCGCCGAGGCGACGAGTTCTGGGTCGAACTCACGGATCCCGTGTGGTTCATGGATCCCGACCCGAACAAGCAGGGGCCACCGCCGCGCTTCGAAGTGCCGGTGGTCATGACCACCGGCTCCCACCACATCCAGTACTACTGGATCCGCCGTCCAGCGAGCGGCACCTACCACGGCCGACCGGATCACGGCGCACTCATGACGGTGCCCTGGGTCTGGATGATCGAGGAGAAGCGCTGGCTTCCGGTTCAGGATTCGTTCCTCACACCGCCGACCCCCGAGCACGAAGGCCCGTTGGTGTGGAATACGACGTGCTTCGGTTGCCATGCAGTGGGGACCCAGCCTCGCTACTCCGCGAAGGACGACGAGTTCGCGAGCGCTTCCGTCGAACTCGGCATCGCCTGCGAATCGTGTCACGGCCCGGCCGACCAGCACTTGCGCGCACATCGCTCACCGCTGGGGCGCTACGCGCGCTACTTCGGCTTCGACGACGAAGACGACGCGACCATCGTGAACCCCGCCAAGCTCTCGGCGGCCAAGTCGCGCGATGTCTGCGGGCAGTGTCACAGCTTCGGCGAACCCCTCGACATGGACGCCCACAAGCAGACGGGCCTCGCCTTCCGTCCCGGCCAGAACCTCCACGCCACGGAGAGGGTCTTCCGATTGCAGCCCGAACCCGGGCTCGAAGGCGAGAACCGCGATGCCATCCCCACCGTGAACCTTGGCGGCAACTTCTGGGGCGACGGGACGATTCGCGTCGCGGGCCGCGAGTACAACGGCCTGATGGAGACCGGGTGCGCGACCCGGGGTGAGCTCACGTGCCTCACTTGCCACTCACTCCACAGCTACCGCGACCGTTCCGATCAACTCAACGAAGTGGGAGATCGCGACTCCACCTGCCTCGAGTGTCACCCGACGATCGGCGCCGACATCGAAGCCCATACCCATCATCCCCTCTCGTCGACGGGCAGCCGCTGCATCAACTGCCACATGCCGCACACGACGTACGGGCTCTTCGTCGCGATGCGCAGTCATCGCATCGATAGTCCGAGCGCTCGGGTGCAGGCCGAGACCGGTCGTCCGAACGCGTGCAACCTCTGCCATCTCGACCAGACCCTCGGCTGGACGAACGAGAAGTTGCACAGCTGGTACGGACAGCCGCGCGCGCAGCTCTCCGGAGACGATGAGCAGATCGCCTCCTCGGTCCTCCTCGCCACGAAGGGAGATGCCGCCCAACGCGCGATCATCGCCTGGCACTTCGGTTGGCGGGAAGCCCAGGTCGCCTCGGGAACCAAGTGGCTCGGGGCCTATCTCTCGATCCTGTTGAACGACCCCTACGTGGCGATCCGCCGCGTTGCGAACCGTTCGATTACCCACCTGCCCGGCTACGAAGGCTTCGAGTACGATTTCGCCGCGAGCCCGAAAGCGTTGGCCGAGAAGCAACTCGAAGCGATCGCCCTGTGGCGGAACGTCGTTGCCCAGGGCAGCGATCGCAGTGGCCGACCGTTGTTGATCGATGCGCGTGGCAACGTCGATCAATCGACGCTCCAGCGCCTGCTGAACGAACGCAATCACACTCCAATCAGGATCAGTGAATGAGCAAGAAGTCGAAGGTTCGTGAAGGCGACGATCTCGCCGCCCGTCATCTGCGCATCGGTTGGTGGTCGCTGTTGCTCTTCCTCTTCCTGGGTGTCGTCCTCGAAACGCTCCACGGTTTCAAGGTGGGGTTCTACCTGGACGTCTCGAACGAAACGCGGCGTCTGATGTGGACCCTCGCCCATGCGCACGGCGCGTTGCTCTCCCTGGTCCACATCGCCTTCGCCGTGTCGTTGAAGTACGCGCCCGAGAGCTGGAACGACGACGGGCGAACGCTCGCGTCGCGCCTACACACCGCAGCCCTCGTACTGCTTCCCCTCGGCTTCTTCGCGGGAGGGCTCGTGATCCACGGTGGCGATCCCGGGCTCGGCATCCTGCTCGTACCACCGGGCGGCATTGCGCTCTTCGCTGCGGTGTTCCTGACCGCTCGCGGCGTGAGTGGCCGGTAGCTCCCGCGTCTCGACCGCTATTCGACCACCACCCGCGCGCCTTCCACGATCACTTCATATACGTAGCCGTGGCCGAAATCGCGGTCGGCGGTGAGCGAACCGCGCACCAACACCACGTCGCCTTCTTTCGCGGGATCGTCGGTGGTGATGACGAGATCGTTTCGACCGTCCGCGGTACTCGTACCGTCCTGGAGATGCAGCCAGTTGGTGCCCATGATGCGTGGCGAGTACTTCACCACGCGCCCCCGCAAGGTCACCTCCCGCCCCGATAGCGCGCTTCCGGCTTCGAAGACCTCGGCCACCGTGTAGCCGCCTTCGGGCTTCGAGATCCCCTCGAACGCCGAAGCGGGAGCCCCCGCTGCACGGCTCGAGCTGGGATGGGGCACCGTCTTGTCCCCCGAGGCCGCGCCCATCGCCGACATCGCACCCGACGCCACGCGGATCTCCTCTGCGAAGTAGACGAGAGGAAAGGTCCGCCCGAGGGTGTCGCTGCGATAGTTCTGCATCGGACTGTGGGTGGGGAGCGATACGCGGTCGCCAACCTCGACGGGGAAGCGCGGTGCCGCCGCCCAGACCGAGCGCGTGCCGGCGTCGACCTTCACGTAGGTATAGGAAGATGCTTCCGCAGTCTCGGTCACGGTGCCGACGAGTTCGTTCGCCGAGGAGCCTCCGCCGTGGACGGCACCGGAAGGCAGGTTGCCGATCGCCGGATGACCGGGGGGCATGGCGGTCTGCGCATGCGCTTCACCGGCAAAGATGACGAGCACGGCCAGCAGCCCCGCTCGAAAGGTCTCGATTCTTACGAACACGTTCAACTCGATTCTCCCTGCTCCCCAACTTCCCGGCGCCCCAGGAGCCACGCCGCCGGCGCACGATACATCAGTTCTGCACACGGCTGCGCTCGCACTGCGCACTGTGTGACGGTCGTACACAAGTCACGCTTTTCCGGGCCGATGAATCCTTCGAGCCCGCGAGGCGGCGCCGCACTGCAACCGGCGGCCCCTCGCGCATTGCCCCCGGAGACCTGCCGTGATGAAGGACGGAAAGACCCGCAAACTCGCACGCCCCGAACAAGAAGCCCTGCTCGAACCCTTCCTCGCCAGCCATCGCGCGAGCCTCGTGATCGAGAAGGGCCCCGCCGCAGGTGAGGAGTTCGTGCTCGAAAAGAAACAGGTGCTCGTCGGACGCGGGCCCGAAGTCGACATGAGCTTCAACGACGACGCGATGTCCCGCGAGCACGTCGCCTTCGAGCTGCTGCCCGATGGCTTTCGCGCGCGCGATCTCGCCAGCACGAACGGCATGCGGGTGAACGGCGGCGAGGTGCTGGTCGCCGATCTCAAGCACGGCGATGCGATCGAGATCGGCAACGCGACCCTGCGCTACATCGTCGAGCCCCTGCCGAAGTCGGCTCGCATGCACGTGATCCCCGAATAGCAGGCCGGCCCCGATGGCGTCTCTGGTCGGGCGCACGCTCGGCAACTACGAGATCGAAGACGAGCTCGGCAGCGGCGGAATGGGGGTGGTGTGGCTCGCACGCCAGACCAGCCTCGATCGGCCGGCCGTGCTGAAGCGCATTCGGCCCGAGCTTCGCGAGCACGCGGAGCTCGCCGAACGCTTTGCGCGCGAAGCGCGAACCGCCGCGGCAATCCACCACCCCAACGTGGTCGCGGTGTACGACCGCTTCACCTCGCGCGGGCACGAGTACATCGTGCAGGAGTACGTGGACGGCGCCGATCTGTCGAGCGTTCTCACGCGTTGCGGTCCCTTGCCGCCGCGCATCGCGTCGATGATCGCCCTCGCCGTCGTACGCGGCCTCGAGGAGATCCATAGCCAGGGCACCGTGCATCGCGACCTCAAACCGCAGAACATCCTCATCGGAAGGCGCGGTGAGGTGAAGATCGCCGACTTCGGTCTGGCCCTCGACGCCCGCGCGGCCGGCCTCACCCGTCCGGGCGTGATGCTCGGCTCTCCCCCCTACATGCCACCGGAACAGATGATCGGAGAACGCGTCGACGCACGCAGCGATCTCTTCTCCCTCGGCGTCGTGCTGTACGAGCTGCTCAGCAACGCGCTTCCCTATCGCGAACCCGATTCCAAGGCGGAAGACGAGAGCGAGCAGACGGCGAGCCTCCTCAAGGCGATGCAGAAGGAACGCTACGCCCCCCTGCGCAACCACACGCGAGGCGTACCGCGGCGGCTGCGCGCGATCGTTCGCGGCTGTCTCAAGGCCAACCCGAAGCGACGCCTCGCGAGCGCGACCCGCATCCGTCGCCGACTCGAACGCGAACTCGGCCATCCCTCGCCGGTGGACATGCAGCGCAAGCTCGCAGGCTGGTTGTGGGAACGACAGGTCTTCGAGTGCCGCGGTAACGAGACCGTCGTGCAGACGGCCGACACGAGTGAAGCCTTCGAGCACGCACCCCGCACGAGTTGGGCTGCGGCCCTCGCTGCGGCAGCCACGGTCCTGGTGCTCAGTGCAGGGATCGTGATCGCGAAGTCGAAGCTCGAAACCTCACCCGCCTTCACCGCGATGGCCGAACTCGCGCGCGCCCATCACGCACCTTTCCTGGACGTCGAGCCTCGAGAGCGCTGACCGCTTCAGCCGAGCTCCGACAGCTTCATCACCTTGCACGAAACCGGCGGATGCTCGCTCGCGCCGATCCAGCGCCAACACATCGTCCCCACGTTGTGGCCCGCGGTTTCGATCCAGTTCGGCACGCCGGGATCGGTGTGTGCCACCACGAGCCGCACGCTGCCGTCGTCGTTGTAGTGGGCCGTGTGCTTGTTCACGTGGATCTGGTGATAGCGGTAGTCGAGGCTCTCCATCCACCAGTTGTCGAGTTGAAAGTTCCAGGTCTGGCACTCGGGGATCTCGTTCGCCTCGATCACCAGGACCTCGTCGTCCTCGAGCTTCCACGCGCTGTGGAAGTAGAAGATGTTGGGATCGCCGCCGATCTTCTGGCAGTAGGCCTGATCGGCGGGGGGAAGTTCGTTCAGGGTCGGGAGGAAGCTCTCGGCCCAATCCTCGAAGATCTGTGTCGTGCCGCGCAGGAAGCCGACAGCGCCCTGCAACCCGCGGTCGAGTTTCTCGGCGGTGAGTGGAGCCGGGCGATCGCTCTCCGCGCCGATGCGCTCGATTGTGATCTCGGCCGGGATCTCGTTCTTCCGATCCTGGAAGGTCTGTCGCACGTTGATCGAGTTCGTGTTCGGTCCCATCGGAAGCCAGTTGCCCGACTGCTCCTTCTGGCTCACGACGATCTCGAGATAGCCCTCGTCGTCCATCTCGATCTCACCCGAATCGAGATAGCCCGTGGTCTCCATGCTGCCGCCACCGCCGTAGCGATTGATCACGGTGCCGAAGCCGAGGTAGTCCACCGTGCCGCGGGTGCCCTTGATGAGATAGTCGTGGGCGGGGTTGATCGACGCGGTCTGGTAGTAGTTGTCCGGGTTGTCTGCGCCGATCTTGATCGTCGTGTGGACGGGGCAGCGAAGCACGGGGAAGTCGGAGTCGCCGTGCTCGAGAAAGCTCTCGAGGCCCGCGCGCAACAGGCGCGTGAGGTAGCGGTAGCCCTCGGCGTTGTCGAAGGCATTGTTCGGTGCCGCCTCACTCTGCACCAACTTGCCCGCTTCCTTCAGCGCGTCGCAGAAATCGTCCCAGGCCTGACCGCTGAGGACGCGTTCTTCGGATTCACTCATGATGATCTTCCCTTCCGTGCTGCTGCGAGAGACGAGCATCGCGAAACCCGGGCTGGATTCAACGAACTCGAGCCGTACGCGAGTGGCCAAATGCACCGCTCGGGCGGGTTGATGGCCTATTTCGGGGGATCTAGCCTTGAAGACGAAGGGAGGTCGTCCTCATGGTTTGTCGTCCCGTCTGGTTCGTCGCAGCGCTTGCGACATCCGCTCTGCTCCTCGCCTGCTCAGGGGCCAGCGACCCCGCGGCCGATGTCGCGGCCGCGCCGATCGAGATCACCGGTCGCTACGAGATGTCGGGTGTCACCACGACACCGGGCAGCGACCAGAAGCGCAAGATCCACGGCACGATCGTGCTGCAGGAGAAGGACGACGCCTACACGGCGAGCTTCGAGTTCAAGACGAACTTCCCCGGTGAGGGCCCACCCGTCGATGCGGACGTGATCGGCGTGGGCGAGGGAATGATCGTTGGCCGCACGCTCGCGGGAACGGCGAAGACGCAGATCGTCGTGTCTTCGGTACCCGGTCTCGATACGGGTTTCGCCTACTTCCCCCGCCTGGTCTCCGCGCGAATCGTCTCGAACTCCGTCGGCGAGTTCCAGGACGACGGCACACTCCACATCGAAATCGAGAGCAAGGCCGCCGAAGGCGAACTCGACTATCAGTCGACCCGGACGAAGATGCGCGGCAAGCGCATCGGTGGCATCGGGGCCGAGGGCTTCAAGCCGAACCCCGCTGGACCGCAGGGCGATCAGGAATCGTCCTGACCCATCCCTAGGTAGCGCCTTCGTCGATCGGCGCGGTCGGCTGCAACTCGATGTTCGCCCAGGTGGCGGTGCGCGGTGCATCGACCGCGTGCACGATCGCCTGAGCAACGCTCGCGCCATCGATCATGGCCGGGTTGCGCATCAGGCCGTAGCGCACCCAGTTGTCGACCACCGCCTCGAGTTTGGCTTCGCCCCAACCGGCACCGAACTCGCTCGCCGCCGGGCCGAGGCGCATGTGGATCACCCGCACCCCCGTGCCTTCGAGTTCGAGGGCCAGGGTGCGACAGAAGTTCTTGATCGCCGCCTTGGTCGCGCTGTACCCCGCCTGTTGGGGGCGGGGATTGTCGGCGTTGTCGGAGCCGATGAAGACGAGATCGCCAGCACGCCGCTCGCGCATCTCGCCGAGCACTTCGCGCGAGATCAACATCGGGGCGGTCAGGTTGGTGGCAACTTCGCGCTCGAGTTCTTCCGTTTCGAGTTCGTGGATCCAATTGGGCAACGAGATGCCCGCGTTGTTGATCACGATGTCGATCTGACCCAGGCCTTCGCGGGTGGCCGCCAGGAAGGCGCGAATCGAGGCGAGGCTCGTCACGTCGAGTTCGTGCGAGAAGACCGACCCGCCGGACTTCTCGATCTCCTCCCGCACCTCGTGCAGCCGATCCATGCGTCGCGCACCGATCGCAACGCGATCGCCGCGCTCGGCAAACGCCTTCGCGATCGCCACACCGATCCCCGAAGACGCACCCGTCACGACGACCGTACGCGAACCACCCTGCCCATCTGCCATGGGACGAAACTAGCAGCCTGCTAGCGGATCACTTCGTCGGGATGTCGCTGATCTTCACCACGCTGAATTCCGCCTTCATCGGCGTTTCGGCGAGTAGGGTGCGGAAGACGATGTGGCCGTTCGAATAGCCGAGGGTCGAGATCCAGTTGTCGACGCCGGGGTTCTCCGGGCAGGCGTAGATCTCGAACGACTCGTCGAGGCCCTTCACGATCTGTTGCTTGTTGATCCCGATCGGTGCGTAGCGGAAGTCGGCGCTCTCGAGGTAGCGGGTCATGATCTGGCACGACCAGTAGCGACTCGGCACGTCGACTCCGGTGATCTTGATCGCTTCGTCGGGCCCGAGCTGGAACCAGGCCCCGAGGTAGTCGATCCCCGGCCCGGGCAGGTTGTTGGCCACGAGCTTCGGGTCGATCATGCGCGCGAGCTCTTCCTGGGTGTATTCGTCTTCCTGCTCGCTGTCGTGGATCAAGACGCCATCGTCGATCCGCGTCATCGCCCGACGCTTGCCCTCGAGATGATCTTCGTGGGCGATCAGGTTGAGCCCCGCAAACACCGAGAGCCCGATCGAGACGTCCGTCGCATCCTCGACGAAGTCGATCACCCGCTGCAGGCCCTCTTCGAGGTCTTCTTCGCTGTACTCGACCGGCGGCTCGACAGGCGAGGTGCACTCGATGTTCATGATCGCCTGGCGATAGCGGCCGGCATCGACGGCGAGGATGTTCTCGGGGAAGTACTCCCGGGTGAAGAGGATGGGGCGCTCCCCTTCGAGGCGAAGCCAGTTGCGCGCACCTTCGGGGCGCTCGGCGCTCACGTGGATCTTCGCGATCTGCTCACCGAAGACGTTCTCGAATTCGAGCTCGTGATCGAACAGCCCGTCCACGATCTTGTAGGCGCCGGCCTCGTCGAAGGCGTAGACGGTGAAGGAAAGGAAGATGTCGTCCCCGCGCCGCACCACGACCTCGTAGTCGAGGGTCTCGTCGAGCTTGGCTTCGTGGTAGAGGGTGTCGGGCCCGTCGCCCTTGAACTTGCGGATCGGCGTCATCATGCGCGCAAGCGTCGGGCGCTTGCGATCGATGTCCATCTCGAGTTGGTGCGCGGCCGAGAGCAGGCGCACGAGGTAGCGATACCCCTCGGCGCGTTCGCGCGCGTTCCGCGCGCCGGTCACGCCCGTGATCTTCTCGCCGATGCGATCGAGTTCCCCGGTGAAGCGCTTCCACGCGCTCTGGGAGACGGAGAGGTCCTGGCTGCTCATGCACTTCCTTTCGAATCGCCGTGACGCTTGGCATCACGGTTGATCATGTCGACCAGCGCCCGCACAGCGGCGACGCGATCGTCGTGGGTCTGTTGGCGCGGGTCGTAGACGCGCAGGATGAGGGTGGCGTCGAAGGTGAGCATGAGCGCCAATGCGGAGAGGCGCGGCTCGTGTTCTTCGGGCAACAGTTCCGCGACGGTCTCCGCCAATACCCCGCCGAAGCGCTGGTTTAGATCCAGCAGGGTGTCGAGTACGACTCCGCGAAGCTGGGGCGACTCGAGGGCCCAGGTGATCACGGCGAAGATCTCCTTGCCGTGGCGGACCGCGAACTCCTCCGAGACGTTCAGCTGTGCTTCGAGGCGCTTCTCGAGGGGCACGTCCTCCCAGCTGCGATCGAGGGAGTCGCGAAACGGCGCCAGCATGCGCGTGAAGGTCTCGCGAAAGACGCTCGCCTTGTCGCTGAAGTGCCAGAAGACGGTCGCGCGGCTCACTCCCGCCTTCTCGGCGATGTCGCGCATCGTGGTGCCGTCGTAGCCGTTCGAAACGAAGAGCTCGGTGGCCGCGACGAGGATGCTCTCCTGCGTCTGCGCCTTGTTGCTGCCGCTCGCCAAAACCCGCTGCTCCGAACGTCCGATCGCGAAACCTCGATGGTGCCAGAGACGCCTCGGGGTCTGGGTTGATTCACTAGACCCAATCGCCGTTGGAGTCTGATCACGCGCTGCGGGGGTACGCCGGCCCGCCTAGCCTGCGCCCGCCCATCATGACCGCCGCCGCTCAACACACGATCGCTCGCCGACCCCGTCCTCTCCGCGCCATCGACGCGCTGGGCCGGGGCGTGGGGCGCCTCGGCTGGCAGGGCGTTCGATTCGACGTCGAAACCGTGCTCGAGCAGTCCCGGCGCACGGCGAAGCTCGAAGACTTCGGCGACGAGCGCTTTCGCGAAGGGCTCGAGGTGCTGGTCGCTTCCCTCGAAGCCGACGCGCGGCTCTCGCCCTTCGGTCGCTATGTGGCGAAGCGGCAGCTCGTCGAGGTGCTGATGCACCGGCTGAACATCACGGAATACCGCAAGACCCATCCCGAGGTCGAAGAGCAAAGGATCGAAAAACCGCTTTTCGTCCTGGGACTTCCGCGTACCGGGACCACCCTGCTCCAGGAACTCCTCGCCCAGGATCCCGCCCATCGCTCGCCCCTTTCGTGGGAACTCGACGATCCGTGTCCCCCGACCGCGGCTCCCCTCGCAGAAGACAACCCGCGTGTGATCAAGTGCGAGCGGCGCTTCGCCGGCCTGCGCGCGATGGCCCCCGACTTCCAGGCCATCCACCCGATCGGCGCATTGCTTCCGCAGGAGTGTCTCGTCGCCACGGCGTATGCGTTTGCGAGCGTTCGTTTCGAACTCTGCTTCGACGTCGCGACCTACCAGCGCTGGCTCACGAAGCACGACATGCACTTCGCCTACGAGACCCATCGCGACGTACTGCAACATCATCAATCTCGCCGCGCGCCGAAGCGCTGGGTGCTGAAGTCACCGGGGCATCTCGCCACCGTGGACGTCATCGCCGAGACCTATCCCGACGCGATGATGATCCAGACCCATCGCGACCCGCAGAAGGTGATCCCCTCGGTTGCGAGCCTCTATGCCAACATGCGCTCGATCGCGACCGAAGACCTCCAGCTCGAAAAGCTCGGCCCTGCGATGCTCGACGTCTGGTCCACCTACCTCGAAGACGGCATCCGCAAGCGTCGCGAAACCAACGACGCGAACGGCCGCATCCTCGACGTCCACTTCGACGAACTCACCACAAAGCCCATCGCGACGATCGAACGCATCTATCGCCACTTCGATCTTCCTTTTACTTCGGAAGTGCGAGAGCGCATGCAGGCCTACGTGGACGACCATCCGCGTCACCGCTTCGGCGTACACCGCTACGACCACGCGAGCTTCGGGCTCACGCGAGAAGCGATCGCGAGCACCTTCAAGCACTACAGCGATCACTTCGGCGTCGCGGAAGAGGACGCCTCGAAGTAGCTACCGCTCAGCCCGGGTGGCTCCAGCGTCCACCCGTGTACAAGCGCAGTAGCAGGCGATCGCGCATACGTTCGGGGATCAGGCCCAGGAAGCCGCGTTGGAAGCGTCCTGCCCTCGGCGCGTAGTAGATGGCCCGCGGGCGTTTCGAGACAGCGGCGTCTTCGATCGACTGCGCCACGTCGTCGGGCGAGAGCGCGCGCTTCAACTGTTGATCCGCGAAGCGATCGAGGTCGAACATCAATTCGCGGTAGGGGTTGGCGGGGTCTTCGCGAAGCGATTGCCCCTGCTCGCGCGCGTTGTCGAAGACCTCGGTGGTGACGAAGCCCGGAATCACCAGGGAGACGTCGATCTTCCACGGTGCGAGTTCGAGGCGTAGACATTGCGAGGCGGCTTCGATCCCCGCCTTGGTGGCCGAGTACGGCACCGCCAGCGGCGCGGCGACACCGGCCGCCATGCTTCCGACGTTGACGATCCGGCCGCCGCCCTGCTGCCGCATGATCGGCGTCACCTGCCCCGCGAGCTGAAGCTGCGAGAAGAGGTTGACGTCGAAGATGTGGCGAACGTCGTCGCGCTCGAGTTGTTCGTTCGCCGACGCCGGGCTGTAGCCCGCGTTGTTGACGAGCACGTCGATGCGCTGCCACGCCGAAACGGTCTCTTCGACGAGACGATCAGTTTCATCCGCGCGCGCGAGGTCGACCGAGACGGGCATCACCTCCGCGCCTTCGCCGGAGAGTTCCTTCGCGAGCTTCTCGAGGCGGTCGATGCGGCGTGCGGCCGCTACCACCCGAAAACCGCGCCGTGCAAGCCGCGCCGCAGTGGCTTCGCCGATTCCAGAAGACGCGCCGGTCACGATCGCGACGCCGAGGGATTCGCTGGGTTTCATGGAGCGGGAGCATCGCGACTCCCGCGTCGATGCAAAGCCCGATCGACAGACTCGAAGGCCGATCGGGTCCGACGGTTTCGCGCCTGAATCGGACCAGAACGAACTGCGGGTCGAACACACGGCGTTGTGGGTACGTCAGTGCGTTCGTAGCGTGCGCGCCGGTCACCCTTGCATCCGGACCACGCGCGATGCCCTCGATCGATGAATGATCGATCGATCACCTCCCCCCGACGGAGTCCATCCATGTCGACGAATCCCGTGATCGGGACTTGGTCCCTACAGAGCTTCGAGCTGCGTTTCCCCGACGATTCGGTCACTTATCCCTATGGAGAGAAGGTGAGCGGCCTCTTGATGTACGACGACACGGGGCACATGTCGGCCGCCTTCGGAAGCGCCGATCGCGCGGGTTCGGACGCCGATCTCGCCGAAGTCGACGCCAAGGTCCACTACGACGCCTTCATGGCGTACTGCGGGCGTTACGAGGTGGAGGAAGATCGCATCACCCATTGGGTCGGAGCGAGCTCCCTCGAGGCCTGGACCGGAAGCGAGCAGGTTCGCGTCTTTCGTATCGAGGATGACAAGCTCTTTCTCGAAACCATGCCTCTCAAAGTCGCGGGCGATGCACCGAAGGGCGTGCTCGTCTGGACCCGCGTTCCAAAGATCGCCGACGCCCAGTGAGCGGGGCGAGCGAACCCGAACCCGCGGCGCCGATCGCGATCGTCGGGATCGGCTGTCGTTATCCCGGTGCACGCGGGCCCGAGGAACTCTGGCGGGTCGCGCGCGACGGTGAATTCACCGTACGCGACGTCCCCGAGCATCGCGTCGAATTCGGTTTCGACATCCAGCGCTTCCACGACGATCGCGCGCGAATCCCCGGCCGCATCTCGAGCATCAAGGCGGGCTTCATCGATCACCCCGAAGAGTTCGATCCGCTCCCCTTCGGTCTGACGCCGCGTGACGCCGCGGCCCTCGAACCTCAGGCCCGCATGGCCTTCGAAGTGGTATGGGATGCGATCGTCGATGCCGGGCTTCCCTTCGAGAGTCTGCGCGGCGAACGCGTGGCGATGATCCTCGGCCATACCGCCGAGGACTTCTCGCGCGAACGCATCGCCGTGATGGGCGAAGACGCGGCGATGCGCGCCCTCGATGTGCGAAGCGCCGTGGGTTTCGCGAAAGCCGCCGTTTCGGGGCGCATCTCGCATCAACTCGACCTGCGCGGTCCAAGCCTCACGATCGACACCGCGTGCTCTTCCTCGCTCTATGCCACCCACCTCGCCTGCCACAGCATCTGGCGCGGCGAGTCGAAGCTGGCGTTCGCCGGCGGCCTGAACCTCTTCCTCACTCCCGAAGGCAGCCTCGCGCTCTCGCGCAGCGGCATGATGGCCGCGGATGGCAAATGCAAGGCCTTCGACGAACGGGCCGATGGCTTCGTGCGCGCCGAGGGCGCAGGGGTCGTCCTGCTGCGCCCCCTCGCGGATGCGATCGAGAACGGCGATCGCGTCTATGCGGTGATTCGCGGTACGGGGATCAGTGCCGATGGGCGCGACGGCGGTCACATGATGGCACCCGGGCGCGAGGGCCAGGCGCAGGCGATGCACGACGCGTATCGCATGGCGGCGCTTTCGCCTTCGGAGATCGACTTCGTCGAAACCCATGGCACCGGTACGGTGGTGGGGGATCCGATCGAAATCGGCGCACTCGCGGACGTGATGGGACCGGGGCGTGATCCCGCGCGACCGCTTCGGGTGTCTTCGATCAAGGGAAACATCGGCCATGCGGAATCCGCCTCGGGAGCGGCGGGGCTGATCAAGGCCGCGCTCGCGGTGCACCACCGAACGCTTCCGGCGCAGCTTCACTTCGAAGTGCCGAGCACGCGCATTCCCTGGGACGAGATCCCGATTCAAGTGCAGCGCGAGACGGAGCCGTGGCCGCACGACGGCGTGGCGCGGGTCGGTGTCAATTCATTCGGGATCTCGGGGACCAACGCGCATGTCATCGTCGAGACGGCGCCGCCCCACGCGGTTACGAAGCCCGACGACGCAGCGCGACCGCGACTCGTTGCCCTTTCGACCCACGAACCCGCGGCGCTGCGCGAGAGTGCGGCAGAACATCTCGAGTGGATTCGCGCCGGCGCGATCGACAGCGCAGACGCCTTCGACGATCTCGCCTACACGCTCGGTCGGCGGCGTAGTCATCTCAACGAGCGCGCGGCCTTCCTCGTCGATTCCCCCGCGAGTCTCGCACGCGAGCTCGAGGGCTTCGCCGCCCAGGCCAGTGGGGCCGAGCGCTTTCGCGGGCAGGCGAGCGATGCAAAGCGGCATCCGTTGGTGTTCGTCTTTCCCGGTCAGGGTGGGCAGTGGATCGGGATGGCGCGCGATCTCGTCCAGACATCGAGTGCCTTCCGCCGCGAGATCGACGATTGGACGGATCGCTTTGGCGCACACGTCGATTGGTCGTTGCGCGATGTGCTGCTCGCCGATGCGGAGGCGGACCCGTTCAGATCGCTCGCCGTCCTGCAACCGACGCTTGTTGTGACGCAGATCGCGATCGCCGACTGGCTCGCGCTCCACGGCGTGGTGCCCGATGCGGTGCTCGGCCAAAGCGTGGGCGAAGTGGCGGCTGCGGCGGTCGCGGGCGCACTCGATCGCGATGACATTGCGAGGCTCGTCTGTTCGCGCGGTGCCGCGGTGCAGCGCGTGGCCGGCAAGGGCGCGATGGGCCTCATCGGCCTGCCCGAAGCCGAAACCCGGGAGGCGATCGCAGGCTTCGACGGTGTGATCGAAGTGGCCGGACAGAACGGCCTGTCCTCGACACTGATCGCGGGGAATCGTGCACCCCTCGTCGAGATCGTGGCGCGGTTGGAAGACGAAGGCGTGTTCGCTCGCGTTCTCGACGTCGACTTCGCGTCCCATTGCTTCCACATGGATCTGGTACTCGACGAGTTCGCAACGGCCATCGCGGGGATCACGCCGCGCGCGAGCGAAACGCGCTTCATCTCTTCGGTCACGAGCGACGAGTTCGCATGCGATGCCCTCGACGTCGACTACTGGGTGCAGAATCTGCGACGCCCCGTGCGCTTCGCCGACGCGCTGAAGCGCATCTTCGCCCAGGACGCGCCGACGCTGGTCGAAGTGTCGCCCCATCCATCCCTCGGCCACGCGATCTCCGAAGTCGCGGCCGAGCAGCAGAGTCAGGTCACGAGCCTCTCGACCCTGCGGCGGGAACAAGCGGGCGAGACCTGCCTGCTTCGCACCCTCGGCGAGCTCTTCGTGCGCGGCTACCCGGTCGCGATGGATCGCCTGCACGACGACGCGCGGGTGATCTCGACCCCCCTCTATCCCTACCAGAAGCAGACGCTGTGGTTCGGCGAACGACGGCGCCGGGACGTTCGCATCGCGACGCATCCGCTCTTGGGTGTCGAACGCGAGGACAGCGAGAGCGGCGCCCGGGTCCACGAAGCCGTGCTCGACCTCGATACCACTCCGAGCCTCGCCTTCGCCGAGCGCAACGCGCACCTGCGAGTTCCCGCCGGTGTGGCGTTCGAGATCGCGCTCTCGGCATCGGCGAGTGCGGGTGGCGGGCAACGCCTCTCGGATCTCCGCTTCGCCCACTCGCCGGTGGCCAGTGCGATCTCGACCAGCGACGCGCGTTGGCGCGTGCAGACGCGAATCGATCGCGACGATCGGGTGAGCGTCGTCGCGCGATCGAACGATGCTGAGACGGCGCGGTGGGAACCCGTGCTCGAAGCCGCGATCCAGCGCGACGAAGCCGTGCATGCGAACCGCTGCGAGATCGACCTCGATGCCGTTCGCGAACGCTGCACGCCCTTCGATCCCGATCTCGCGCGCAATCTGCTCGCCCAGGCGGGAACGCCGCCGCCGCGCAAACTCGACGGGATGCGCGAACTCCACACGGGGGATCGAGAACTCCTCGTTCGCATGACGCTTCCCGCGAAGTGCCAGAACGAGGTGGGACACTTCGCGCTGAATCCCGTCTTCTTCGAAACCGCAGTCGCGCTCGCGGGAACCCTGCTCGCACCCGTGGGAGGGGGCCCGCTGCCTTCGCGGGTCGGCGGCGTCGAGTTCGCATCCGCAGCACACGAGGAAGTCCTGTGTCACGCGAGCCTCGATCGCGACGCGCGGTGCCTGGCGCTCACGTTCCTCCAACCGACTGGCGAACCCTGCGCTCGGATCGATGGGGTCGAGACGCGCCCCCATCCGGCGGCCGCCAAGACCTCGATCGAGATCGCGGAAGCGCCGGACCGCCGCAGTCGTGCGGATGGCAACGCCGAACGCATCCGCTTCTCGATGGAGTCCGGAACCGGCAGCGAGCACTTCGTCGCATGGCGTGAACCGGCTTCGCGCACCCTGGACGACGAAGTGACCGTCGCGATCCGTGCGGCGGCTTTCAGCCGCAGCGAACGCCTTCGACTCCACACGGCCGACGCGCGAAACGAAGAGCTCGGTTGCGAGTTCGCGGGGGTCGTGACCCGGGTCGGCTCCGATGCAGGAGATCTCCGAGTTGGAGATCGCGTCATGGGTCTCGCCTCGGGAAGCATGGCGAGCGCGATCACGCTGCCAAGCGATGCCCTGGTCGCCATGCCAACGGGGATTTCCTTCGACCGCGCCGCGACCCTGCCCTTCGTCCTGGCGACCGCGCAACGCGCCGTGAACGAACTCGCTGCGCCCGGCCCGGAAGCGCGTGTCCTGGTCCTCGGCGGCGACGACGAACTCGCCCGCGCGATCATGGGCTTCGCCCTGGCGAGCGGGGCCGACGTCGTCGGTTGCCCGAACGATCCGGCGAGCATCGCGGCCGAACTCGCTTCGCTCCAGGCGGCGGAGCACATCGACCTCGTGCTTTCGACCAGCGGGAGTCACAACGCCGCCGCGATTCGAGAACGCCTCTCGGCCACCGCGACCTGGATCGATCTCGCGCCGCACCCGCCCCACCCGACCATCGACCTGGGCGCGAATCGCGCCTTCCTCCGCGTCGACATCGAGGCGCTGCTTCGCGAGGCCCCCGAAGCCGTTGGCCCGCTACTCGGGCGTGCGTTCGAGGCCACGAAGGATTTCGATGGCACATCGCAGCTCGCGCCCAGACCCGTGGCCTTCCCGGCACGAGAGATCGCACGGGCCTTCCGCTTTGCGGCCCAGCGGCGCGCGCATCAGCCGGTCGTGGTGCGTTTCGACGAAGACCTGGAACTCGATGGGCTCGAGCTGCGCGATCGCGAGTTCCAGTTCGATCGCGAGGCCTCGCACCGGCTCGTCGTCGAGACCGAACGTGACGCCGTGATCGCCGGCGCATGGCTCGCGCGACGCGGCGCACGCCAGCTATCGATCGAACTCTCGGGCTCGAGCCTGGAAGAGAAGAACCGGATCGAAGCCGGCCTCGCAAACCACGACGCACACGTCGAATGGACCGATATCGATCGCGACTCGATCGGAAGCATCACGTGCGTCGTCCGGGATCCCGCAGCGTTCGAACGATTGGCCGAGGGTTCGAACCACGGCCCGCTCATCGTGATCCACGAACGAGGCGACACGCTTCCGGATTCGGCCGTAAGGACGCTGTGCGACGAGGTCCGGGCCGCAGGCCGCACCGCGGCGAGCCTGGGCATCGACGCGAGCGCATTCCAGACTCCCGCGAACGTTCGTCGGATCGAATCGACTCTCGATCATCTGCTGCACGGCGGACGCGGGCTCGATGCCCGCTTCGAAAGCGCACCGCTTCCCAATGCGTCGTCGACGCCTGCGACCGCGGAAGGCGCCCACAACCTGCACGATCGTGCAGCGGTCTATGCGCTCTTCGAAGAGCGGGTCGCGAGCGTACTCGCGCTCTCCGATGATGCACGCGGCCGCCTCGTCGACGACACACCGCTCAACGACATCGGCCTCGACTCCCTGCTCGCGCGCGAACTCGCCCTGCAGCTCGAAACCCTGGCCGGGGTTTCCTTCGAACCCGCGCTGTGGGCCGATCGCCCGAGCCTCGCCACCCTGGTCGACGTCGCGGCGGACAAACTCGGCGTCGCGGGAAACGCCTGACGATGACGTTGCGGCTTTCGATCGAATGCCCGGATCGACCGGGCCTGCCCGTCTTGTTCGTGCACGGCTTCGCGCATCATCGGTGCGTCTGGTCGCAGGTCACCCGGCGACTCGACTCGTCCATCCGACCCATCGCGTTCGACCTGCGGGGGCACGGCGACTCGGCGTGGTCGCCAGAGCGTCGCTATGCGATCGAAGATCACGCGGGCGACATCGGCCGGGTTCTCGACGAAGTCGACGTGGAACGTGCGGTGGTGGTGGGCCATTCCCTTGGCGGCCTCGCCTCGACTCTCTTCGCCGCGGCGAACCCGGAACGCGTCGCTGCGCTCGCCCTGATCGATACCGGCCCGCATCTCTCGATCGCCGGCGTCACCCAGATCGCACGCGATAGCAGTCAGGCACCGATCTGCTTCGAGGACGAAGCCGCCTACGAAGCCTGGCTCGCGTCGACGATGCCCTTCGCCAGTCCCGAGAGCCTCAAACCACTCGTAGAGCGTGCCCTCGTCGAACGCAGCGATGGCCTGTTCGAGCCCAGGCTCGACCCCGGGATTCTTGAACCCGCAATCGAAGGCAATGACCTCGAGAACACCGCACCGACCATCGAAGCCGCGCTTCGCGCGATCACCTGCCCCACGTTGCTCGTACGTGGCGGGCTCTCGTCGCTGCTGAGCCGCGAGGTCGCGCACAGCGTCGTCGACGAGTTCCTCGCCGACGGTCATCTCGTCACCCTCGAACGCGCGGGACACGCCGTGATGCTCGACGATCCGATCGGCTTACAGCGCGAACTCAGGGGCTTCATCGAGGCGGTGCGAGAGAAGCTCGACCTCAGGGCTGCGAACCCTCGGCCCAAAGCACGCGCTCATCGCGCAGCCGTGTGAGCGCCAGCCACGCCGCCCCGTTGAGCAGCGCAAAGGTGGTGAACGCCACCGTGTAGGTGCCGGTGTGATCGTGCACCGCTCCCGCGAACACGGGCCCCAGCACTCCGGCGGGCAGGATGGCGAACATGATCGCGCCATAGATCGCCGCGAGATGCCTCACGCCGAAGCACTCGCCGATGATCAACGGATAGACGACGTCGCGGGCCGCTGAAGAGAAGCCGAACAAGACGACGAAGAGCCACACCCAGGCGAGGTGCCCGGGTGTGGCGAGCAGTACGAGGGAACTCGCTCCCAGCAGCCCGAAGTCGAGCAGGAGTGCCGTGTGGCGCGGCACCCGATCGGCGATCGCCCCGAGCACCACCTTGCTCACGATCCCCAGACCGATCGCGAAGCGGTAGTAGTCGCTCGCCTCGCTGCGCGGCATGCCGTGATCGGTCCAGTACAGCACGAGGTGCTGCAGCAGCGCGAGGAAGTAGGCGAAGAAGCAGAAGAGCGTCGCCGCGAGGATCCAGAACGATCGCGTGCGCAGGGCGTCGGAGAGGGAGAGATCCTCCGCAGCTCCCCTCGCCTCGACCTCTTCCACGCCCGGCGATGCCGGGCGTGCATCCGCATCACGCGGTTCTCGAACCAGGAAGAGCGCGGCCGGAACGAGAACGAAGATCGCGATCCAGGCGAGTTGATCGAGGGCATCCCTCCATCCGCTCTGATCCGCGATCCCCGTGGCGAGGGGCACCAGCAGGAAGCCACCGATGTTCGAGCCGGTGTACACGATGCCCAACGCGAGACCGCGACCGCGATCGAACCAACGCATCACGATCTGTCCCACCGTGATGTCCCCCACGCCCACCACCGCGAGGCCGAGCAACACCACGATGGCGCGCAGGTGCCAGAGGGATTCGATGCGCGCGTAGAGGAAGAAGGTGATCGCCACCAACGCCGTCGCAGCGATCAGGATGGGCTTCGCGCCGATGCGTGAAACCTGCGCACCGACGAGCGGACTCGCGAAGGCGATCACCCAGATCTGCCACGAGAGCGCTTCGGAGTACTGGGCGCGCAGCCAACCGAACTCGCCGATGATGTCGCGCGCGAGGGGGTTCACCACGTAGCCGTAGCCGAGGCCGAGCTGGCAGATCAGGCCTCCCAGCACCACCAGACCGCCGCCGCCGAGCCACTGGGACGCGCGAGGTTCTGACCCCATACGATACGTATAGTATCGTTATCCCTGGATCTTCTCTCCAACATTCGCCGCAGACGGGTCGTTCGTGTCGAGCAGCACCTCCAACAACTCCGGATCGAGCGCGGGGCGCCCGCGCAGCGAAGAAGCCCACCAGGCCATCCTCGACGCCACCCTCGAGTTGCTGGTCGAAGGCGGCTACTCGGCGCTCACCGTCGAGGGCGTGGCTTCGCGCGCCGGGGTCGGCAAGGCGACGATCTACCGCCGCTGGTCATCGAAACTACCGCTGATCGTCGAGGCGTTCGGCGCGCTTCCGGGCTTCGAGGATTGCGACACCGGCAACCTCGCCGACGACCTGAAGCAGATGCTCGGTCGCTACCTCGAGGTCTTCAACACCACCGCGCTCTCCGCCGTGCTGCCCAGCCTCGCCGGCGAACGCTTCCACAACGAAGAACTCTCCGTGCTCTTCGACCCGGTTTCGATGTCGCGTCGCCGCCCGCTGATCGAGGCCCTCGAACGCGCGCAGGACCGCGGCGAGATCCCGAACGACATCAACCTCGAACTCGCCGCCGACCTCGTGGTCGGCCCGATCGCCGTCGCCCTCTTCTTCAAGGGCGGCCGTCTCAAACCCGAGATGGTCGACCCCATGGTCGACCTCGCCTTGAGGGGTCTGCGCGCGTAGCTCGCAACTGGATTGGAATCCAGTCAGGCGCTCGCCGAGTTCGCCTGTTTCAGCGCTCGGTAGTGGCGGTCGAGTTCGCGGAAGCGGCGGGCGTTCTTCTGGGCGGTTTCGCGGAAGCCCGACGCGGCGGCGGCCTGATCGAGCAGGACGGCGATGTTGCGGTGGGCACGCTGCCACCTCTCGCGCTCGATGCCCGCCAGGGCATCGAGTGCAACCGCCTTGCTCGCACGCGTCGTCTCGCTCGGCGTGTCGAGCACTTCACCGACGCGCACCCAATGCTCGTCGAGCGCAGCACGCACCGACGCGCGCGCCTCTCCGCTCGGAACCTCTGCCGGCAGTCCTTTCTCGATCCTCTCGAAGACCTGCGTCCACGATTCCACGAGACCCTCTTCTCGCCGCAATCCCCGCTGCGAAGCAATGAAGCCGCTGAACTTCGCATGCCCGCCCGGCGCTTCACGTGCCACGATGAGCGCAGGACGCTCGAAGGCGGTCGCGGTGATCGCGCCGTGCAGGGACGAGCCGATGTAGCACTCGGAATCGCGAATCAAGCCGATGACTTCCCGCAGGCTGCGCGGAGTCTCGACGACCAGCGGAGCCGTCGTCATCGCCCGGCCGAGCTGCGCCGCCAACTCGCCGTCGCCATGACAGCAGCCCAGGGCGAGGAGCACCGCCTTCGCATCTTCACGACGGCACAGCGAATCGATTCTCGCGGCCGTCTCCTCGAGGGTCTCCGTCAGATACCGCGAGTTGAAGTGGAACGTGATCGTGCGCTCGGATCGTTCGCATCCGCGCGAGGCGAAGGCTTCGTCGACCGCTCGATCGAGTTCGACGTGGCTGAACAGTCGGTCGACTTCGATCGCAGAGTCGGGGGCAACGGTGACTTCCTCCCGTGCGCCCGCTTCGACCAGGAACGATCGGCTTCGCTCGTCGCGCACGGCGACGCGATCCGCCGCCTCGACCGCCCAGGCGGCCAGCCTCTCGACCTCGGGCGAGAACGAACCCGGAACTCCCGGCGCATTCCACACAAGCGGCACACCCAGTTCGCATGCGTGACGACTCGCGCCGAACCAGAGATCCGAGTACGCGAAGAGCTGCGTTTCACCCTTCCCCGCGTAGGGAACGACATCCGATGCCTGGGCGTGGACGATGTGCCCGCCGCCGACGATGACCGCATCGAACTCACGCTCGAAGGCTTCGCGTGAAGAGATCGTCAGCACGCAATCGCCGAAGACGGGATGCCCACCCACGGGCGAGACGTGGACGATCTCGTCGCCGCGTTCCCGCAGCCTGCGTTCGACGATCAGCGGGAAGAGCAGGTCGCCGTAGTTCTCTACGTCGAACGTGCCGAAGTGCGCGATCCGCACATCCCCTCCTGGCGGGCCTGGGGAGGGCTGTTCATCACGTAGCCAAGGGCGCCATCGACATCCACGCCGAGAACGGCGCGATCAACTCGACGCGTAGCGGTCGCGTAGCTCGTGTTTGAGAACCTTACCCGTCGGGTTGCGCGGGAGCGTTTCGATCAACTCGAGCTGCTCGGGGATCTTCTGCAGCATGAGATCGCGCTCCTTCAAGAAGCCCACCATCTCGTCGAAGAGCAGCGGCGCGCCTGGGTCGCTGCACTCGACGATCGCGCAACAGCGCTCCCCCGTCTTCGCATCGGGCAGACCGATCACCGCGACATCCGCGACCTTCGGATGTTGATAGAGGAGGTCTTCGATCTCCTTCGCACTGATGTTCTCGCCCTTGCGGATGATCACGTCCTTGAGCCGACCGGTGATCGCGAGGAAGCCCTCCTCGTCGAGCCGACCGAGATCCCCCGTGCGAAAGTAGCCCTCTTCGTCGAAGGCACTCTCGTTCAGCGCGGCATCGAGATAGCCGCGGCAAAGCTGCGGGCCCTTCACGCGCACCTCACCCTCTTCGTTCGCACCCGCTTCGCCACCGCCCTGCTTCAAGATGCGGATCTGCATCTCCCCCGGCGGGTTCGCGCGGCCTTCGGTGTGGGCGAGCTTCTCGTCGGGATCGCCGTTCGTGTTCATCGTGACGATCGGACACTCGGTGAGGCCATAGCCCGAGACGATCCCCACTCCACCCATCTCGCTCTTGATGTCGTGATGCAGCTGCGGCGGCTTCGGAGCGCCGCCGCCCGGGAAGTTCTTGATCTTCGGGAAGAGCTTCGCGCCAGGCTTCGCACGTTGCGCTTCGAGATAGGCCTGGTGGAACGCGGTGCCCGCCGTCGCCAGGGTGACGTCGTGCTTCGCGAGCAGTGGAATCGTGGTCGCGGGATCGAAGGTCTCGACGACGATCTGCGCGCAGCCCACCATCAGCCCCGCGATGAACCACCCGACGCCGCCCACGTGGGTGAAGGGAAATACGAGGGCCACGCGATCGTCGGCATCCATCTCGCAGACGCGAACCAACGAACGCCCCGGCACCATGATGCTCGCGTCGCTGTGCAGGGCCCCCTTCGGGTCCGCTGTCGTGCCCGAGGTGTAGAAGAGCCAGCGAATCGGTGTCTCTTCGCCCGTGGCCGCGTCCGGAAACGGCGGCAACGAAGCGGCATCGCCCTCGGGCAACGCGCGATCGACTACGAGGGTGTCGAGGCCCGCGACCTCGCTCGCGAGATCGCGCGCCATCGCGGGATAGTCGAAGCCGCGATACGGGCCGCACACGATCAAGAGCTTCGCCTGCGACTGCCGCACCACGAAGTCCACCTCGCGGTGGCGATAGATCGGCAGGATCGGGTTCTGCACCGCGCCGAGGCGCGCAAGCGCACCGCTCAGCACGATCGCTTCGAGTCGCGTCGGCAGGATCCACGACGCGGGCGTGCCCGCGCCGACCCCGCGCGCTGCAAGACCCGCCGCACATCGCAGCACCGCATCGCGATACGCACCGAAGGTCAGCGTCTCTTCGCGATCGTCGACCGCGAGCAGCGCATCCGGGGTGGCCGCCGCGCGGGCGTCGATGAGTTCCCAGAGCGTCGGCGCGTCGATCACCGTCGACCCGCCGCGCTACGAAGCGCTCTGCGCGGCGTGCTCGCGCAGCACGAACTTCGTCACCTTGCCCGACGCATTCGTGGGCAGCTCCCGCATCACCTCGACGCGTCGCGGCACCTTGTAGTTCGCCATGTTGTCGCGGCACCAGGCGATCACGCTCTCTTCGCTCGGTTCGTTTCCGGGGGCGGGCACCACGAAGGCCATGCCGACCTCGCCCATGCGCTCGTCGGGGATGCCGATCACCGCCACCTGTTCGAACTGCCCGCTGCCGAAGAGCGCGCTCTCGATCTCGGCCGGATAACAGTTGAAGCCGCCCGAGATGTACATGTCCTTGATGCGATCGGTGATCTTCACGTAGCCGCGATCGTCCATCACCGCGATGTCGCCGGTGTGCAGCCAGCCGTCGCCATCGATCGCCTTCGCGGTTTCCTCCGCATCTTCGAAGTAGCCGCGCATCACGTTGTAACCGCGCACCCACACCTCACCCGGCTCGCCGCGCGGCACTTCGTTGCCTTCCGGATCGACGCACTTCACTTCGACATCGGGGATCGCACGACCCGAAGTCGTGGCGATCGTTTCGGGATCGTCGTCGAAGCGGCACATCGTCGCGATGCCGCAGCTCTCAGTGAGGCCGTAGCCTGTGATCACCGTCTCGAAGCCGAGCTCGTCCTTCATGCGGTGGATCAACTCGATCGGGGTCGGTGCTGCGCCCGTGACTGCAAGGCGCAGGCTCGAAGTGTCGTACCTCGAGAAGTCGGGGTAGGTCAGCATGCTCTGGTAGATCGTGGGCGCGCCCGGGAGCACGTTGATCTTCTCTTTCGCGATGCGCTCGAGGATGACAGGCACGTCGAAGACCTGATGGGGCAACACCGTGGCGCCACGCATGAGGCAGGCGAGCCAGCCCGCCTTGTAGCCGAACGAGTGGAAGAAGGGCATCACGATCAGGTAGCGCTCGCCTTCGCGCAGCCCGACGACTTCGCTCCACGCCATGAAGGAGCGGATCGTCTGCCCGTGCGCGGTCATCACGCCCTTCGGGCTCCCGGTCGTGCCGGAGGTGAAGAGGAAGTCGCAGAGATCTTCGGGATCGACCGCGAGGGCGCGCTCGCGCGCTTCTTCGCGCGATGCACCCTTCCCTTCCTGCACGAAGGCCTCGAAGCCGACGCAATCCTTGGCTTCGCCTCGAAGCGTCACGATGCGTTCGAGCTTCGGGAGTTCTTCTCCTTCGAGCATCGCGACGTAGTTGGTGTCGAGGAACTCACCCATCGTGCACAACATGCGCGTGCCGCTCTTGTTCAGGATGTAGGCGGCTTCCGAACCCTTGAGGCGCGTGTTCATGGTGACGAGTACGCCACCCGACATCTGCACGCCGATCGCGGCGACGATCCACTCCCAGATGTTCGGCGCCCATACGCCGACGCGATCGCCACTGCGAAGGCCTGCGGCGTGGAAGGCCTGCGCGGCATCGAGCCCCGCTTCGGCGAGCTCGCTGAAGCTCAGCCGCTTGCCTTCGTCTTCGATCGCGGTCGCGTCGCCGAAGCGCTCGGCAGCGCCGAGCACGAGGCGCGGGATCGTGAGTTCGATCGTGTCGGAAGAAACGTCGGCCATGGCTGGGGGGTCCTCGAAGGCGTCACGTGCCGCTGCGCGAGCGGCCTTCAAGCAGACCGATCGGTGCACGTCGCCGTATTGCAGGCGGGCCGTATCGTATCGTAATGTAAGGCTTTCTTCAGTGAAGCGGCCGCTCTTCCCGCCCTTCCGAAACCCCCACCCACGCGCCGATCCTCCGCTTCGATCGCGCCTTGCGCGTGCGAAACGCGCGCGGACTTCGCATCCCTCCCAGACCGAGATCCTGCGGCGAATCCCGCAACCATCCCGCAACCACAGGAGACCCATCGTGAAGTTTGGAGTCATTCCGGGTTACTACGCGGCTCCAACTGCGACCGCCGAGTACACCGCCGGGCTCGCAAGAGCCGCCGAAGAGTGCGGCTTCGAATCGATCTGGCCGGTCGAACACGTGGTGATGCCCGAAGAGTACGAATCGGTCTATCCATACTCGCCCGATGGCCGCATGCCGATCCCAGATGCCGCCGTCCCCGACCCGATCATCTGGAACACCTGGGCGGCCGCCAACACCACGACCCTCAAGGTCGGCACCGCGATGGTGATCCTTCCGCAGCACAACCCCCTCGTGTACGCGAAGGCGCTCGCAAGCCTCGATCAACTCTCGGGCGGACGCACGATCCTCGGTGCAGGCGTCGGTTGGTTGAAGGAAGAAGCCGAGGCGGTCGGCACCGACTTCTCGAATCGCGGCAAGCGCACCGACGAGTACATCGAAGCGATGAAGGTGCTGTGGCGCGATCGCATCGCGAGCTACCACGGCGAGCACGTCTCCTTCGACAAGGTGAAGTGCAACCCGCAGCCGGTGCAGGAAGGCGGCGTGCCGATCCACATCGGCGGTCACTCGAAGGCTGCGGCGCGGCGCGCGGGTCGCCTCGGCGATGGCTTCATCCCCCTCGGTGGCAACCTCGAGTCACTCGGCGAACTGTGGAAGCTCGTCGAAGCCACCGCGAAGGAGAACGACCGCGACCCGAGCGCGATTGAGCTCACCTACTCCGGCATGGCCACCCTCGACTACGCGCAGCAGGTCGAGCAGGCTGGCGCCCAACGCATGTTGATCGCCTCGGTCGAGCCCGATCTCGAGAGCGCGAAGAAGACCCTCGGCGAGTTCGGCGAGAACGTCATCGCGAAACTCGGCGCCTGAGCAGGAACAATCAGGAAGTAGAGAGAAGAATGAACACCCGCTTCAGCGACGAAGACGAAGCCTTCCGGCGCGAGATCGCCGGCTGGCTCGAAGAACATCTCAGCGGCGAGTTCGCCGTCGTGAAGGGCCGCGGAGGCCCGGGCGACGAGCACGCGCTCTACGAAGAACGCCACGCCTGGGAAAAGAAGATGGGCGAGGATGGCTGGATCGGCGTCGGCTGGCCGAAGGAGGTGGGCGGTCGCGACCTCTCCCTCAACCAGCAGGTGATCTTCTACGAAGAGTACGCGCGCGCGAAGGGTCCCGGGCGCGTGGGCCACATCGGCGAAGGCCTGCTCGGCCCGACCCTCATCCACTTCGGCACCGACGAACAGAAGCAGCGCTTCCTGCCCCGCATCCTCTCGGGCGAGGACGTCTGGTGCCAGGGCTACAGCGAACCCAACGCCGGCAGCGATCTCGCCAACGTCCAGACCCGCGCCGAACGCGACGGCGACGAGTGGGTGCTCAACGGACAGAAGGTCTGGACCTCGGGCGCCGAATGGTCGCAGTGGTGCTTCGTCGTTTGCCGCACCGACCCCGACGCCCAGCCGAAACATCGCGGCATCTCCTATCTCCTCGTCCCGATGGACCAGGAAGGCGTCGAGATTCGACCCATTGTGCAGATGACGGGAGATTCGGAGTTCTCCGAGGTCTTCTTCAACAACGCCCGCACGGGCTTGGAGAACACCGTCGGCGGAGAGAACGGCGGCTGGAAGGTCGCGATGGGCACCCTCGCCTTCGAGCGCGGCGCCTCCACCCTCGGCCAGCAGATGAACTTCCACAACGAACTCGAAGCCATCATCGAGATCGCGAAGCGCAACGGCAAGGCGAAGGATCCGGTGATCCGCCAGCGCATCGCCGACGCCTGGATCGGCCTGCGCCTGCAGCGCTACAACGCGCTGCGCATGCTCTCGGGCGCCGAAGGCGCCGACCCCGGCCGCGAGTCGATGATCACCAAGCTCTTCTGGGCCACCTGGCACCGCGATCTCGGCAAGCTCGCGATGGACGTGATGGGCAGCCACGCCGAACTCGCCGAAGGCGAGCCCTACGAATTGAGCGGCCTGCAGCGCATGTATCTCTTCACCCGCTCGGACACCATCTACGCGGGTTCGAACCAGATCCAGCGCAACATCATCAGCGAACGCGCGCTCGGCATGCCGCGCGAACCGCGATAAGGCGACCCAGCGATGAGTCTCTCTCCCCCGCCCTACGTTCCGGGACACGGCCTGCTGAAGGACAAGACGGTGATCGTCACCGCCGCCGCCGGAAAAGGCATCGGTTTCGCCGCCGCGAAGAAGTGCGTCGAAGAAGGCGCGCGCATCCTGATCAGCGACATCCACGAACGCCGCCTCGGCGAAGCCGCGGAAGCGATCGAGAAGGAGACCGGCACCGCGGTCGCGACGAAGCTCTGCAACGTCGCAGTCCAGGAGGACGTCGATGGCTTGATCGAAGCCGCGATCGGCGAACTCGGGCACGTCGACGTGCTGATCAACAACGCGGGCCTCGGCGGCACCGCGAACGTCGTCGACATGACGGACGAGCAGTGGCACGTCGTGCTCGACATCACGCTGACGGGCACCTTCCGCATGACACGCGCGATGCTTCCCCACATGATGGAACGCAAGAGTGGCGTCATCGTGAACAACGCATCGGTGCTCGGTTGGCGCGCCCAGGTGGGGCAGGCCCACTATGCCGCGGCGAAGGCCGGCGTGATGGCGCTCACCCGCTGCTCCGCGATGGAAGCGGCCGAACACGGCGTCCGCATCAACTGCGTTTCGCCGAGCTTCGCCACCCACCCCTTCCTGGTGAAGACCACGCCGCAGGAGACCCTCGACACCCTCGAAGCGCAGGAAGCCTTCGGGCGCGGCGCGCAGCCCTTCGAGGTCGCCAACGTGATGGTCTTCCTCGCGAGTGATTATTCCTCCTACATGACGGGCGAGACCGTCGCGGTGAGCAGCCAGCGCGCCTGAGCGCGCGCCACCGCCCCAAGCACTACTGGAGTTTCGAAGATGGACGTACGCAATGGTTTCGTGGGTAGCGTGGGCAACACGCCGCTGATCCGACTCGACCGCCTTTCCGAGCTGACCGGCTGCGAGATTCTCGGCAAGGCCGAGTTCATGAACCCCGGCGGTTCGGTGAAGGATCGCGCGGCGCTCGCCATCGTCGAAGACGCCGAAGCCAAGCGCGAACTCGAACCCGGTGGCACGATCGTCGAGGGCACCGCGGGCAACACCGGCATCGGGCTGGCCCTGGTGGGCAACGCCAAGGGGTACAAGACGGTGATCGTCATCCCCGACACCCAGAGCCAGGAGAAGAAGGACATGCTGCGGCTGTGCGGAGCCGACCTTCGCGAAGTGCCCGCCGTTCCCTACAAGAACCCCGACAACTACGTCCACATCTCGCGCCGCCTCGCCGAAGATCTCGCCAAGACCGAAGAGCACGGCGCGATCTGGGCGAACCAGTTCGACAACCTCGCCAACCGCCAGGGCCATCTCGAAACGACCGGCCCCGAAATCTGGGAGCAGACCGACGGCAAGGTCGACGGCTTCATCTGCTCGGTGGGAACCGGGGGCACGCTCTCGGGGGTCGGGATCGCGCTCAAGGAACGCAACCCCGACGTCGTGATCGGCCTCGCCGATCCGATGGGCGCCGCGATCTACAGCTACTTCAAGGAAGGCGAACTCAAGTCGAGCGGAACCTCGATCACCGAGGGCATCGGCCAGGGGCGCATCACGGCCAACATCGACGGCATGCCGCTGGACGAGATGTGGCAGATCAGCGACGAGGAGTGGCTGCCGATCTGCTTCGATCTGCTGAAGCTCGACGGCTTCTGCCTCGGTGGCTCTTCCGGGATCAACGTTGCGGGCGCGCTGCGCCTCGCAAAGGAGCTCGGCCCGGGCAAGACCATCGTCACCATGCTCTGCGACAGTGGCACGCGCTACCAGAGCAAGATGTTCAACCCCGCCTTCCTGAAGGAAAAGGGCCTGCCCACGCCCGACTGGCTGTAGCGTGTCGGGGCAGCGCGCAAAGCGCGCCTCAATGGTAGAGAGATGAGCGCAACCGCTGCGCTCCTGATCATCGCCTCGGTCGTGCTCCACGTGCTGTGGAACACGGTCGCGAAGAACCGCCCGACCTTCGCGTTCTTCTTCGTGGGCAACCTGCTCGGCGCCGCGACGATGTCGCCGGTGCTCCTCTACCACCGCGAGTTGCTCGGCGACCTGCCGGGGGAGCTCTTCTGGATTCTCGCTGGCACGGGCATCGCGCAGGCGGTTTATGGGCTTGCGCTCGCGCGCGCGTATCGCGCCGAAGATCTCTCGGTCGTCTATCCGCTGGTGCGCTCCCTCGGTCCGGCCTTCGTGGTGGTGGGTTCGATCGCGCTCGGCCGAGGCGAAGCGATCACCTGGCTCTGCATCGGGGGCGTGGCGCTGGTCTTCCTCGGCAGCGCGGCACTCGGGGCCAACAACCTCTACACCCTGGGGCGGCGAACGCTGCCGGGGATCGGCATCGCATTCGCGGCGCTCTCGGCCCTGGGCACGACGGGTTACACGCTGCTCGACGACATCGGTGTGCGGATGGTGCGCGACAGCGGCGTCACCGAAGTCTTTGCTCGACCCGCGCTGCACGCGGCCCTGATCTACAGCGCCTTCGAAGGCTGGGCGACGGCCCTCGGCATGGCGCTCTTCCTGTTTCCGCAGCGCACCTACCGCGAGGAGATCCGCGAATACCGAAGCTTCGCCGCCCTGCGCGACGCCGCCCTCATGGGGGTCGGGAGCTACCTCGCCTACGCGCTGATCCTGCTCGCGATGCTCTATGCGACGGACGTGAGTTACGTCGCCGGTTTCCGCCAGCTGAGCGTGCCCCTGGGCGCAGCGGTCGGGGTGGTGTGGCTCGGGGAACACATGAATGTGAGGAAGGCCAGCGCGCTCACCGTCTTGTTGGTGGGTCTCGTCTTGATCGCCATCGCGTAACCCGCACACTCGTGGCATGAACCCGATCGCCTACTTCGTCTTCCAGTTCGTCTGGTTCACCCTGGCGTGGAGTCTGATCGCGCGTTTCGTCGTGTGGCCGTGGGCGCAGAAACTCGAGGTGCGGCATCAGCTCGCCGTGTGGGTGGCGCCCGAGATGTTCCGCGTGCTCGGCGTGGGGCTGCTGGTGCAGAACCTCGCGCCCGACATGCCGCTGGCGTTCGCGCTTCCGACGGCGATCGCCGACACGACGACGAGTGTGCTGGCCGTCCTCGCCTTCGTCGGGCTTCAGCAGAACTGGTCGAAGGCGCGCGCGCTGGTCTGGGCCTGCACCATCGTCGGAGTCGGCGATCTGTTGATCGCCTTTCCGCACGCCGCGCAAACGGGCGCGATCACCCACCTCGCTACCCAGTGGTACGTGCCCGTCTTCGCCGGCCCCGTGATGGTGGTGGCGCACGTCGCCTGCATCATCACGCTACTGCGTACGCGCTAGCAGCCCGTTGATGAACCCTGACCGAGCCAATCGTCGTCATTCGGCCCGGAATCAAGGCGCGCGAAAGTGGGCGTAGCATCGCTACGGCCGCTTTTGCGCAACGCAGAGGCCGGGTCGAAGGGCGGCGAGTGGCGACCGAAGGGTTCTTCAACGGGCTGCTAACTCTCGAGCCACGAGGAAGCCAGCTTGCCGAGATCTTTCAGCCCCGGCCCCATCGCGAAGAAGTGATCGGTGTCGTCGAGCACTTCGAAGGTGACGTGATCGAGGTCGCGCACCAGCGCTTCGAGTTCGGCCGGAGGTGAGATGGTGTCGTTCTCGCCGACCGCGATGAAGATCTTGCCGTGGAAGCCGCGAAGCGGTGTCGCATCCATCATGGCCGGCGGCGGTGAAACCAGCAGCAGGCGCCGCACCGTGGTTCGCGCACCCGCGATCGCCGCCGTCGCGCCGCCGTACGAATAGCCGGCGGCCACGAGTGGAGGCGTCACCGACTCCTCCAGGAAGTCGAGCGCAGCCGTGTAGTCCTCGAGTGCGTCCGAAACCTCGCCACTCGGTTGTCCGGCACTCCCTCCGACCCCGCGCCAATCGAAGCGAAGGCTCGCGAGCCCGGCCTTCTCACACGCAAAGGCCACCTCGGTCACCACCGGCGAGTGCATACTGCCCCCGTACAAGGGATGCGGAGGCGCAATCACCGCGCCCCCGGTCTCGGGGCCGATGCCCGCACGGTAGAGGGCATCGAGGGCCCAGCCCTCGCGGCCGGGTCGTTCGGGCAGAGCAATCGTGGCGGGTCGTTCCATCCCCATACACTGCCGCAGCCCCGTCGCGCGGCTACCCTCGCGCGCCACTCGAACCACAGGGAGCCACATGACGGAGATCGGTCGCTACAAAGGCAAGATCCTCGAGATGGTGACCGAGGAGATCGCGCTCCCGAACGGGCGCACCGCCACCCTCGATCTGATTCGCCACCCGGGCGCGGCCGCCGTCGTGCCCTTTCTCGACGAGGACCGGGTGCTGCTGATCCGCCAGTTTCGCCACGCCACCGGGGGGATGATCTACGAGGTGCCCGCGGGCAAGCTCGAGCACGACGAGGCCCCCGAGCTGTGCGCCAGCCGCGAGCTGATCGAGGAGACGGGTTACAGGGCGGGCAGAATCGAGCGCCTCGGCGAGATTTTCACCACCCCGGGCTTCACCGACGAGAAGATCCACCTTTTCGCGGCTTTCGAGCTCGAGATCGCCTCTCAGGCCCTCGAGGCGGACGAGATCATCGAACTGGCCCCCATGAGGCTTTCCGACGCCCTCGACCTGATCTGGTCCGGCCGCCTCACCGACGCCAAGACCGTCGTCTCCCTGCTGCATGCGGCGCGCAGCCTCGGTCGGCTTCCTTCGGGGGCGCGTTGACGGAAGTCCGCAGGATCCGTACGCTTTTTGGTCGCGGGTGACGCGCCCCCACCCGTGGAGAGGCCCTCTTCAGCTACTGCGCCGGCAACTGCCACTTCCTGACATTTCTTCCGACACCGGGAAGCCACAAGCGATCTGCAACAAGGCGTTGCGCGGAAGCGCCGAAAAGAATCAAAGCGAAACAGGGCAAGGTCGCCAGACCACGACGCGTCGAGCGATCAGGAGTGCACATCACCTATGTACGGCCGCGGAAATCAGATCGGGTTCGGACCCCCGGTCACCCCGAACATCATCAAGAACCTGATGATCGCGAACGGGGTGGTGTTCATCGCGCAGCACATGACCCAGGGTGTGGTGACACAGTGGGCGGTCGTCTCGCCCTACTCGGTCTGGTTCGAGTTCCAACTCTGGCGGCCATTCACCTACATGTGGCTGCATTCGACCAGTTCTCCCTTCCACATCATCTTCAACATGTTCACGCTGTGGATGTTCGGTAGCCAGCTGGCGCTGCACTGGGGGGAGCAGCGCTTCATTCGTTTCTATGTGGCGTGTGGAGTCGGGGCCGGGATCCTGATCGCAACCGTTCCATTGATACCCCTCGTCATGGGGCTCCCAGCGATCGGTGGACCGATCAATATCCCCACCCTCGGTGCCTCAGGCGCAGTGATGGGCTGCCTTCTCGCCTACTCCCTCACCTGGCCCAACCGCACCATCCAACTGATCTTTCCCCCGATCCCCCTCAAGGCGATCTGGTTGATCCCCTTCATCTTCTTCATGGAGTTCAGCTCCGGGCAGCAGGGGGTCTCCCACATCGGTCACCTCGGTGGGGTGATCGTCGGGTACTTCTATCTCGTGCGGGAGGGCCGTACGCCCGGCATCCCCACGATCGAAACCTTGAAACTTCGTTGGCGGCGCTATCAGATGAGACAAAAGCTGCGCGCGGTCCACGAAGAGGAGCGCCGTGAGCGCAGACGCAAAGAAGAAGAAGACGATCACACCTATCACTAAGTGAGCACGAAGTGAGCAGGTGGGTGGAATCGAATGCGCGGCCCGCGCCCGGGTGGCATTCGAGGGACTCTGGGCAAGTGACACACCACGACCACGACGAACGCGGCGGCGAGGCGGGCTTCCAGGCCCCCGTCGAAATCGGGAGCGCGCTCGAAGCGCAGCCGGGGCGCCGGTCTTCGGGCAGCCGGATCATCGGCGAGATCGGCGACTTCTTCCGCGGCCTGCTCTCGGGCATCCCCTGGAGCGAATGCGCCGACGGCGAAGAGACACTGAGTCTCGACGTTCCCATCAAGAACGTCGTGCGCGTCCACAACGCCAATGGCAAGACGACCGTCGTCGGCGAAGACCGCGATGACATCGAAGTGCGCGCCTGCAAGCAGGCCCGCGCCGAGTGCCCCCACGCGGCGGCCGAGTTGGTCGGCACGATGGGTGTGGCCGCGGAAGACGTCGACGGCGCCCTCGAAATCGGCGTCGAGATCCCGCGCAAGTGGAATCGCCACGGGCGCGTGGCCCTCGAGATCCGCATTCCCCGCACGGTACAGGTCGAGGTCTCATCCTCGAATGGCAAGGTGGCGGTGTGCGGCATGCGCGCCGACGTGCACGCGCGCTCGGGCAACGGCAGCGTGAGCGCGAAGGACATCGTGGGCGACATCCGGCTCTCGGCCGCGAACGCGAAGGTTTGTTGCAAGCACACCTGCGGTCGACTGGCGGCGCGCTCGAGCAACGGCAACGTCGAACTGCATGATCATTCGGGTGCGGTGGCGGCCACGACGAGCAACGGTTCGATCCGCGCGTCACTCACCCGCGTCGACCTCGAAGGCGTGAAGCTCGCCACCAGCAACGGCCGCATCGTGTTGGATCTTCCCGAACAGGTCGACGCCGAGATGGATGTGCGCGTCGACAACGGCGTGATCCGCAACGACCGCTCCGACCAGCCGGGCATCGACGAGAGCGCCGGCCGCGTGCGCGGCAAGCTCGGCCGCGGCGGTCCGGTGATCAAGCTGCGCACCTCGAACGGCACCGTCTCAATCCACTGATCGCCGGCGCCGATCGGGCATCCAGCGGGCCAACTGGATTCGATTCCAGTCGCTGGCGAGTCATTGCGCTCTCCAGTGCCGGCGCACATTCGCAAAGTCGGGTGACCGTCCGGGGCATGTCTCCGGGCAGTCGCCAAGTGTTGGCGATTCAGCGTGCAGCTGTACCTGTGGCTTGAGCTGCCGTCGATCAACTGAGGGGTCCGTGGTGTCCACGACTCTGACGGCGACCGAAAACTCCGAGCGCCCATGCGCCGGTATGCCCAGCGCAGCATCGCGGCGATGGGAGCCCCCCGGGGGTGTTCGGCTAAAGGCAATTTTAACGGAAGCATCTGGGATTAAAATTTTCGGCGAATTATTTTATCCACTACCGTCTCGGTGAATGAAGCTTTCAATCGCAGGAGCGAACCTGTGGACCCCAGCCTGTTCGGAGAATCGAAAACCGGCCAACTTGTCCCAGTCTCTGGCACCCCCGGGGTAACACACGGCTTCATTCCACATCGGCTCCCTCCGGATTGGATCTGGCCGGAACGACTTTGGCCCCTCTTGCTCGATGCCCACAGGGCACTGGCGTCTCTCGATGGAACAGGCAAAAACCTCCCCGATCCAACGCTCCTCTTGCGGCCGTTGCAGAATCGAGAGGCACAGCGCTCGTCAAGCCTCGAGGGGACGATTACCGATCCTCAGCAACAAGCACTGTTCCAACTCGAGCCGAAACTTCCAGCGTCCAGTACGGACCCCGCGAACGCTGAGCGAGAAGTGTTCAACTACGGACAAGCTCTTCTAGTCGGACTGACTGAAGAGCGCGGGCTGCCGCTCTCGCTTCGACTCATCAGACGACTCCACGGAATCCTGATGGACGGCGTGCGAGGGTCAGATCAATCGCCAGGAGACTTTCGCCGGACCCAAAACTACATCGGTAGCCCGCCGCGTTTCGTCCCGCCCCCAGTCAGCGCACTAGAAGACTGCCTTGACGCATTCGAGAAGTACCTGCATGCACCGAAACACTTCGATCCGCTCGTTGAAGCATTCCTCGCTCACTATCAATTCGAGGCGATACACCCTTTCGCTGATGGAAACGGCCGAGTTGGCAGACTTGTCCTTGCATTGACAATTTCGGAATGGTGCGGTCTTTCCGACCAGTGGCTCTACATGAGCGCCTACTTCGATCGCAACAAGGATCACTACATTGACTACATGTTCCAGGTGAGCGCGAACGGGAAATGGGAGGCGTGGATCGAATTCTGCCTGCGGGGAGTGGCTGAGCAAGCCCGCGATACGGAGGACAGATGTACGAGATTGCTCGCCCTCAGCAGACAGTTTCAGGAGAAACTGAGAGAGATCGGTGGGAGTATTCGATTGTCCGCGATCGTCAATGATCTCTTCGAATCTCCTGTCGCAATGGTTACCCACGTTCAGCGGCGGCACGACGTTGCCTACCCCACGGCACGTTCCGACCTCAAGAAGCTCGAGCGCGCTGGAATACTCCGGAGGATCGAAGGCTATCCGCGAATCGCCTACTACTGCCCGCAGGTCTTCGACATCACCCACGGCGATTAGGGCTTCGACATGCCAGCATCTTGCATGGAAACCGGGCAAGAACTGATGATCCTTCCAAGGGGCGCCTTGGGAAGCGATTCGAGGGCTTGAATCACTGGTTTCTCGCGCGACCGGTTCCCGTTTCAACTGGATCTAGATCCAGTTGTTGCCGGTCCAAGCCCCCAATGCGCCGCGGGCGTGGCGTTTCGTCGCATGCTCGAAGCGCGTGATCGCTTCGACCGATCGAGCCCACCGATCGTCATCGGGTTACGATTCACCTGGCTCGTCGCAGTGCCGTGCCATCTGGATTCAACCGCCTACGTCCGGGGTCGAGGCAGACCCGGGAGGAGGAGGCCCGTATGAATCAGCCCCCGAGCGTCGAACGTCGACTGATCATCACCCTGGGCGTGATCGCCTGCGTCGCGGTGGCGGGGGTGCTCGCCATCCTGCCCTATCGCCTCTACTCGCGGGATATCGAGCAGGCCACGACGAACGCCCACCGGCTTTCGGGCGTCGTCCACTCCACACTGAGTCATGCGCTGTTGCGCGACGATGTCGACTCGGCGTCTCTCACCGACCTGGTGAACCGCCTTCAGGGCATGGGGGACATCCAGGTTCGCCTGCGCCAGCTCGAAAAGGGCGAGGTGCATCCCGTCGCCACGACGGGCAAGGGATCGAGTTCGCGGCGGGACACCGAACTCACCTACACCGCTCCCCCGATCGTCGACAAGGCGGGGCGCACCTGGCTCGCCACCATGGAGTTCGACCTCACGCCGATGAAGCGGCGCTCGATCCGCTTGATCACCGATCTTTCTCTCGCCGTGGTGCTGGGCTCTCTCATCTTCTCGGCGATGATCTTCTTCTTGATCCGGCGGGCCCTGATCGAACCGATTCAATCGGTGACGGACCGCATCGGGCAGATCGCGGATGCGGGTGCCGATGGCGAACTGATCTCGATGCCGGAGTTCTCGAGCGCGGAGATGACGGCGCTCGCCCGCGAAGTGGAGCGGGCGTGCGAAGCGAGACACCCCCCGCTGACTGGCTAGGGGAGATCGCTCCGCCGGAACACCGCGAAGCCGAGCCCTGCGCAGATGCTGCCGAGGGCCACGGGGTAGGCGAGCGCGTAGGCGATGTAGCCCCGGGTGCCAAAGGCGTCGAGGATCACGAACGCCGAGGGCCCGAGCAGGGTCATGCTCGAATCGAAGAGCATCATCGCGGCGGTGCGAAACACCTGGAGCGGGTTGGCCAGTGCGATCGTGACGGCCACTTCCGGTTGCACGCGTTCCTGCACCATCACGCCGAGCAGGATCAGGTCGAGGAAGAGCACGAGCACGAGCCACACGAAGAAGGCCGCGCCCTGGGCCACGTCGGTCGAACGCGCCAGCGTCGAGATCAGCATCGCGATCCCGAGAAAGCACCAGGAGAGACTCGCCAACAGCGCGGTGTAGAGGCCGAAGAGGTCCCACGGGACCGGGATCTCCTGGTAGACCGCCCAACCGGCCGCCGCGGCCATGGCGAGGAAGACCGGCGCGAAGATCACCCCGAAGCGCCCGATCATCTTTCCCCAGAACCAACCCGCAAGCGAGACCGGGAGCGAGAGCAGGTATTCGAAGACGCCCGCTTCGCGGTCGCCCGCGAGGGAGCGGACCGTCGTCACCAGGATGAAGATCGGGAGCACGGCCATGCAGACCTGGATGTAGGTGACGAGCAGGCGCGACAGGCCGAGGAAGCCGAGGATCTGCGACTCGGTCAGCCCGAAGATGAAGAGGAACGCAACGAGCCCGCCGAAGACGATCGAGTAGAGCGCGAACCAGCGCGCCCGCAACGCCTCGGAGACGTCGAGACGAGCTACGCGCAGGAGATCTCCCCGGCGCGAGCCCACAGTATCGCTGGAAGGCGGCGTCTCTTCAGCAGCCTCGTCGGTCAAGCGCAGCGCCTCCACTCTCTCACTCATCTCTGCTCCCGCCGCGCCCGTTGCCCTCGTGGTGATGATGCGCATGACCTTGCGAGGGCGCTCTTCGAGCACGTTCGGCCGATCGGATGCGCTCGCGAACGACTTCGAAGGTGAGACCCTCGCGAGCGGCCGCGAAACCATAGGCCATGGGCGTGGGGAGCCCGTCTTCGAACTTCGCGCCGTACGCCGAGATCCATTGGGCGTCGCTCGAATCGCGTACCCAGATCTCCTGGCGTGGATCGCTTTCGGAGAGCTTCTGTTCGTCGAGCCAGAGCACCGCGCAGCCCAGGTCGTCGAAGGCCTGAGCGGTGGGATCCCCGGGCGTTCGCGTCTGGACCGCGTGGCGGCGTTCGCTGATCACCATCTGGCAGCGCTCGCAGGTCTGTCGATCGAAGTGGACCTCGCCCGGGCCGGTGGTCGATCGCTGCCAGCAACCGAATGCGAGGCTCGTGAAAACGACGACGAAGAGGATGCGCAGGCTTCGCTCAGGCATCGACGCCCTCGGACGATTCGAGTTTCAGGTCCTTGATCAGGCCCGAGTAGCGCGCGATGGTGCCGAGGAATCGCAAGCGGTCCGGCCCGGGAACGCCCCCCTCGAAGACCAGGCCGCCCTCGCTCGCTTCGAAACCCCACTCGCCCAGGGTTCGCACTGCACTCGATTCTGCGCGCACCAGTTCGAGGCGACAGCGCAGCACCGCGTCGAGGGCGCCCGCCTCGGCGACGTGATCGTCGAGGCAGATCCTTCCGTGGTCGAGTTCGACGACGCGCTGCACGAGCTGGGCCACTTCGTCGAGGCGATGGCTCGAGATCAACATCGTGGTGCCGCTCGTCCGCTCGGCGAGGAGTTCGAAGAAGGTGCGCCGGGCATCGGGATCGAGGTTGGCGGCGGGCTCGTCCATGATGAGCAGCTTCGTATCCCTTCCCAGGGCGACGGCGATCAGGAGCTTCTGCTTCTGTCCACCGGAGAGCTTCGCGAAGGGCCTGTTCCGAATCGCCTCCGCATCGAGACCCAGGCGGCTCGCCACTTCGATCATCTGCTTCGGTTCCGCGGAACACAGACCGGCCGAGAAGCGGATCAACTGCCCGACGGTCAGCCCGAGCGGCGGGGGGAGCTGCGGGACGAAGCCGGTGCGCGTCAGGATCTCGCGCCGTTCGCTGCGCGGCGAGAGACCGTCGACGCGGATCTCGCCCTGATAGGTGTACTGCCCGAGCAGGCTGCGGATGAGCGTCGTCTTGCCCGCGCCGTTCGCGCCGATCAGCGCAACGCGTTCACTCGAAGGGATCGCGAGCGATAGATCGTCGAGCACCTGGGCGCGACCGAACGATTTCGATAGCGCTTCGACCTGGATCTGCATCTTCGTCTTGCCTTCCGTGGCCTGGGAGTAGCTACAGGAGCGAGCCCAGCCCCTTGATCTTGTAATCGAGGGACTTCGTCGGGCAGATGTCGACGCACAGACCGCAACGCGTACAGTCGGGCCCGACGTCGACGTGGGAATCGGGGGCACGGCCCTTGATCGTGATGTCGAGAACGTGCGGCACCTCGCAGACCTTCCGGCACTCGCCTTCGTGCGCGCAGGCTTCGAGCTTGTACTCGACGCCGATCGGCGACGCCGCGCCGATCACGCCATAGGTGAGCCCGATCGGGCAGACGTAGCGACACCACGCGCGTCGCGAGTACACGACCTCGAACGCCAGCAGGAGCAGCACCCAGATCAGCGCCAGGCTCGGGCCGTAGATCACGGCGCGACTCAGGATGCCGATCGGGTTGAGGGTGAGGAAGAGCGTCTGCCCGGTGATCAGGGCCAGCAGCGCGAACAGCACCCACAGGACAGTGCGAATTCCGCGATGGAAGGGATGATCGAAGACGATCCCGCGCTCCACGAGTTTGACGTGAAGCATCTCGGCCCACTCGGCCACCAGGTGATAGGGACAGGCCCACGAGCAATACGCACGTCCGCCGATCAGCCCCCACAGCACCATTACCGTGACCGCGCCGATCACGAGATTGACCGGGATGTGATGCTGGGCCAGCGCCACCAGGAAGCTCGAGTAGACGTCCGCCATGTGGAAGCCGAGGAAGCGCGACGCGGTGAGCGATCCCTCCACCAGCTGAACGTCGAACCAGTACGAGAGTGTAAAGAGCAGGTTGATGCCGATCAGCACCGCCCATCGCCGGTTGCGCCAGGTGTGCACCTTCTTCGCGCCCGCGATCTCTTCGAGCAACTGCTGGATCTTGATGCCACCGCCGCGCTTGCGCCCGTGGATCACCTCCGCGGCGTCGGTCTTGTGCTTCGGACGCTCCGGTGCGCGACCGAGCATCGTGGCGAAGTCGGCGACGAGGCCCATCAGGCCACCTCCTCGCCGAAGGGATCGATCACGATGCAGGTCGGCTCTTCGGGGCAGACCATCTCGCAGACGCCGCAGCCCACGCATCCGTCGCCCACGACCGGGGTCATCGCACCTCCACCCAAAGGCTCGAGTCGAATGGCCTGCTCGCCGATCGGACACTCGATGACGCAGAGGTCGCAGATCTCGCGGTCGTAGGGATGCTCGGCGATGGGGATCGCGTTCCAGCGGTCGACTTCCTCGTATCGCAGCCGGCCGCGGAACCTCTTTCCACGAGCCGCGCCACGAAACCCGCGCCGCTTGCGCGCGAGACAGGCCTCGGGGCGTGCGAGTCGCGCAACGCCGACACGCACTTCTTCCTTGGTGCGCGTGGAGTGGGACAGCGCTCCCGTCGGGCAAGCAAGAATGCACGAGAGGGCGTCGCAGGAGAAGTCACACGCCTGCGCCCGTGCATCGATGTAGGGAGCACCGGTCCCGAATCCTTCCTCCATGTCGGCGAGCAGGATCGCGTTCACGGGGCAGACCTGAACGCACTGACCGCACTTGATGCAGGCGCCGAGAAAGCCGCGTTCCTCACTCGCCCCGGGCGGGCGGAGACGCGCGTAGGCGCGGCGTGCGAGCGGAAGGTGCGCGATCGGCTGCAGCACGAGCAGCGCGAAGCCGGTGAGCCCCGAGCGCAAGAGCATCCGCCTGCGCTGTTGCTGACGCGTCAGCCTGCGCCGCAGCTTCTTCCTGGCGGGCTTCGCCGGTTTCTCTTTGGCTTCGGTCGTCATCGCGAACCATCGGTTTCGAGCTCGAAACGCGGCTCCTCGTCGCGAACCACCAGCGTCGGTTCCATGAAGGGGGCCAGGCGGTCGAGCATGTCTATGGTCTCGAAGAGCGGCGAGGCGCGAAAGAAGGCGGCGAAGGGCCGGTCGACCCAGAAGCGATCTGCGTAGGCGTAGAGCTCGTAGGGCTTGTCTCCCGTACCATCTTCGTCGCGATCGAAGCCGCGATAGTCCGCCCAGCGGTTCCCGTGCCAGGTATGACGCGTTGCACCGCCGCCGCCGCGCACGGCCACCTGAGTGAAATTGTCGTTGAAGTCGTTGCCCTCGAAGATGTTGCTGTGCCAATCGCTGTGGAAGAGCACGCCCACGGAGTTGTAGGCGATCTGGTTGCCCACGAAGCGATTGTGGGTGTCGGGCTCGAAGGGGGAGATGTCGAGATAGATCCCCGTCGCGCAGCGCATGATGGTGTTGTTCTCGAGCAGCACGTCACTCGATTCCTTGAACCCCACCCCCATGCTGGTCGCGCCCTCGCCCTGGGTGATCTGGTTGCGACGCAGCTCGACGCCGTCGCTGTACATCAGGAAGACGCCCACCATGTTGCCCACATACACGTTGTCCTCGACCAGGTTCTTCTTCGAGTACATGAAGTGCAGGGCGTAGCGTCCGCCGGTGACGCGATTGTGGGCGATCAGGTTCGCGGCCGAGTACCAGACCACGACATCGCGAACGTCGCGGATGTCGTTGTGGACGATCTGGTTGTCCCGGCTGTACCAGAGACGGATGCCGTCGCCCTTGACCCCCATGCCCAGGGGCTTCGAGCTGATCTGGTTGCGCTGGATCACGTTCTCGTTGCTCTGCCCGAGGTCGATCCCGAACAGGCAGTCCTCGATCACGTTGTCCTCGAAGACGTTGCGATGCCCCTTCACCGAGATCCCGGCGTCGATCGAATCGTGATTCGCTCCGGAGCCCTGGATGCGCAACCCGCGCAGCGTCACACCACTGCCGCGCACGGTGATGACCGAACCGCTCCCCTCGCCGTCGACGATCACCTCTCCGCGGCCATCGATCGTGATCGGCTTGCTCACCTTGACGCTACCGACGTAGTGGCCGGCGGGTGGCTCCAGGACGCCACCCCGCGGCGTCGCGTCGATCAGGGCCTGCAGGCTCTCCGAAGCCAACACGAAGGACGGCGCGATCAGCAGTGATGCGAAGGCCGCCGCAGCGACCCATCGTGCGACGAGCGGCATGGAGGAAGCCTCGCGGATGTCAGGGACGCTGCAGCTCCTGCAGGTGCTTGCGACGAATCAACACCGCCAGGGTGAGACAGATCGCAGAAGCCGCCGAAATGAGCATCCCGTAGTGGGGATACGAGTAGGTGCTGAACTGGGCCACCAGCCCTTCGCCGAGCACCGTGGGCATGAAGGGCTTCACGGTGAAGGCGGCCCACTCCTTCAGGTTGTGCCCGAACCACCAGAGCCAGAAGGTGAAGTCGGCGACGAAGACCACGGGGGCCACGATCGCGGGGACGGCCAGCGCCCACCACATTGGTCCGCTGTAGAAGAGCATCCCGACCAACATCACCGCGAAGGCCCCGAAGAGGTAGGGCGCGGCGGCGAATTCGAGCACCGCGCCCTTCTCGATCGGTTCCATGCCGATGTAGTGGTTGATCGTGTTCATCTCCTCGACACAGTCGAGGCCGAAGTCGTCACTCACCTCCTCGCGCTCTTCGCCTTCGCAGCCGTTCTCGACCCCCGTCCAGTGCATGTGGATGCGGATGCCGTCGGGGAAGGTCTCTTCGGGGTAGTTCACGGCCTTGAGCGAGACCCACCACATGGGGGAGAAGAAGGACACGATCATGAGCAGGAGCCCGGCGACCGTGAGAACGCGAAACGCCCGCAACCGCGCTGCTTGTTGTTCACTCTGATCGGCTTCCGCAGCCATGGTCCGGCTCCTCTCTCGTGCGGTGTCCTGCTCGACGGCTACTTCGACCGCTCGGGCCAGGTCAGGCGCGACATGTAGTCGACGACCGCATCCTGTTCTTCTTCAGTGTACTTCTCGACGATCTTCACCATGTCGGGGTTGGCGTTGCGGCGCTTCTTCGTCGCGATCTCGTGGATCTGACGCAGCATGTACTTGTAGTGCTGCCCCGCGAGCACCGGGTAGAACTTCGCAGCGTCGCCTTCGCCCTTGTCACCGTGACACGAAACACAGTCGCGATCGTAGAGCTCCTTGCCCAGCTCGAGATTCGTCCCGGGCCCCTTGCCGTTGTCGGTGGGGATGGGAAGGGTCTGGATGTAGGCCGAGACGTCGGCGAGTTCCTGCTGATCGATCAGCGAGATCGCGAAGGGGTACATGATCGGGTTGTCGCGACGGCCGGCGCGGATGTCGGCCATCTGCTTGATGATCACGTTCGGATGTTGCCCCGCGAGCTGCGGAAAGGTGCCATCGGGGCGACCGGCGCCCGAGGGCAGATGGCAACCCGAGCAGATCTCGTAGGCCTCTTCGCCGTTCTCGATATCGCCTTCGAGGGTGAGCGCGAGTTCCTTCTCGCCGCCCTCCATCTTGTTCCACTCGTAGTCGTCGCTCTCGATCCCCTTGCCCTTCGGCGCGACCTGGGCTGCGGCGGGGAGCGCGACGAGCGCGGCCAATGCGAGGGTGGTCGCGAGGCGCTCCATTCGGATCGGGAATCTCATGTTTCTCTTCTCCTCGGCTCGGCTTCGAGCCATTCAATCAACGGGGTAGCTTCGAGATGTACTCGGCCAGGAGCTTCATTTCGTCGTCGTTGACGAGGTGCATGATGCCCTGCATCGAAGGCGAATTGGCGTTGGATCGCGCGCCACTCTTGATGTCCTTCATCTGCTGCAGGACGTACTCGAAGTTCTGGCCGGCAATGAGCGGGTAGGAGGGAAGGATCGGGGTTTTGCCGTCCTTGCCGTGGCATGTAAAGCACGTTCGCTGGTTGTAGAGCTCCTCACCCGTGAGGGTCTGGGCGCTGCCAACGGAAGCGACGGCCAACCCGGCGACCAGGGCAGCGAGCACCGGGAGTATGCGCCAGGTATTGAATTTCATGTTCGAAACTCCTTCGTCCGGAAGTCACCTTTCGGGACACGTTCGGGAGCACGGGAGGGGGGTGTCGCGGGGTCACGGGCGCCGGGGAGCGAGACCTCCCCGGCGCCCGACCCTTTGATGCGAGCTACTTCTTTTCGACCGTCTTCGAGCCGTGCTGCTCGAGGTAGGTCTTGGCGCGGAGACCGATATCCGCACCCTTCACCTGGTACTGCCACCACTGGCCGGCCCACAGCGTTGCACTGTGGTAGTTGCCCTTGGCGGCTTCTTCTTGGGCCCTCGCCTTCACTTCGTCGATCTTCCCGAACTGATCCGTCGCATCTTCGACGAGCGCGACGACTTCGGGGAAGTCCGTGTAGTTCTGGCTGAGGATGAAGCCCACGACGCTGTCGATCACGGCCTGGGTTTCATTGTTGGCCTTCACCTGCTTCTCGTAATCGGCCTTGGTGTACTCCTCCTTGGGCATCAGATCGCCGGCCTTGGCCTTGTAGCCCTTGGGCTTGACGAGCAGATAACCCTGCATCTCGAGATGCAGCGCCGAGCAGAACTCGGTGCAGTAGGTGGGGAACACGCCAGGCGTGTCGGCCAGGAAGCTGAGCGTTGCGGTTTCACCCGGCTCCCAGGAGCCGTTGACGCCGTACTTGCTGACGGTGAAGCCGTGCGTCTGGTCTTCCGCCCGCTCGAGGTTGGTGAGGTGGATCGTGACGTGATCACCCTCGTCCACTTCGATGATCTCGGGCGTGATGTGCGACCGGATCAACGTGCCGAACACCTCGACCTTGTTGCCGTTCTTGACGATGCGCTCTTCGCCGGCACGCGTCTTGGCGGGAGAGATCTCGCCCGTTCGCGTGTTGGTGCCGCTCTTGTAGCGGATCCCGGGCTTCAGGATCTTCGCATCGATGGCCACCGTGTAGTGCGGCTCGCCCATCGGAAGCGGCATGTCGTACAAGAGCTGCATCTTGTCCTGGTCGCCGATGTCGATCAGCTGATGGTTCTGCGGATGCAGCGGGCCAACGGGGTTGAAGCGATCGATCGCCAGCTTGTTGAGCGATACGAGATACTTGCCCCGGGGCTTCACGGTGTCACCGTGCATCGTCATCAGGTGACCGATGTTGTAGTGGATGGGCAGGCGATCGAGCAGCTTGCCCGTCTTGTAGTTCCACCGCGCGACCATCGAGTCGACGTACAGGGACGTGTAGGCCACGCCATCGACCGAATCGTACTGGGTGTGCAGGGGCCCGAGACCGAGGGGCACCTGGACGTTCAGCACCTTCTTCATGTCGATGATCGGGATCCCGTACGGGTCCTTGTCCATGAAGTCCTTGTTGTCGATCGCCTTCTTGATCTTCTTCCAGCTGTACACGTAGGTATGGCTGTCGAGCTTGCCCGAAATCACCATGTGCTCGCCGTCAGGCGCGACGTCGATGCCGTGGGGGCTCTTCGGCTCGGGGATCAGGTAGACGAGGCCTTCATCGACTGCGACGTCCATCGTGATCACTCTGTGGCCGTTGATCTTCGTCGCCTTGCGGCCGGCAGCGACCTTCGCCGCCTTCGCCCAGTTGATCACGTGCAGGTAGTCGGTGTCCTTGGCGGAACAACCGGCCTCGAAGGGCGGGCGACCGCGCTCGATGCCGCCGACGTACCGCTCGGAGCAGAAGGAGTTCGTGAACGACCAACCCTCACTGGGGCCCTTGCCGAAGTCGGAAAGGTCCTGCGAGTAGGGAGGCAGTTCGATCGAGAAGGACTGGCTCTCGTCGATGAGCCCCTTTTCGCGGTTGAACTTCCAGTAGGTGACGCCACCGCGATACTCTTCGTTGAAGAGTTCGAGGGGGGCGTACTTGCCGCCCAGGGGCGCTGCGAGCTGCGCCGCCTCGATCACGTACTCGGTGTTGGTGCTGACGAACGCACCACCGTGCTCGTTTTGGAACACGGGGTTCACGACGATCTGCTTGGTCTCGAAGTCATGCAGATCGATCACCGCGAGGCGGGGGTTCGCCTTGTCGTTCGTGAAAAGATACTGACCGTCGTAGTCGCCATCCGTCTCGGAGATCGCGGGATGGTGGACATCACCCCAGTTCATGTCCTTGCCGTTGATGCGACCCTGCTCGAGGACGGCCCTGGATTCGTCTTCGAAGCCGTAGCCCTGCCAGGGCTCGGGGGTGAACACCGCGATATACTTGAGGATGCGCATCGACGGAATTCCGTAGACGATGATGTGGCCGCTCTGGCCGCCGGATGCGAACGCGATGAACTCATCGCGCCCGCCCGATGGCACGTAGGTCTTGGCGGCCGCCAGGATGTCGGTCTGGCTGAGGCCGCGCCGCTTCATTACCTGCTGGAGGTTCTCGGCACTGGCAATCGCGGCGGTAAACGTGGAAATCAGCAAAGCGGCGGCGAGCAGAAGGCTTCCGTGCCTCATGCCTGCGCGCTTTGGAGCAGAATCTCTCGTCGTCATGGGTCTACTGGCTCCCTCTGGGTGGGGGGTTGTGTTGAGCGCCGGACCGTCCCCTCGAACGGACCAACCCGGCGTGTCACACGGGTGCAACTCTCGTACCCAGTCAGGGGCCAACAGTCCCACAGTGGTGCTGCGAGGCGTTGCACCGACGCACGTCCTTGAAGTTCCACCGGAAATGGGCGCGTGACCTCGCGTCCACTCCGAAGATGCGAGTGGCCTGGATCGAACCGTCGGAAGATTTGACCGCCACTCTGCGGCAGCCTGACCCGAAGTAGCCTGCGATGCCCCTCAGTGCACCAACGAGCCACAGAAGGGAGCAGAAACGCTCGGGCTGAATCACCACACCCCAGTGAATTCGCTGATCTCGGGTGCCAAAACGAGTCTCGATGTGACGCTCGGCCCCAAGAACGCAACGCAGTACGACCGGGGATGTCACGTCTTGGCCGTCGAACTCGTACTTCAGGTCTTCGAAGGCGCCGGTGGGAAGGACGTAGAGGATCCAGAGGACATTGCGCCCCGTGTACTTGGCGAAACCCCCGCCGCTTCCCCAGCATCGGGATGACGCGATGGCCGAGAACCCCTTCGATGAAGATGTCGCTGCGCGCTACGACGCGACCTCCGCGGACATGTTTCGACCGGAAGTCCTCGGCCCGGCGGTGGATTTCCTGGTCGAGGCCGCGAACGGTGGGGCCGCCCTCGAATTCGGCGTGGGCACGGGGCGCCTCGCCCTGCCCCTGAGTGAGCGCGGCGTGGAAGTCCACGGCATCGACAGTTCCCTTCCGATGCTCGAGAAGCTGCGCGCCAAGCCGGGTTCGGGGCGCATCGAAGTCACCGCTGGCGACATGGCGACGACCCGAGTGGAGAAGGAATTCGACCTCGTCTACCTCGCGTTCAACACGATCACGAACCTCACGAGCCAGGAAGAACAGGTCGCGTGCTTCGAGAACGCCGCAGCGCATCTGAAGTCGGGCGGGCGCTTCGTGATCGAGGTCTACGTGCCCACGATTCGATCCATTCCCCCCGGCGAACGCGTGCGGCCCTTCGATTGGCAGCCCACCCACTTCGGCTTCGACGAGTACACCGACTTCGTGGGCCAGATCCTACGCTCCCATCACTACTGGATCGAAGGCGAGAAGATGCACTCCTTCTCCGCGCCATTTCGCTGGGTGTGGCCTTCCGAGTTGGACCTGATGGCGCGCATCGCGGGCATGCAGCTCGAAGATCGATTCGCGGGGTGGGCGCGTGAGCCCTTCACCGAGGAAAGCACGTCGCACGTTTCCGTGTGGCGTAGCGCTGGCGATTCCTCTAGCTAGGCCGCGATCGTCGTCCAGCGCGACCAGGCGCCGTAGATCAAGATCGCGATGCCGACGAACTGTCCGAGCAGGGTGATGTTGAACAGCCCGAACACGGCGCGGTTCGCGGCGGGTGGATCCGGAAGCACGCCCGTGTGTCCGGTGAGGGGCCGGATGATCCACGCCCCCATGTCCGTATAGGCCGCGACCACCAGAACCAACGTCATGAAACCCAGGAGCGACGCAGAAAGGTCGATGTAGGACGCGCACACGCCCGCGATCAACAGGAGCATCCCGTTCTGCAGATTCTGCACGTGCGAGATGCGCCAATTGTCGAGCGCTTCCTCGCTGCCGCCGCGCGCACGCAAGACGCCATAGGGCAGCCCGACGAGCATGCCCACGAAGAAGACGATCGCCCCGTTCAAGATCAAGACACTCGCCGCGTGCTCGGTCGACATGCGCACCTCCGATCGATTGGCGCCCTACGCCTCCGCAGGGCTCGCCAGTGGATAGGTGAAATAGGGGATCGATCCCCCCGGGATGCTCGACGGAATCTCGCGCACGAGCGTTGCGCCGAGAGTGTGATAGAAGCCCGCCGCGTTCGGATCGCTCTGGATGACCAACACCTTCGCCCCCGAGTCACGCGCGGTTTCGCAGGCGTGATCGAAGAGCTGTGAGCCGATCCCGCGACCGAGGGCTTCGGGTTCGACGAAGATGTGCTCGAGTTCGACGTCGCTCTCGTTCAGCACTGCGAGGGTGTAGAAGCCCAGCAGCTCGCCCTGCCCCTCGAAGACGTGACCGCGCTTTTCGATCAGCTGTGCCTGCGAGATCGTGAGTTCGAGGCGGAACACCTCGAGCTGCTCGGGGGTGTAGGGCCAGTGCGACTTCGAGCGGAAGGCGAGTTCGGAGACGGCCGCGGCTTCTTCTCTGTGCGCGCTTCGGATCATTCGCGCCGCGCCGCGGCGAGGCGAGCGCCGGCCGCGATCAAGAGTGCTCCACCCGCTCGCTCGAGCCAGTCTGCGACCCGACGGCCGGCGATCTCACCCGTACGGATGGCGACCAGGGCGTACGTGGAAAGAGCGATCAACTCGATCAGCGCCGAAGTCGCGCCCAGGATCACCAGCTGCGTCGCGATCGCGCCGGTGGGATCGATGAACTGGGGAAGCAACGCCATGAAGAAGACGAGCGCCTTGGGGTTCGCCCCCTGAACCACGAAGCCCTTGAGGAAGGTTCGCATCAGGACGACCGGCTCCGCGCTCGTCGCCGTGTTGCCTGGCGCCAGAAGCATGCGCGCACCGATCCAGATCAGATACGCGGCGCCGCCCCACTTCAGTACGAGAAAGAGCTCGCGCGAAGCCGCCAGGGTGGCCGCAACACCGGTCGCAGAAAGGGCGAAGTAGAGCGTGTTCGCCGCCACGATCCCGAACATCGCGCCAATGCTCGGACGAGCACCGCGTCCGAGTGCGATCGACACGATCAGCAGTACCGCCGGCCCCGGCGTGAAGCAGAGCACGGCTTCGGTTGCGCAGAACGCAAGCCACAACTCCAATGACACCGCCTGCTCTCCCAATGGTTTGGCTACGAAGCGACTCCTCGTATACCTGTGATCTTCGACATCGCGACACGCACGAGGAGCTCACCTTCGACGGCGTTGCGCTTCGCGGTTGCATCCAGCATGTCGGCTGGGACGTAACGCTCCGCGATGCGGCGCGACCATGGCCAGAGCTCTTCCGCCGTCGGGCGCTCGAGAGTGGCACGACCTTCGACGAGCACGAAGGCGTAGGGGAAGACCTCTTCGTCAACCGACAACATGACGCGCGACTCCCGACGAAGGATCTTGCCCTTGAGCGAGCCTTCGTGGGTCATGAAGACGAGGTCGTCGCCGTCGAGTACGAACCAGATGGGCGTGACGTGGGGGCGACCATCGCGCCGAACGGTGCCCAGTTTTCCGGTGCGGCTCCCACTCGACAGGAACGCGCGGCTTTCGTCTTCCGTCATCGGATTCATTTCAATTTCCTATCGATCTACGGGTCGGCATCCAGGCCCGATGGGCTTCCGGGTCATCCGCGAAGTCGGCCGCCACGAGGAGATCCCGCCAATCGACGTTCGCCAGCTCCACGGCAGCATAGAGCGCCGAAAGCTCCCCGCAGCTCTGCTTCAACGCCGCGAATCGAATCCTCTCGAGAGAAGTCGAGGTCGAGTTTTCGCAGAAGGGGAGGTTGTCTCCGCACAGATCGACCAGCAGCTGCGTCGCTTCCTCCCGATCCGCCGGGGCGAAGAGCACCTCGAGCCGGGCCACCGTGTCCGCGCTGAGGAGGGCCTTCGTCATGACTCCTCGAGTCTCGCCACGAGTTCGTCGAGTTCGCCGGCGTGTCGGCGGCGGAACCAGGGCGCGAGGAGGGGCAGGTACTCCCGTTGGATCTCGAGCGGCAGCGTGAAGAAGCTGAAGCCGGTCTTGCCCCGGCAGCGAGCCGCCCCACAACTGCACTCCCAACTATCGCCGCCCGAGTTGTTGATCAGGTAGTCGAGGGTGAGCTCCGAACCGGCCTGGATCGCTCGGCGAGCGACCACCTCGATTCGATCGTCTGCGAATCGGTTGTACACGTTGGGGTCGCAGGAGTGATTGAAGTAGCGGTCGGGCTCCGCCACGAGCTGGAAACGTCCATCGATCAAGGCGCAATGCTCGGCTGGCTCTCCCGGACGCAGCGGCGACTCCTTCGTCACTTCCCGCTCGATCACGAACTCGCGAATCACTTCGCCCTCCTCGATCGCCCGCGTCGCGAACACACCCTGCTGACCGATCCGGGATTCCCGAACGAAGACATTCGACATTCACACGCCTTCCGAGATGCAGAGGATGTAGCCGTCGGGGTCTTCGACGTAGAACTCGCGCCGCCCCCAAGGCCGCTCTGCGAGGGCGTGGATGATCGACGTTCCCTTCCCCGCAAACTCATCGTGAAGGGCGTCCACTCCGGTCACATCGAGATATGCGTCGAGATGCTCGTGCCCCTTTCGATGCGTACGCTCGGCCGCGAGCTTCGGAGCGCACTTCAGGTGGATCGTGGCACCATCGCGCGTAACGCTCGCGTAGAAGCCCTCGTAGACGAAGTCGAGCTCGAACCCGAGGACCTCTTCGTAGAACGAAATCGACACCTCGAGGTCATCGACGAGGAACTGCGGTGCGGCCGTCGCGATGGTCACCTTGGACATCGGGTAGCCCCCTGCTCTTCGCGGTCGAATCGGACCTGGTTCAACGTCGCTCGGCGACTGCGTAGCGCTCCACACCGTGCGCGGGATCGTCGTCGACGTCGGAGATGATCTTCCAGCCCGTTCCACTGACGTATTCGGGAAGATCTGCGCTGTTGACTCCGTACTTCCAACGCTCGGCGATCAAGGCCGTGAGGAGCACGATCAACTTGTTGTACCGAGGGACCGAGTGTGTGAATACGAATCGGCTGCTCGGAGCAGAGCAGGCGGCCGCCTCGACCAGCAACCCGCGCACTTCTTCGTCCGTGAGGTACTGAAACAGCCCTTCGGCAACCAGCAACGAGGGAACCGACTGTTCCCAGCGCTCTTCTTGTGACATCACCTTCGAAAGCGGCTGTTCTCCGAGATCCACCGCGATCTGCCTCATGTTCGCCGGCTGGCCTTCGAGATCGATCCCCTTCGCCTTGGCGGCAGACGTCGCGGGGTGGTCGACCTCGAAGAACTGCACGTGCGGATACAGCGGTGCGAGTCGCAGGCAGAGCGTGTCGAAGCCGGCACCCAGGACGAGCACCTGGCGCGCGCCGTGTTCGATCGCGGCTTCGACCTGCCCCTGCACGAAGATCTTGCGATGACCGAAGCCCTCGAACTGTCCCGGCATCATGAGATCCTGGACCCGATAGAGGTGAATCATCCACCGCTTCTTCGCCAATCGCATGATGCTGGGGTTGTAGCCCGGCGATCCCGACGCGAGGAGCAGACGCTCGCTCATCTCGACCAGGCCGTCGGGCAACCGCTTCGCCCAGTCATCCTTCTGGTTCAAGGTGAGGAAGCTGATCGCCACCTTGAGCGCAGTCTGGCTGACTCGTCCCTGCTTCATCGCAATAGACTCCGAAGAGGCCTCGCCAAGAATTCTACTCGCTGGCGATGAAGTAGGTAAGCGAGCGGATGAGCCCGTCTTCGACTCGAAAGACGTCCACCGCGTGGACCGTTCCGCCGCTTGCCAACTCGATGATGATCTCGGCCGCGACTCTCTCGCCATCTGCGAGCAGCGAGCCGACCTGCGTCGGCGTCGGGCCAGCCCCTTCGATCACACCGCTGTAGAACTCGCGGATCGCGTCGCGACCCGTCTTGCGCTCACCCAGCCCGATGAGTTCCGCGTCTTCGTGGAACAAGTCGACCAGAGCGATGTCGCGGGCACGTACGCGGTCGAAGTAGGTCGATGCAACGTCGATGGCAGTGCGAGTCATGGCCCTGTCGAAAATACCCTCAGGAGAACCCGAGTAGTACTCGCATGATTCGCCGGCGAAGTGAGTGCGGCACGACGCGACCGAGCAGGTAGGCCCCGCGACTGTCGAAACCCACGAAGTAGCGGCCGTGCGGCGTCTTCGACGTGAGGGCCCTGACGACGGCCTTCGCGACCTCTTCCGGCGGCGCGCCCTCGCGTTCGGCCATTGCGCCTCTCGGATCGACGAGGTCGCGATAGGGCGCGGAAGTCGTCGATTGGAGTTGGCTGAAATCGGCGCGCGCTCTGTCGAGAATGGGCGTTTCCGTCTGACCCGGCGAGACGACACAGACCTCGATTCCAGAGCTCGCGAGTTCGAGGCGAAGCGAATCGGAGAACGCTTCGACCGCGTGCTTCGCTATGCA
>JANQEL010000226.1 GCA_028278345.1 Myxococcota bacterium
TGGCGGGGCGGACGGGACTCGAACCCGCAACTTCTGGCGTGACAGGCCAGTGCTCTAACCAATTGAACTACCGCCCCGCGGCATCGAAGCGGGCAGAGATTGGCCTGATTGGCGGCTTGCTGCAATGGCCGGGCCTCGAAAAAAAGCCGAGTCCGGTACAGTTCGGCCTTCGATGTCGAATCGCACGCGAAGCAGGAAGAGCCGAGGCGGCGTGTCAAAGAGGGTCCCGCGGCTGGCGCGTGCCGCGCGCATGGCCATCGCCTTGGCGCTCCTGAGCGGGGTGGTCGGTGGCTGCTGGATCCGGAACTTCGACGCCGATCTGGAACCCGATCTCGTCCTGATCAGCATCGATTCCCTGCGCGCCGATCATCTTCAACTCTACGGACACGATCGCGCGACCTCACCCGTGCTCAGCCAACTCGGTCGCGAAGGCGTCGTCTTCTACCAGGCGCTGTCATCGGCGCCGTGGACCCTGCCCAGCATGGCGAGTGTCCACACGGGGGTGCCGCCCCACCGTCACGGGGCGATCTCGAATTCGAGCGGGATCGATCCCTCCCTGCCGATGCTGGCCGAGGCGCTTCGCGATGGGGGCTATCGCACGCTGGCGGTGACGAGTCACGCCTTCGTGAGCGAACAATTCGGTTTCGCTCGCGGCTTCGACGTCTTCGACGAGAGCATTCGCGCCGACCACACGGGTTCGACGTCCGAGGCCCTCACCGAGGCGGCCCTCGCCCATTTCGTGGAGGACTCGGACGCACCGATCTTCCTCTGGGTTCACTACTTCGATCCCCACTACAACTACGAGCGACATCCCGAGTACGCCCTGGCCGAAGGGCCGACGGGACGCTTCGGTGACGCGATCGAGTTCGCGACTCCGGATGGACGCGAACTGCGAGACGTCTCGAGTAGCGAACTCGACTACATGCGCGGCGTCTACGACGAAGAGATCGCGAACACCGATCATTGGATCGGTCAGCTCGTCGAGGGGGTGCGCGACGCCCGACGAGGGCGCGCCGCGATCTTCGCCATCACCGCCGACCACGGCGAAGCCTTCTTCGATCACGGGCGCCTGGCTCACGGCCGCGATGTCTATCAGGAGTTGGTCCGTGTCCCCTTGATCATCACAGGCGACATCGACCGCACGATTCGCGGCGTCGGCACCCGCCGCCCCGTCGAAACGGCGGCCATCGCGACCACACTGCTCGGGCTCGCGAAGATCGAAGAGCATCCCTTCGCGGGGATCGACCTGATCGACACGGCCATGAGCAGGAGATCTCCGCCCTTCGCCATGAGCGAGGGCAGCTACGCGCGCGGCCCCGACGGTCGCAAGGTCGCCATCATGCAGGGCAACTGGAAACTGATCCACGACCTCGATCGCAACCGTTACGAGCTCTACAACGTGCAAACCGATCCGGAAGAACTCAACGACCTTTCGAAAGACCCGAAGAGCCAGGCGAAGCTCAAGCTGCTTCAGGGCGCCGTCGCGGCGCGAAGCCAGGCGGTCCGCGCTCTCCGGTCGAAAGGGGCGCCGAAGACCCGGCGCATCCGGCTCGATGCCCAGAACGCCGAGCGCCTGCGCGCCCTCGGTTATCTCGAATCGCCGTCCGAAGACGCTTCTTCCGGTGAGGCCGAGAGCGCCGCTCCGCGCTGACGTCGCGCGCGCGAGCCCTTGGTCTTCTCTTCGAGCCAACCCGTGTTGATCGCCACGCTCACCTCGGTGTCGAAGTGGTGCGGGTCGTAGATCAACAGATCCTGCAGCCCATCGCCGTCGAAGTCGTGGAAGTCGATCACGCCGGCCGTCGACATCTTCTGACGCGCGGTGCGGCGTGAGAACGGCGAACTCGCCGAGCCCAGGTAGACCTCGATCTCATCCCCCGAGCCGGAGGTCACGAGATCGGCGTGGCCATCGTCGTCGAGATCCCCGCGAATCGTCGGGATGAAACCCTCCGCACGGAAAGTCTCGAGGCTGAAGGGGATCCCCAGGCTGCGTTCGAGCCAGGGCTTCTTCTCGAAGCCGCCGTCGACGATGCGGTGGATCGCGAACTCGGCGTCGATCTCGCTGGTGAGCAACAGTTCGACGAGTTCGAGCAGGCCGAACTCCATGCGAATGCGCAGCAGTTCGAGGGTGCCATCGCCTTCGACGTCCACCAGTCGATCGCTGGCGAGGGAACCGTCGGATTCGAACATCGCGACGGGTTCGGCGAGGTTCCAGTGGCCCGCGTCGTTGTGGAAGACATGGGTCGTGGTGTGGCTTTCGTTGAGGCTGCCTTCGACGTGGGAGATCAGGAGGTCGAGCCGCCCGTCGCCGTCGTAGTCTCGAAAGTCGCAGGCCACACCACCGGTGCCGCGGATGTGATCGCGCGCGCTGATGAACGCAAGCGGCAGCGTACGCGACGGCGCTTCGTCGAAGCTCCCGTCCTCGTGACGCAGGAACACGCGAATTTCGTGGCGGGTCGCGGCGACCAGGTCGACGCGCCCGTCTCCGTCGACGTCACCGGTCGCGAGCTTGGGCAAGTCGATGAAGAGCTGGAAGTTGCTCTCGGTGCTCACCAGCCCACCGGGCGGCATGACGTAGTAGTTCGAACGCTGCCCCACGTCGAAACGAGCGCGAACCTCGCCGCTGGGCGAGAGCGCGACGACTCGACCGAATTGCGGCACCACGATCCAGGGTTCATCGGCGAGCTCGCGATTCACCAGACCGAAGGGTTCGAAGCCGCGCTCGTCGCGGGTGGTCGCCACGCTGCCGCCCTCGACCGGGTAGTCGATGCGTCGATCCTCGGCGCTGGCGAGGGAGATGAGACTGACGCCACTCGACCGCAGGACGACGAGTTCCTCGCCAGGCCACGGCGCGAGATCAGCGACGTCGTACACCCCGGCGTCGAGGGGCAGCGAGTGGACGTGGTTCGGCTGCGCGGGGAACGTGCCGTCGGCGCCCTGGAGGAAGACGTGAACGCTACGCACTTCGGCGTGGGGAGCGCCCGTGATCGTCACCGTCGCGAGATCGCTGCGCCCGTCGCCATCGAAATCACCACCCCGGGCCGCGACCGTGCGCCCGGTGTGCTCGAAGCGCTGCACGCGAAACATGTCCTCGGCCCGCAGCGACGACGCCATCGTCATCGCAACGCAGAAGCCGATCATCCACCCCGCACCCCGCCGCCGCCGCATCGACACCTCGCCCTCTGCTCATCGCTTCCGAACCAAAGCGAGGGGCCGGATGATATGCATCGCCGGCGGTTTCGCGCGCGGGAGACGGTGCCGCTTGCCGGCCTCTCGGCGCGGTGCTAAACAGCCGACACTTTAACGGCGTTAGACAACCTTCGCGCCGTTATCCCCAGCTACCGCAACGCGTTACACGCTCGGACCCAGAGGGGCGCCCACCTCGAAGTCGCGAGACCGCGCTTCCTCGAGAGCACGCGATGTCTTCGTCTTCTGCCACCCCACGCCCCGACGCATCCGCGTCCACGCCACTTCGCCCCGAAGCCGCGGCGCGCGCCCGCCGCGACCAGAGTCGCGCCGAAACCCGGCGCGCGATCCTCGACGCAACCGAAGCACTGCTCCTCGAAGTCGGCGCCGAAGGCTTTTCGGTGCGCAAGCTGGTCGATCGCTGTGGCTACAGCGCACCCACGATCTACCACCACTTCAACGACAAGCAGGGTCTGATCGACGCGCTGCTCGAACAACGCCTCGCGCTGCTCGTGCAGGAGATCGAAAGCGTTCCCTCCAGCGACGATCCGGTCGAAAACCTGAGTGGCATGGTGTCGGCCTTCGCGACGTGGGGGCTCAACAATCCCACCCACTACCAGCTGCTCACCCAGGTCCCCGAAGACGACGTCCGCATCATCGAGACCGCAGAACGCGCGCGCGTGTTGATGGAAACGCCGATCGACCAGATCGAGCGCAACGGTTGGCTCGCGATCGATGACGCGGAAGATTTCCGGCAGGCCATCTGGGTGACGGCCCACGGGATCATCTCGATGCGCGTGCTGCGCCCCGACGTCGAATGGAGCGACACGCTGCTCGATCGCTGCATCGAGGGGCTGATGCGCGGCTGGCTCGTGCCGGCCGAGGAGAGAAAGTGAAAGGAAGTCGAACCATGGGGCATGATCCTCGTCGACCGCAGCGAGCGCGCCGGTACAAGGCACTCGCCATCGTATCTCTCTGCGCTCTCGGGCTCCTGGCCTGCGCCAAAGCGGAGACCGAAACGTCGATGGCCTCCGTCCTTGCGCCGCCGGTGATGGTCGAGACGGCAACCCAGCGTCACGTCATCGATCACATCAAGGCGACGGGTGAACTCACCGCGCCGGCCCGGGCCACGATCGCTGCCCAGGTCGAGGGACAGGTCACGGAAATACGCGCGCGGGAGGGCGTTGCCGTCGCGAAGGGAGACGTGCTGCTCGTGATCGACCCCGAGCGACGCAAGCTCGAGGTGGCAAACGCCGAGGCCCAGCTCGCTCAGGCGCAGGCCGAACTCGCCGTCGCCTCGCGAAACTACGAACGCACCAAGCGCCTCTCCAAGGGCAACGCGGCCTCCGAAGCGCGGCTCGACGAAGACCGCACACGCGAATCCCTCGCCCGCTCGGCGCGCGCGGGCGCCGAAGCGCAGCTCGGCCTGGCGCGCCGGGCGCTCGAGGACGCCACCGTGCGCGCTCCATTCGATGGCCTGCTCGCGCGACGCCACGTGAGTGTCGGCGAGTACCTCACCCAGGGCACGGCGCTCTACGAACTCGTCGCCCTCGACCCGATCGAGGTGGAGTTCAACCTCGCCGAGATCGATTCGTCGAAGGTCGAACTCGGACACCCGGTCGACGTCGTCGTCGCGCCCTACCCCGACGAACACTTCTCCGCGAAGGTGAGCATGATCTCGCCGACGATCGACCCGCATACGCGCACCCTGCGCGTGAAGGCCGAACTGCCGAACACCGAGGGGCGCCTGCGCCCCGGCCTGTTCGCCCATGTCGATCTCGGGGTCAGCGAGCGCCCTGGCGCAATCACGGTGAACGTGGATGCGGTGCTCCAGCGCGCAGATGGATCGGTCGTGTACCGCCTCGTCGACGGGAGCCGCGTGGAACGCGTGCGAGTGAAGACCGGCGTACGAAACATCGAATGGGTCGAAGTACACGAGGGGCTCGCCCCCGGCGATGTCGTCGTGGTGCGCGGGCAGGTGCGTCTCGAAGACGGGATTGCAGTGACCGTTCGCCAGGCGGATGGCTCCGTTCCTTCGCCGGCGTCGGTCGCGGCGCGCCGGGATGAACGCGAGGCGGAGCGAACACCGTGACCCTTTCCGACGTCTCGGTCGACCGCCCCATCCTCACGTGGATGATGATCTTCGCGCTGATCGTCTTCGGCGTGCTCGGCTACAACCGCCTCGGCGTCGACCAGTACCCGAACATGGAGTTTCCGGTTCTCACCGTGGACGCGCGCCTCGACGGCGCCACGCCGCGCGGCATCGAGGAAGACGTCACCGACGTCCTCGAGGAGTACCTCAACACCGTCGAGGGGGTGCGAAACATCCGCTCCACCAGCTTCCGCGGTGCGGCGGTGCTCGCCGTCGAGTTCGAGCTCGGCACCGACCTCGACATCGCCGCCCAAAAGGTGCGCGACAAGATCGCCCAGGCGCGAGGCGAGCTGCCCAACGAGCTCGACCCCCCGGTGGTGGGAAACTTCGATCCAAACGATCAGCCCATCATGTGGATCCCGCTGATCTTCACGACCTCCGTCACCGAGGCGAGCGAGTTCGTGAAGCGTCACATGAACCCCTACCTCGAGACGATTCCGGGGATTGCGGGGGTCGAGATCTTCGGCCGACTCGAACGCAACATCCGCATTTGGCTCGACGGAGATGCACTGCGAGCACGCCAGCTCTCGGCCATCGACGTACTCGATGCCCTGCGACGCGAGCACGTCGAGCTTCCCGCAGGCGACATCGAAGGAGCGAGACAACAGTATTCGGTCCGCACGGACGCCGAGTTTCGCAACATTCGCGAACTCGAAGGCATGGTGATCCGCAGCGTCGAGGGCGCGCCTGTTCATCTGCGCGACGTCGCGCGCGTCGAGGACGGTACCGAAGACGTCGAACTCATCTTTCGATACAACGGCGAGCCGGCCATCGCCGTGGGGATCCGCAAGCAGAGCGGCGGGAACACCGTCGGCGTCGTAGACGAGGTGATGAATCGTCTCGAGGAGATCGAGAAGATCCTTCCCGAGGGCATTCGCATCGAAGAGCCCGAGGGCTTCATCGATTTCTCCCGCGGTGTGCGTGAAGCCGTTGCGGAAACGCAATTCGCGCTGATCGTCGGGGCGCTACTCGCCGTGTTGACGGTGATGTTCTTCCTGCGTCGCTCCCGCCCGACGCTGATCATCGCACTCGCGATTCCCGTCTCGTTGATTGCCACCTTCGGTCTCGTCTGGACCTTCGGCTTCACCCTCAACACGATGACGCTGCTCGGGATGACCCTCGCCGTGGGGGTCGTGATCGACGACGCGATCGTCGTATTGGAAAACATCGAACGCCACCGTGCGGGTGGGAAGGACTCCGTCGCCGCCGCCAAGACCGGCACGCGCGAGATCGCTTTCGCAGCGACTTCGGCCACGATTTCGGTGGCCGCCGTCTTTCTACCCATCTTCTTCGTCGAGGGCCTGGTCGGGAGTTTCCTCGGAGAGTTCGGCCTCGTGGTGGCCGGCAGCGTGATGATCTCGCTCTTCGTCGCGCTGACGCTCACACCGATGCTCGCCGCGCGCATGCCTCCCCCCAAGCCACGCGACGAGAACAGCTTTTTCCATCGACTCGAGCGCGGCTTCGATCGCCTCGAGTCGGGCTATCGCCGCACACTTGCGCGCAGCCTCGATCACCGCTGGACGACGGTCGCATTCACCCTCGCGAGCCTCGTGCTGGCCTACCTGTTCGGGTCCAACCTCGATACCGAGTTCTTCCCCCCGGCCGACGAGGGCATCTTCTTCGCGGTCCTCGAAGCCGCGCCCGGAACCTCGATCGAGGCGACGCGCGACTACCTCGCACACGACGAACGGCACTTCCTCGCCCAGGAAGAAGTCGTGGGCCTGTTCGGGGCTGCGGGTTCGGGCGGAGGCCACGACCCACCGCGCAGCAACATGGGGATGATCTTCGGAACGCTGAGCGAGCGCGCAAAGCGCGAGCGCACGGTGATGGAGATCAGCCGGGAAGCGCGCGAAATCCTCGGGACCGTGCCCGGGCGCACGATTCGGGTGTTCAATCCTTCGGAGGCGATGTCGGGAATGGGCGGCGGCTTCGAGATGGAACTACGAGGCAACCTCTCCCTCGAAGAACTCGACGCCACGGCGCACGAGTTCATGGTGGCGCTGCGCGATAGCGGCGGTTTCGTCGACCTCGACAGCTCACTGAAGCTCGGCCTGCCCGAGCTGCGCATCCAGACGAACCGCGAGAAGGCCGCCGAGCTCGGGGTCGATGCGCGCACGATCGCGGAAGCCGTGCAGATCATGGTGGGCGGGATGGATGTCGGCGTCTTCAAGGAGGAAGGTCGCCGCTACGACATTCGCATGCGTCTCGAAGAGGATCTCCGCGAGGACGCCGCCTCGATCGGCGCGCTCTACGTACGCAGCCGCAGCGGCGAGCCGGTCTCGCTGCGCAACCTGATCACGATCGAACGCGGCGCGGCGCCCTCGGACATCACGCGCACCAACCGTCAGCGCAGCGTGCGCATCTCCGCGAATCTCGAGGGGATCGTTCTGGGCGAAGCCGTCGAAGCCGCCGAGGCGGCGGCCGGCGAGGTCCTGCCCGACGGCGTGACCCTCCACGCATCCGGCGACGCCGAAGCAATGGCCGAGGGCAACATGCAGTTCGCGATCGCCATGGGCCTCGGCATCCTGGTGATCTACATGGTGCTCGCCGCGCAGTTCGAGAGCCTGATCCACCCGATCACGGTGATGCTCGCGCTGCCCCTCTCGATGGTGGGCGCCCTGGGCGGCCTCCTGCTGTTCGGCCACACGCTGAACCTCTTCAGCCTGATCGGGATCATCCTGCTCTTCGGGCTCGTGACGAAGAATTCGATCCTGCTGGTCGACTACGCGAATCAGCTGCGCGCGACCGGCCTCGACAAGGTCGAAGCCATGCGCCGCGCGGCCCCCGTGCGCATGCGCCCAGTGTTGATGACCGCGATCTCGATGATCTTCGGCGTACTCCCTGCTGCGATCGGGCTCGGCCCCGGCGCCGAGAGTCGCGCGCCGATGGCGATCGCGACGGCGGCGGGCATGTTCTCCTCGACCATGCTGACCCTGCTCTTCGTGCCCACCTTCTATCTCCTGATGGACGATCTCGGAGACTTCGTGAAGCGCAACTTCAGCCGCGCGTTCGGCGGGAGAAGCGATCTGCGCGAGCAGACCGAAGCCTCGGGTTAGGGTACGTAGAGTCCGCTACAGCGAGCCTCCCGCCCGGACGATCCATGCGCCATGGAAGTCAAGATCAAGCTGGCGTGGACCACAGCCCTGGTCCTCCTCGGCCTCGGCCTGACTGAGAGCGCGTGGTCGTGTCAGGAGATCGATCCGGAAGTGAAGAACCTGATCGATCAGGAGCAGTTCGAGTCCGCCGAACGAGCCGCGCTGCGCCTGGTGGCGAGTTCGCCCGACTCGCTGCCCGCTCATACGACGTTGGCCCATGTATACGTACAGTGGGCCGTGCGACCGACGACGATCATTGATACCGAGGCACTCGGTTTCGCTCCCGGTGAGACGGGTACCCGTGAGCTCACCGAGAAGAATGTGGAGCGTGCGTTTCGCTCGGGAGTGAGCGTGGATGCGGAGCGGGCCCCCAAGGCGGTCGACACCCTGGAGCAGATGGTGCGTCGCTGGCCAGATCATCTGGGTACGCGGATCTGCCTTCTTCAGCTCCACCAGGTTCGCGGCGATCGGGAATCGCTGGTGAGAGACCTCTCGGCGACAGCAACCCATTTCGAGAGCGGCGCGGCGGAGACGGTGGACGCCCTGCTCCAGTTCGGACATCACTACTACTCGGAAGGAGAGTTCGAGTCGGCTCGGGAAGTGACTGCAGCGCTTCTGAGTGTGTTTCCGGACTCGCCACCGCTGCTGTCGAGCATGGGTGTGATTCTGATCGAGTTCGAAGAACTCACGAAGGCGATGCGTCTTCTCGAACGAGCTCTGGCCATCGCACCTGGCGACTCGCTGATCGCTCGGAACCTCGCGACCCTCGGGATGCTCACCGGAGATCTGCTCCAGGCCGAGGTCGGGCTCGAAGCTCTCCATGGGCTGGAGCCAGATCAGGTCCGGGTGCTCTTCGAATTGGCCATCGTCACGACGGCGCGCGAGCCGGAAAGGGCCGTCGCCGCATGGTCCCGGTATCTCCAACGCCAGGCAGAGACCGCCGACGATCCGAGTTGGGTGGAGTTCGCTCGGACTTCACGTGCGGCGCTCGAATCGGGTGCGGCCGATGAGTCTCTGCTCGGAATGGCCCAAGCGCTAAGCGGCGCCCAGGGGAGCCTCGCCCTGAGCCTGCTTCACGCCCTCTCGAAGAAGCGCCCCCATGATCCGGCGCCCCATTTCCTGATGGCTCAGTCCTACGAGCGGGAACAGCTCCCGAAGCACGCGTTCACCGCACTGCAGCGAGCCGAGTCACTCCTGGGTCGATCCGATTCACTCCTGACGATTGCCCGCGAGTCGATCGAATACGAAGCGGGCAGAGTCGCTCTGCGCTTGAACTCGTTCGCGGAGAGCATCGCTTACCTCGAATCCGTCGAGGCGAAGGACCAGGACAAGCAGAACTTGCAGTACCTCCTTGGACTGGCGCACAGCGGAGCCGGAAACACGGAGAAGGCCGCAATCTACTACGAGCGGTGTCTCGCGTTCCCGAACAACGCTTCCTACTCGAAGTACTGCGCTCAGAATCTCGAACGACATCGCCAATCCGGGCAATCGCCGGCGAGCGCGCCAGAGTAACGATCGACCTCCCCTGGCTGCGCACTACGAGCGGAAGAGATCGACGAACTCGTTCTCGCTCCAGCTCGGGGCTTCACCCGTCTGCTCCTCGCGGAAGTGGGGCGTCGCTTCGAAGCGCGGCGTGACGATGGCGGTGAGGCGACCGAGGACGCTGCGGCGCATCAGATGGTGTTCCAGCAGTTCGATCTCGAGAGGCGTGTAGTTCGCCACCTCGCCTCAATAGCAGTCGTTCTTCCTCGCGGTCTTCGAGGGAGAACACCGAGCAGAAGCCCAACTGGATGAAGACCAGCCCCGAGTGATTGGCTGCGAAGGGAAACGTCCAGTAGAGCCGCCAGAAGACGATCGGGAGCGCGAGCTGGCACGCCCCGATCGTCTATGGTCTGGTGCGGCAACCCGTAGGCAACCGCAGACAACTGCGAAGGAGAAGCGCGTGTTCGACTTGAGTGGACGCACTGTCGTCGTGACCGGTGGCAATGGCGGGATCGGGATCGGGCTTGCGCGCGGCGTTGCGCGGGCCGGCGCCAACGTGGCGATCTGGGCGCGCAACGAAGAGAAGAACGCCCGGGCGAAGGAAGAACTCGAAGCCCTTGGGGTCAAAGTCCTCACCCTGCCCTGCGATGTCTCAGACGAGAGCGCGATCCTGTCGGCGATCGATCAGACCGCCGCGCAACTGGGGCGCATCGACGCGTGCTTCGCCAACGCGGGATACGGCCAGGGCATCGATCCCTTGAAGATCACGCTGGAAAAATGGCGCGAAGTGCTGAGCGTGAATCTCGACGGCGCCTTCCTTACGATGCGCAACGTGGCCAACCACATGATCGAGACCGGGGGTGGCGGCAAGTTGATCGTCACCTCGTCGATGGTCGAGCACTTCGGCTCCCCGATGCAGGTCGAGTACGCCGCGAGCAAGGGAGCGGTGGGGTCGATCGTGAAGTCCCTCGCCGTGCGGCTCGCGCGCTACGACATCCAGGTGAACTCGATCCAGCCGGGTTGGGTGATCAGCGACGCCACCGGCCCCCTGGTCGATTCCGACGACTTCAACAAGGTGCTGATGAAGCGCATCCCGGCGCGTCGCTGGGGAGAAGCCTCGGACTTCGAGGGCATCGCGGTCTATCTCGCCTCGGAGGAGTCGCGCTACCACACCGGCGACTCGATCCTGATCGACGGCGGCTACACGGTCTTCTAGGCGCGGCCGCGCTTCAGTTTGCCTCGGCGGGAGCCAGATCGATCTGCGGTGCCCGCTCGCGCGGCGGCGAGAACGCCATCGAGCCATCGTCCACGCGACCGAAGCGCAGGGCGAGGATGTCGAGGGCGTAGTTCTGGTTGAGCCGCCAGGGCTTCTCGGCGCCCTGCTTCGGGAAGAGATGGAGTGCGCGCTGCACGTAGCCCGAAGTGAAGTCGATCCACGGGAGGGTCTCCATCTCGGGATCGCGCACGATCGGCGTGCAGTGCGTATAGCCCTTCGACTCCATGTGGTTGAGCAGGCGGCACACGTACGCGCAGGTGAGATCGCACTTCAGCGTCCAGGACGCGTTCGTGTAGCCCATCGACCAGGCGAGGTTCGGAATGTCGCTGAACATCATGCCTTTGTAGGCCATGGTCTCGGAGAGCGTGATCGAGTGCCCATCCACCGTGATGTCGAGGTCGGCGAGCATCTTCAGCTCGAGCCCGGTGGCGGTCACGATCAGGTCGGCGTCGAGTTCGCTGCCCGAAGCGAGGCGGATCCCCTTCTCGGTGAAGCAATCGATCGTGTCGGTCACGACATCGACGCGACCTTCGTTGATCGAATCGAAGAGGTCGGCGTCGGGCACCAGACAGACACGCTGATCCCACGGGTTGTACGTCGGTGTGAAGTGCTTCTCGACGTCGTAGCCGGGGCTGAGCAGACCGCGCACTTGCTCGACGATGCGATGCTTCACCCAATGCGGCTTGTTGCGCGAGAGCCAGAAGAAGAACATGCCGAGCAGGACGTTCTTCCAGCGCGTGATCCCATAGGCCAACCGCACGGGCAGGATGCGACGCAGGGCGTTGGCGAAGGCGTCTTCGCCGGGAGCCGAAACCATGTAGGTGGGCGAGCGCTGGAGCATCGTCACCTTCGTGGCTTCCTTCGCGAGTTCGGGCACCAGGGTGACCGCCGTCGCACCGCTGCCAATCACCACCACCTTCTTGTCGCGGTAGTCGATGTCGTCGGTCCAGTCCTGCGGATGGACGATGCGGCCTTCGAAGTCGTCGCGCCCATCGAACTCTGGCGTGTAACCCCCTTCGTAGCTGTAGTAGCCGGTGCACATGTGGAGGAAGTTGCAGCTGAAGGTGCGCAGTTCGCGGGGCTCGGGCGCGCCCTCGCCTTCCCCGGGAATCACCTGCTCGACCTCAACGGTCCAGCGCGCGTCGTCACTCGACCACGAGGCGCGCTTCACCCAATGGCCGTAGCGGATCAGCTGCTCGGTGCCGTCCTCCCTCGCCGTGGCCTGGATGTACTCGAGGATCGAGGGGCCGTCGGCGATCGCCTTGGCGTTCGTCCAGGGGCGGAACGAGTAGCCAAGGGTGTACATGTCCGAGTCGGAGCGGATGCCCGGGTAGCGGAAGAGATCCCAGGTTCCGCCCATCTGCTCGCGCCCTTCGAGGATCGCGAAGCTCTTGTTGGGACAGCGGGTGCGCAGGTGATGGGCGGCACCGATCCCCGAGAGACCGGCCCCGACGATCAGGACGTCGACATGTTCGTGCATCGCGGGTTCCAGCTGGGCTTCGGGGCGCGCGAAGCGGGAGAGCACGAAGTCTGTCAGACGGGCGGAGGTGGAGCAAGCGCGCGGGCCTGTTAGATCATCGCCTCGTAGGCGCGGTGCACGTCGCGCGCGTAGCGCACCGGCACACTCTTGCCCCGGCGGATCGCACGCGCGATGCGCGTCGGGCCGAAGTTGTAGGCCGCAAGCGCCGTGTCGACGTCGTCGAAGCGCTCGATCAACTCGGCGAGATAGTGCACGCCCAGCTGGATATTCAGCCTGGGGTCGAAGAGGCTCTCTTCGCCGTGGAAGGGCAGCCCGCGTTCACGCGCAGCCTGGGCCGCCGTCTCCGGCTTGAGCTGCATCAGACCGATCGCACCCACGTGGGAAACGGCGCGGGGTCGACCGCTGCTCTCCACGTGGATCAAGCCGATGATGAGCGAGGGATCGACGCCATAGCGCTCGGCCTCTTCGAGGACCGTGCAGGTCAGGATCTTCACCTCGGTCTCGGTGTAGGGCGTGAGGCGGGTCTCGAAGAAGGTCGCAACTTCTTCCCAATGCGGCGGCGGAACCAGGGAGGGCGCGGCCTCGGGAGCCGCCGCAGGCGTCGTGATCGAAAGCGCGAGGGCGGCGAGGGCCACGGCCAGGATGGCAATCGGTCGACGTGCGCGGATCATACAGTGCTCCCTTCGGCAGCCGTTCGACCCTCTCACGGCGAGGGGACACGCGCGAGGTCGGGCACTGGCTTTGCGTCACCGGCTTCCGCCGGCTTTGCTCTTATCGAGGAGCCTGATGCGCTGTGCGCCGTGGCTCCGCGGACGGCACTCTTCCGCCGTCCTCCTTCACTCATCGGCCCGGAAATCGCCATCTTGAGATTCAGACGTCCGCCGACACTGGAATCTTCGCCCCTGCGCTGAAATACCACGCGAAGTGCGGCGGAGTTGCCCCACGGTCGCGGGGCCGAATACCGGCGGGGATCACGAAGGAGTGGTCTACGCGAAGAGCTCGTCGAGGCGCGTGCGGATCGAACCCAGCCAGCTGTTCCACGCCACGGGTTTGACGTAGCGGACCGACTTGACCGTCTGGAGTTCTTCGAGGGGTTCGAAGCAATCGGCGTGACGATCCAGGAAGCGCTCCTGGCATTCGTACTTCTTCCGCTTCCGGCCCTCGTGCTTGCGGTAGAGGTAGAAATCCATGAACACGATCGTCGTCTTCCCCGGAATGAACGACGGCCCGAAGATGCCGAGGGTGCGCGAGAACTCGGGCTCGCGCTTGGCGGCGTCCATCAGGAAGATCTCGATCGGTTCACCGCCCCACTTAGCCCGGCTGATCTCGCCGCGATGCGACTTCACGTTGTCGAAGAAGGATTCGACGTGGGCCCGGAAGTACGGCTCGATGTTCTGGTTCTCTTCGAGCTCGATGTCCTTCTTTGCGGCCTTCACAACCTGACGGGGATGGGCTTCCCAACGATCGAAGCAATAGAGAGGCTTGTCGTAGCCAGCGCGCTTGAGACCCAGGCCGAAGGCCGACGTCGAAGCGCCCATCCAGCAACCGCATTCGACGGCCAGCCCACTCCCCTTCCAGCTGGCCCCGAGGTTGTAGAGGTACTCGAGGTGCGTGAGGGAGGTCATCCGCGGGATCTCGAGCAGCTTCGCCCACTCCGCTTCGGGGACGTCGCTCGGTCGATGCTGTTCTTCCTGGGATGAGGACAAACCCGTCGCCTCCGGTGCTCTACCTGGCCGCTAGAGAGTGGTGGGCGCACACGGACTCGAATTGTGGGCCCTCTATATATAGAAGGCTCCCGCCCAACTCAGGGCCACGGTAGCGGCCAAACCGGGGGTCCGAAACGGTCGGATACGACCCAGCGACGAGATTGGTCCGGCAACGGCTGGGTCTACGTGATCCAGTCGGAGATCGGCGGGCCATTCAAGATTGGCTGGTCCGCTTCGCCGAGCGTCAGATTGGCGGAAATCCAGGTAGGCAACCCAGACCCTCTGCATGTCGTTGCCACGACGCCGGCCGATCGAGCCTACGAAGCCGATCTTCATACGCGGCTCAACCCATACCGGTGTCGAGGGGAGTGGTTTCATCCCCATCCGGAAGCGGTCGAAATCGTGCGCCGTCGGGTCGGATTGGGTGATGTCCCGCTGCTCGCTGGCGACATTCGGGAACTCCCGACTCCCTACTGTTGTAATCAGGGCATGACACGCGATCGCCTCGTTGCCTCGCTTGAAATCGTCGGGCCAGTCGCCGTGGCACAGCGCGACAGGATCGAGCAGATGGGGGACATCGCATCCCGCCTGCAAGCCGACCCTTCGCTCTGAGTCGACACCACGTTTTCGCCCGAACGGAAGTTGCAGGCAGCCCTTCGCGAGCTCATGGACGCTGTTCTCAAGGGGGGCCGCATGACCCGACCCGACGCCTACCCGACTGCCAACCAACAGAAGGAAACCCATCCATGAAGCCCATCGCCCTACTCGCTCTGCTCGCGGTCGGCTGCGCGACCCCATCACAGAAAGTCCCCGAACACGAGCACCCGCCCTGGCCACACCAGCACCGCATCACCGCGGACTTAGCTCCGGGGAACTGGCGATGTGAAGACCCGAGCGGCGGCGGCCCGCCGCGTGAGTTCTCCACCGAACACTTCGAGACCCAAATCCTCGTCGGCCTGGCGTCGGTCGGGATCCGATACCGCGATCGGCTGAGCAACGAGATCGCGGTCATCCGGCAGTCGAAAGAGAACGGTTACCGGTGCGCGCAGGTGGTGACGACCGAATGAAGATCGCCCGCAACTTCGAGTTGCCCGACGCCCCGACCACACAGACGTTCGCGCTGCTCACGAAGCGTGGCGCGGGGAAGACCTACGTCGCGTGTTTGTCGGAGATGCTTGAGCGCGAGGCGTACCTTGAAGCTCAGAGGGCCGCATGACCGTATATTCCCGTTCAGGCCGGGATCCTGTACTGCCCCGAGATATCCCACTCGGCGATTAGTGCGGCTGCGAACTCTGAGGCCGTCGCATGGTGTTCACTCACGATTCGTCGAGCTGGCCGCGAATCTGGTCGCGATTGCGACGCATTGTCTCTAGCCACGGCCCGAAACGACTGGGAACCTCGGCGGCGCGGGGCTCGATTCGTTCAACTGCCTCCTCAATCACTGTGAGGGCCTCGGAAATGCGACCCGCATCCAATAGACCATTCGCCAGATTGTTGAGGCTTGAAGCGAGGTCCGGCTCGAAGCGAGCCGGGTTGTCCGCGGCGAGCCGACGGTAGATCGCAACCGACTCCTCGATCGCGGTGAGGGCCTCTTCCGTGCTGCCTAGATCGCGAAGCCTACTCGAGAGTGTACTGAGTGCGATAGCGAGGTCCGGCTCGCTTCGAGCCGGGTTGTCCGCGGCGAGCCAACGGCGAATCGCAACCGACTCCTCGATCGCGGTCAGGGCCTCGGGATTGCGACCCGCATCCGATAGACGATTCGACAGATTGTTGAGGCTTGAAGCGAGGCTCGGCTCGAAGCGAGCCGGGTTGTCCGCGGCGAGCCGACG
>JANQEL010000132.1 GCA_028278345.1 Myxococcota bacterium
TCCGCTCGCATCGATTCCAGTGACATCGGCGTCGGGACGCGGCGCGATCAAGGGGGCCTCGGGCGAGTTGCACGCGCCGAGCTCGCGCAGTCGATTCTCCAGGTGGAAGAGACGATCGACTCCCCAGTACCACTCGCCGCCGTAGAAGAAGGTGGCGCCCGAGTAGTGGTTGTTCTTCTCGAGATGCCGGGATCCGCGGTCCAACGCCGCGTTCAACTCGGCGGCAGTCGACCCCTTCTCCGCCAGGCCCGCGAGGGCGCCCTCGTCGCCAGACCACAGCGCTTCGGAGACCGCAGCGATGCTGGCGATGCGCGCATCACGATCTCCCACTGTGAGCACCCGGCCCGCAAGCTCCTGTTGACCTGGATCGGGCACCGTACCCGCCTGAGAAGGAAACGAGAGGCCCAGGTGCGGCGCAATGAGTTCCGCGTCGCGCCGCGCCCAGATCGCCAACTTCTCGAACTCGGGCTGGCTCGAGCCACCCGTTGCACGGATCAGGTGAACCCGGAGCTCGATGTCGTAGCGCGCAGCGAAGGTCTCGAGCACCTGCGCTGTCAGGTGCGAGTAGGGATCGTCCAACTGATGAAAGTAGTCGACGACGTGCGGCTCTCCCCTCTTCTGACGCCGTGCCTCGGCCTTCTTCCTTCGGCCTAGAATCACGGCCGGGTTGGCCTCCGGCCCCATGATCCGGCGGCTGATGAATCCACGCAGCCAGGCCGGCGGGTCGACGATGAAACTCGGGTTCGGGTTGTCCTTGGGCTCGAGCATGGATCAGGCCTCGCTGCTGGGAGGTCTCTGCGATCACGGCCGACTCGATCGACGGGCGCGAAGCAAGTTTTGACATAAGATATGTCATGATCTCGATTTCGAGCAAGAGGCCCATTCGATGAAGACCCTACGCACACCTGACGAGCGCTTCGAGAACCTATCCGGCTATCCCTTCGCCCCCCACTATCTGGACGTCGACGATCCGGATGGAGGGACCCTTCGGATGCACTATGTCGATGAGGGACCGGGCGACGGCCCCATCGCATTCCTGCTCCACGGCGAGCCGACCTGGTCGTATCTCTACCGCAAGATGATTCCCGGGTTGGTCGAGGCCGGGCACCGGGTGATCGCGCCGGATCAGATCGGCTTCGGTCGTAGCGACAAGCCGACCGAGCAATCCGACTACAGCGTCGAGCGTCACGTCGGTTGGATACGCCAGGCGATGCAGCGACTCGACGTGCAGGACGCCACGTTCTTCGGGCAGGATTGGGGAAACCTGATCGGCTTCACCGCGGTGGCTCACGAAGAGAGTCGCTTTCGCGCCATTGTCGCCGCCAACGCCGGCCTCCCCGATCCCGAGCACTTCGACCGCTTCGCAACGCTGCAACAACAACTCTCGGACCCAGGCGCGTTCGCGCGCTGGCAAGCGTATGCGGCCTCCCGCGACGATCTCGATGTCGGCGCCATGATGGCGGGCACGCTCGAAGGCCTCGACTTCGACATCGGTAGCCTTCCCCTCTCGGATGCCGAGCGCGCGGGCTATGACGCCCCGTTTCCCGACGAGCGCTACCAGGCAGGCGTGATGGTCTTCCCCTCACTCGCCAACCCGGATGCCTTCGGCCTGTTCGGAGCCGCGTGGCGCGTCCTCGAAAAATGGGATCGTCCCTTCATCACCGCGTACGGCAAGGCCGACCCGGTGCTCGGCACGTTCGACAGCATGTTCCAGCAGTACGTGCCTGGAGCCAAAGACCAACCCCACCGCACGTTCCCGGATGGCGGACACTTCATCCAGGAACAGGAGCCCGATGCGCTCGTCGAGGTGATCATCGAGGCAACGAGGCGGGGCGCCTGAATCCTCTGCTCGAGCCGGGCCACATCAAGCAAGGAGATCGACATGGCCAGCGAGGAACACAACACGGGCCTGCGAATGAGCCGGCGTGCTTTCACGGCGGCCGTTGGCGCCACCGGCGCAGCGCTCGCGCTTCCGATCCGAGCGAACGCGGCACCCAAGATACTCGGCCCAGAGGACCTGAAGGTCGCGCCGGGAGCGAGAGTCCCGGTGGGACTTGCTGGTGTCGCACGCAACAGCGACGCGACCGCCACCGAGAACGCCGTCGCCGAGGCGGTGCGGGCGGTGAGCGACTTGTCGTGGTTGAGCCGGGGGGACTCGGTCCTGATCAAGGTCGCCGCCAACTCGGGGAACGTCTATCCGGCCACGACCGATCCAGCGGCGTTGCGGGCGATGATCGAACTCCTCCGTGAGCACGGCGCAGGCCGAATCGTCGTCGCCGACATGTCCGGCGTGCAGGCCATCCGATTCACACCCGACAGCCTGACGGGGAGTAGCCGCGAGCTGATGGTGTCAGCGGGCCTCGCCTCCGTGGCCGAAGCGATGGACGCCGAGGTCCATGCATTCGAAGAAGCCGGGTGGGATGGCTTCTTCGCGGAACGCCCGGTGGCAACAGGGAGTTGGAAGCGGGAAATCCTCCTCCCGAACGTGCTTCGCGAGGTGGATCACGTCGTGCTGATGCCCCGCTGCAGCCGACACGTGCTGGCTGGTAGCACGCTCGCGCTCAAGTGCGCGGTGGGGTGGTGGCGTCACGACTCGCGACTCGAGTACCACCATGACGCCTCGACGTTCGCCCAGAAGACGGCCGACGCCAATACACTGCCAACGCTGCGCGAAAAGCAACGACTCGTGGTGACCAGCGCAACGAAGGTGATGGCGCTCTTCGGCCCGGACACCGGACACGTCGTCGCCCCGGAGACCGGCCTGATCTTCGCCTCGACGGACGCCCTGGCGCATGACCTGGTGTCTCTCTCCTGGCTCCTGGCCACTCGCGCGGCGGTTCCCTCCGACGAGCGCGAAGCGTTCATGGGAGATCCGAATACATCGGCCACCTCCGTGAACCTGATCAATCGTATGGTGACCACGTGGCTCGGCGGTGTCGGCAAGGCGTTCTCTGCGGAACGCCTCGAGCCCTGGCCCACTCACGATGTATGGAACGACCGTGTCCTGCGACGTGCGTTCGAGATCTCCGGTGGCGTTCCGGATGTCGAGCTGGCGCATGTGGGTGGTGTTTCAGACCGGCTCATTGGGACGCTCGCGGGGGCGGTACGTCTCCCCGCGTAGTCGGGCTCAGGGCTCCGAGATGTGGATCTCGGTCGAATCCGGCGGCAGATCGAAGGTGTGGAGATCGCGCACCAGGATCGTGTCGCTGGAAAGGCCTCGCGCGAACAAGCGCTCGCCGATTCCCGCCGGAGGCGCGGGCACGAGGTGGTAGAGCGCGAGCTGGCGGACGCCCGCGTTCGCGGCCGCTTCTTCGAGGGTGAGGGAATCGGCGTGATAGTCGATCACATCCTTCATGATGGTCGGCAGAACCGGAACGTTGTTTTCGGTCGCCGCCGCGATCATGGTGTCGAGCATGTGGCGAGAAAGGGCGTCGTGGAGAACGAGGTCGGCGTCCTTCGCCGCCTTGAACAGACTCTCGCTCGCGTTGGTGTCGCCGCTGATCACGACCGAGCGACCGCGGTAGTCGACGCGATACCCGACCGCGGGCTCGATGGGCGGGTGCTCCACGGGAAACGACGTGACCCTGATCTGGTCGTCCTGGTAGACGACATCGCCCGCCGTGAAGGTGGCTGCCGTCATCGGACCAGCGGCCGGCGCAAGGAGTTCGGTTCCGTGGTGGGCAACGCGGTACTTCTGGTCGAGTCGATACGCACCGTTGAACCCGGCCACCACTTCGTCGACGCCTTCCGGTCCATACACCTTCAGGCTCTCACGACGCCCCTGTACCCAACTGACGAGGTTCACATCGGCGAGCCCCGAGATGTGGTCCGAATGGAAGTGCGTGAGGAAGACACCGTCGAGGCGCTTCATCGGCATGCGCGCCTGTGCCATGCGCAGGGGCGACCGGGCCCCCGTATCGAAGATCATGAAGTGCTCTGGAGTGAGCACGGCGATGCAAGCCTGCGCGCGCTCGGGGTCGTTGCCGAGGGGCGATGCGCTGCCACACACGATGACCCGCATCCCGTCGATCTCGTCCATCTGCCCCGCGAGCTGCGAACCGATGGCGCGGGAAAAGAGCGCGTCTTCGATCGCGCTGCAGGCCGTCCCGAGTAGCGACAGCGCGATCAGGCCAGAGAGAACGACTGCGACAGGACTCGCGCGCATGGTGAGTCTCCTTGGGGCGCATGGGGCCCGGCCCGAAGGAGTAGCGCGCTTGCCGTCTCGCGTCCCTGGCTCGAGACCGCCGCCAGAGCACTCGTCTTTCGATCGACCCCGCCGAGCGGAGTCAACCGCTTTGCCGCCGATGCGTACGCAACCGAAGCCAGAGCAACCCCGGCACGATCGCGACCAACTCGGCGCCCAGCCCGCAGAACTCGGCGTGGATCACGACGTCGTCGCACGACTCGAACGCAATGCCATTTCGCGTCCGACCGACGACGCACGCTTCGGTGTCTCCGACCATGAGTCCTGCAGTTGTGGTTGGAAACATGACCACGAGGTCGTCGAAACCGTCGTGGTTCACATCCTTGATCGAGCCGGAGGGGTCGACACGGGGTGGCACTTCGTTGGGTCCGAAGCCGAGAGTGACCGTATCGATATCGAGGACGTCGAAGGATTCCGAGCCGAGCAGTGCGACGACCGTATCGTTTCCCTCGACGAAATCGATCCGGTTCGGGTCTTCGAAGGGTTCGATATCCAGCTCGTACTCGATGTCGGGCAAGCCCACGTCATAGGCATAGACGGCCCCGGCCTTTTCGTAGTAGGCATCACCACCGCGCGCGCCCACGAACGCAGTCGAGTCGTCGACGGCTGCGGCCCACCCGAGCGTCGCAGCTGGCCCGCGATCCGAAGCGAAGAGCCGCTCGGCCAGGGACCACTCGATTCCGTCGTATCGAAACACGAAGGCTGCACCGGTGGCGTTCTTTCCCTCGTCGTGGTCGCGGGAACCGACGACGATCGTGTCCCCCGAGATCGCCACCGAATAGCCGAACTTGTCGAAGCGGCTCGGATCGGGCGCGGTCAGCGTGGCCTCGAGCGCCCACTCCGCTCCGTCGTGACGGAAGACGTAGGCCGCTCCGTAGGTCCCCATGCGATGGTTGTCGAGATGGGCACCCACGACCACCACGTCGCCGTCCATGGCCACGGCATGACCGAACTCATCGACCTCGGGCGCACCGGGTGACACGAGCCGCGCTTCCTCGACCCAGGTGTGGCCATCGAGTCGATAGATCAAAGCGGTGAGCTCGCGTGTACCGACGATCATCTTCGGGCCGGACAGGGCGATGGCTGTTCCGAATTGATTGATGGGTTCACTTCCATCCGGAACGATCTTCTGTCGCTGCAGCCACTGCCCGTCGTTGGTGCGGGTGAACCAGTAGACGGCCCCGTCGTTGTCTTCGGGGAAGGAGTTCACGAACTGCTCGACCGCTCCGACCACGATGCTGTTCCCGTCGAGGTCGAGCGACGCCCCGAAACCCCGGATGGGCAGATCATCTCCCCGAAACGGAAGGCCCTGTCGCACCCAACCACCGGCTTCCGGTCCGTAGATCGTGACCTGCCCGGGGCTGGGTTCGCCGACCGCGATCGTGTCTCCCTGAATCGCCACGGAGTTGCCGAACTTCCCGTTCTGGCGACCGAAGAACGGGGGTTGGAGGATCGCGTCTTCGCGCCATTCGCCGGAGTCGCGGCGAAGGACGTAGGCTCGGCCCACCCTCGGGACCAGAACACTCGATGCGTTGCGCCAGAAGGCATCGCCGGCGCCGATGACCGCGATGGCACCGTCGATCGCGAGGGCGGTGCCGTAGTGGTCCTCCCGAAGGCCGTCGGAGGCTACGAGTTTCTGAGTTTCCTCGAGGGCCGTGAGAGGGCTCGCGACCACCAATGTGAAGAACGCTGCGGCGGCGAGTCGGGGGAGTTTGTTCGGGGAGAGCCGGGACATGGAAGTCCTCCGTTCGGTGGGGGCGGTCTCGACGGAGCTAGTCGATTGTAGACTGCGGGCGACCGACCACGGGCGAAGTTTCGGCGTCGGCCGCAACACGCTCGATGAATGCGTTACGGCGGCGTAGTACGAGGCTCAACTGCTCGCGGAAGTCTGCGTCGCTGATCGCCCAGGGCTTCGAAGGCAGCGATGTCCCCCTCAGAAACGCGATCATGCGACCGAAACGGGGCTCCTCGCGCAACCGCGTAGCATGCGGCGCACCGTAGACGACGACGGGATGATCATCCGTGTTATGCGGCCCATCGCCCGCGTAGTGTTCCAGTGCATCCGATGCCGCGATCAGCGTGCCGAAGATGTTCAGGTCGGAATCGAGGTCGATCCTGGCCAGCTTGCGCAACAAGGGTGCGCTCCGCACGCGCCGCTCGATCCAGCCGGGTCCGTACTGCCCCCACTCCTCTCGCGGTCCGATCAAAGCGACGGCGGGGAAGTTGAACTCCATGTCGAGAATCACCGCTTTGGCGTTCGGGAACACCCCGAGAAAGGTGCGGATCACGTCGCGGAGAGTCGGCTCGTCGAGTTGATACATCGGCAACCACTGGCAGAAGAGCCCGGTAGCCGTGAGCCGCTCGCGGATTGCCTCGAAGTGCTCCCGCGTATACAGCATCCCACCGCCGTCGCGCGCCGGATGGTAGAGGTCAGCGACGACGACGTCGTAGGACTGGGGCGAGGTGCGGACGAAGCGTCGGGCATCGGCGGCGTGGACTCGCGCGCGCGGCGGATCGACGAGACTGCGGCCGCCGACCTCGAACGCCGCCAGGGCATCGACGACCTCGGGCACCAACTCGACGGCTTCGACTTCGAGGCCCGGGTGATCCGTGCCGGCCAGCGCGGTGATGCCTGTCCCCAGCCCCAGGTAGAGCGCGTTGCGTGGTGAGGGATGTAAGAGCAGCGGCAGGTGTCCCTGGCGCAGTTGCATGCGCTCGCCCGTTCGGCCGGTGTCCCCCATGGCGAATCGGTTGTTGACGCGAAGGGAGCGGTACCCGTCCCCGTCCTCGAGGATGGCAACGGAAGCCATGACACCCTCGCGGTACGCAAGCACTTCCTGGCCTTCGAAGGTCTGGACCCAACGCAGTTCCGGAAGCACGAAGAGCAGCAGGATCGGCATCACGGAAAGCGGGCGCGAACCGCGGTGGATGACGAGGCCCAGCGCGACGTATCCGACGGCGATCGCCGCTAGCGCCCATCGGGTACCGACGGCGGGCATGATCAGGACGCCGACCAGGAGCGGCGCGACGAAGCCTCCGACCGTATTCGCGGCCAGGGCCGCGCCAACGCCACCGTCGGAGTGCTTCGCCTCCTGGGTCAGGAGGCTGAACGTGGCACCCATCAATGCCGTGGGCAGCAGGAGTGCGGGCGCGGCGGTCATCACCTCCGAGGTCAAGACACCGAGCAGCGAGTGGCCGAGGTTCAGCCGGCCGAACTGGTAGATCTCGGGACTGGCGGCAAAGGCCAGGCCACCGAGCACGCATGACGCAGCGAGACCGTGGAGCAGCCCGGCCATGAGCGCGCTTGTATTCGCACGATCGCGCAGCCACGACTGATACACCAACGCCCCGGTGGCCGTACCGACCAGCCATACCGCCAGCACCGCCGCGTAGCTGTAGACCGTGTTTTCGATGACCTGTGCGAGGACGCGAAGCGCGACGACCTCGAAGCCGATGCCGAGCAATCCCGTGGCGAACAGGATCGCCAACCGTCGCCTGCTTCCACCCGGGGACGACGATGCGCTCCGCATCGTGTCCGAGGTTGGGCGCGACCGCTCGACCTGCACCGAGCCGCCGTCGAAGACTCGCAGGGCCGGCAGCACGAGCAGCGCGCAGGCGAGGTTCACCACCGCGATGCAGAGCAAGCTCGCGCGATACCCGAGCGACGGGACGAGAACGAACGCGCCCAACAACGTGCCGACGACGGCACCGAAGGTACTGGCGGCGTAGAGCCCGCCAACATGACGGCCACCCCCCGCCAGTGCCGTGACGAAACGTTCCATGGCCGGGAGGGTCGCCCCCATGGCCGCAGTCGCCGGAAGCAGGACGAGCAGGGGCAATCCAAATGACACCATCCATTGGCGGAACGCCGACGGCGCGGGCCCCATGAGTTGAAGGGCGAGTTCGTTCGCCGGAGCTGCAAGTGCCGCACAGGCCATTACCCAGACGCCGATCAAGCCCTCCAGGCCGGCGTACCAATGCCCGGGCCGCCGGCTGCGACTGATCATCCGATCGAAGAACCAGGCGCCGATTCCCAGTCCGCCGAAGAAGGCACCGACCACGGCGAGCGCCGCCGGCAACTCGTGCCCCAGTCCGACGGCGAACATACGAACGGAGGCCATCTGGAAGCCGAGACCCGCGGCCCCGGAGAGCAGGAAGATCGCGTGCTGCACCCAAACGCGCGACCTCGGCATGACGATGGTTCCTCGGCGTTTCCGAACGCGCCCCTCGTCCCACGCGTGGCGGCGGGCTCACTCGGCCCACGGATGGTCGTGCCCGCGCGCAACTGGAACGCAACGCATCCAAAGTAGAGTGCCGATCAGGGTGCCCGAGTTCCCTGCAATCCCACGCGCTTCGCTGAAGGTGGCGAGACGAAGCGGCCTGCCTCGAGCAGGCACGAATACGGAATGTCGGGGAACTCGAGCGCCTCGACCGGCGCTCTACACGCAAGATGGAGGAGGAGCCCGAAATGAACCCGTTCACCCTCGAAAGCATGGGAACGACCCACCTCTGCGAAGGCGGCGCCGCCTCCCTCGCTCAACACGTGCGCGAGCACGGAAGCCGCGCCTTCGTCGTCAGCGACAACGGCGTCCAGGCCGCCGGCGTGCTCGACACCGTGACCGACGCGCTCACCAGTGACGGCCTCGAGTGGACCGCCTTCGTCGACGTCGACCCGAACCCGACCGATGCCAACGTCTCCGACGGCGTCTCGGCGCTCCGCGGGTTCGGAATCGAGGGCGCCGTGATCGTGCTCGTCGGCGGCGGGTCGGTCATGGACTGCGGCAAGTACATCGCCATGGCGGCGCCCTCCGGTATCGACGACCTCTCGCTCGCCTTCTCGCCCGAACTCGATGCCAACGACCGGATCGACTTCACCACGCTTGCACCGGCGGCACAGGCCAGCGCGGCCTGCGTCCCGACCATCGCCGTGCCCACGACGTCCGGTACCGCTTCCGAAACCAACGGGGGTGGATTGATCACACGGAGCGACGACCATCGAAAGCTCACCTTCAACCACCCGGACGTGAAGCCCCGCGTGGTCGTGCTCGACCCACTCTTGACGGTCGGACTCCCGCCGGGAGCGACGGCGGCCTGCGGCATGGACGTCTTGACCCACGCCATCGAGGCCTACACCTCGACCGCCGCGAACCCCTACGCCGACGGCCTTGCACTGCAGGCGATCCGACTTACGGGTCAGTGGTTGCCCAGGGCGGTCTCCGACGGCAGTGACGTCGAGGCGCGAGCACAGATGCAGATCGCCTCCCACCTCGCCGGCCGTGCGTTCTCATCCGGCCCACTTCTCGGGTTGGTTCACGCCACCGGTCACCCCGTCTCGGGAACCTTTGGCGTGGCCCACGGCCAGACGCTCGCCACCATGCTCCCCCACGTCATGCGCTTCAATCTCGACGCCGTCTCCGAACGCTACGCCGACATCGGTTTGGCGCTCGGCCCAGGCCGCGACGCAAACGCAACGATCGAGGCCGTCGAGAAGCTTTCCGCCACCGTGGGCACGGATCGACGATTGAGCGATCTCGGCGCCACCGAGGAGAGCCTCGAGGGGCTCACGACCGACGCACTTCGAGACATGATCATTCTCAACACGCCTCGCTATCCGAACCGCGCAGAGGTCCGAGGCTTGTACGAGCGTGCCCTTTGAAGCTGGGAAGGATGTCGGGCGGCGGCGCTAGAACCCACGACGGCGCCTGAAGACGACGCTATCGAGGGCCGACACCACTCAGAAGCTGTCTTTGCGCTTGCGTGTTTCGGCGAAGACTTCGACGGGGTCGGCGCCCTCCATGCCGATCGCTCGCTGGAAGGCCGGGACGTCGGCGCGCAGGAAGGGGTTGGTCGCGAGCTCGACTTCGACGGTCGTCGGCACCGTCGCGATGCCCTGGGCGCGCATCTCGTCGATCTTCCTTGCCCGCGCGACCAGATCGCCATTCCCGGGATCGACGCTGAGCGCGAGCTGCGCGTTCGCTTGGGTGTACTCGTGCGCGCAGTACACGACCGTCTCGGGCGGCAGGGCCGCGAGCTTTCCGAGCGAGTTCCACATCTGCTCTGCCGTGCCCTCGAACAAGCGACCGCAGCCGAGTGCGAATAGCGTATCGCCGACGAACGCAATCGAATCGTCAGGCAGCCAGTAGGCGATGTGCCCTGCGGTGTGACCGGGAACGTCGAACACACGGACCGGGTGCGCGCCGAAATCGAACGTGCTGCCCTCCCCGAGCTCCATTTCGATGCCGGGGACCCGCTCGCTCTCATTGCGCGGGCCGAGGATCTCGCAACCGGTCTTCTTCTGCAGCTCGAGATTCCCGCCCGTGTGGTCGGGATGCCAGTGCGTATTCCAGATTTGCGTCAGCGACCAACCCTTCTCCTCGAGCGCTGAGAGGGTCGGCTGGGCGTCGGGGGTATCCACGCACGCCGTCGAGCCTGAATCCGGGTCGTGAACCAGGAAACCGTAGTTGTCCGACAGGCATTCGAACTGATGGACTTCGAGCACGCTCACTGTTTCTCCTCGATGTGGCACGTTCCGTGCGAGAGTTAGCGCCTTCCGATCGACGTCGTTCCCGACTCACCCAAACGAATCCCAGTATTCCGCGGTCGCCATCATGCCCCTCCCCACCACTCTGACGATTCGCCGCCCCGATGACTGGCACGTTCATCTGCGCGACGGGCCCATGCTCGAACTCGCGGTGGCGGCGACAGCGCGACAGTTCGCTCGCGCGATCGTGATGCCGAACCTGGTCCCGCCGATCACCACCCGCGCGGCGGCGGCCGCGTACCACGAGCGCATCCTCGCCGCGCTTCCCGATGCGCTCGACTTCACTCCGCTGATGACCGCCTACCTGACGGATACGATCGATGCCGATGAAGTGGCTGGTGGTTTCGAAGACGGCACGTTCGCCGCGTGCAAACTCTACCCGGCCGGAGCGACCACGAACTCCGACGCAGGCGTAACGGACATCCGCCGTATCCATCCCGTCCTCGAGCGCATGCAGTCGATCGGAATGCCGTTGCTCGTTCATGGAGAGGTCGTGCACGGTGAAGTCGATGTCTTCGATCGAGAGAAGGTGTTCATCGATTCGGTGCTCACACCACTCGTCGACCGCTTCCCAGGGCTCAAGGTCGTGCTCGAACACATCACCACCGAGGAGGCGGTGCGTTTCGTCGAGACGTCGCCCGAGAACGTCGCGGCGACGATCACCGCCCATCATCTGCACATCGATCGCAATGCACTCTTCGCCGGCGGTTTACGTCCGCACGCGTACTGCCTGCCGGTGGCCAAGCGCCGTCGACATCGCGATGCCCTACGCGGAGCCGCCGTGTCGGGCAATCCCAGGTTCTTCCTCGGAACGGACTCAGCCCCACACCCCCGCTCAGAGAAGGAGAGTGCGTGCGGTTGCGCGGGGATCTTCACCGCACCGGTGGCCCTCGAGTGCTACGCGCAGGTCTTCGAAGAGGAAGATCGGCTCGATCGACTCGAAGCCTTCGCGAGCGAGTTCGGCCCACGCTTCTACGGGCTCCCTCCCAACGAAGGCAACGTGACACTGGAGCGGGAGGATCTCTCGGTTCCCGACGTGATCCGACACGCGGATCAAGTCGTCGTCCCGTTCAAGGCCGGCGAGAGGCTCCGCTGGCGGCAGGCCTGATACACGCCGCGAAGCCGTTCTTCATCGTGGTCGCATCGAGGCCACGACCGATGAACACCGCTCGATTGTGGCGGGCTTCCTCTCCCCACGGCGGACCCGGAACCACGTCGACCACGGCCCGAACCCCATGGAAGACGAACCGCCGCGCCTGGCCCGGCACTGCCAGCACGCCCTTCATCCGAAGAACTTCGATCTCGTGGCTTCGGACCAGGGATCCCAACCAGCGATCCAACCTGTCGACATCCGCGTCACCGTCCGCCTCGACGGCCACCGAAGCGATCGAGTGGTCGTGTCGATGTGTCGAGTGGCCGTCGCCATGCCCTGGCTCGGGTACGACCTTCTCCTCGAAGTCGTGTCCGCCAAGCTGAAGGATCTCCCGGACCGGAACGCGGGCATGCACCGCCCGGACCACCCGGGCCAGCGGATTGAGGTGCTCGAGGCGGGCTTCGACCGCGCCGAGTCGCGACTCGCTGAGTTGGTCGGTCTTGTTCAGCACCAGGAGATCGGCCCAGGCGACCTGCTCCGCGCACGTCTCCGTATCCCCCAGGTCGTCCTCGACGTGATGCGCGTCCACGACCGTGACGACCCCGTCGAGGCGGAAGGCGCGACGGATTCGAGCCAGCTCGAACACCCTCATCACCGGCCCCGGGTCGGCGAGGCCTGAGGTCTCGATGATGACGTGGTCGAAGTCTCCCACCTGCGCAGCGAGCCTTTCGAACAACTCGACGAGATCGTCGCGAACCGTGCAGCACACACAGCCTTCGTTCAGCGCGAATACCGCCTCGGCCGCCGTTCCGACCAGGTGCGAATCGATCCCGAGGTCACCGAACTCGTTCTCGATCACCGCAACGCGGAGGCCGCCGACCGAATCGAGGACATGGTTGAGCAGCGTCGTCTTCCCGGCTCCGAGAAAGCCCGTGACGAGGGTGACCGGAACCGGCTCCTGGCGTGGCGTCGCATCCCGCTTGAATGCACCATTCATCTCGATCTCTCTGGCGGTGTCTCGGGCGCGAGCTTAAGTCGCATCGGTCCATCGCCGAAAGAGGCAGAGCGGCTTGGGTCGTCCAGGTCTGGACCTCCGAGCACCGCCAGTTTCCGGGAACTCGAAGCGCCCGAGCGGCACTTAAACCCAGTGACTTCCGCGGATCCAGAACCTCTCGCCCTGAGCACCACCGCGTTGTCGTACGCCTATGGTCAGGCCGGCGATACCACCCTGGCCTTTCCGGACATCGAGATCGCCCGTGGCGGGAGCTGCGCGGTCGTCGGACCGTCGGGCAGTGGCAAGACCACACTGATGCACTTGATCGCGGGCCTGCTGACGCCTGCGACCGGCTCGATTCAGATCGCCGGCGAACGAATGGACACCTCCTCGCAGCGCGAACGCGACCGCCTGCGCGGACGCCTGATCGGCATCGTCCTGCAGCAGCTGCGGTTGGTGGCCTCGCTGAGCGCGCTCGAAAACCTGCTCCTCGCGCAACGACTGTCGGGTCACCCGGTGAACCGCGCGTCTGCGGCAGAGCAACTCGCCGGATTGGGGCTCGGCCATCGTCTCCATCACCGGCCCCACGCGCTCAGCCAGGGCGAGGCCCAGCGCGTGGCCATCGCGCGCGCGTTGGTGGGGAGACCGGCGCTGCTGTTGGCCGACGAGCCGACCTCGAGCCTGGATGACGCCAACACCGAACTCGTGCTGCAACTGCTGACCGAACAGGCGGTCGAACACGGTGCTGCGCTCCTCGTCGTGACCCACGACGCGCGCATCCGCGGTCGGCTGGAACAAGAGATCGAGCTGGCAAAGGTGGCCCCATGACGCTGACTCGACTTGCCTGGGCCAACTTGCGCGCCGCACCCATGACCAGTGCCCTGAACGTCGGACTCCTGGCGCTGGGAACCGCGACGATCGTCGTGCTGCTTCTGCTCTCGCATCAGATCGGTGAGACGATGACCCGCGATACCAAGGGGATCGACCTGGTGCTCGGCGCCAAGGGCAGCCCGTTGCAGCTCGTGCTCTCCACGGTCTACCACGCCGACATTCCCACTGGAAACATCCCACTGGCCGAGGCGCGCCGCTGGACCGAAGATCGGCGCGTCGCCGAGGGCATCCCGCTCTCCCTGGGTGACAGCGCGCGCGGGTTTCGCATCGTCGGGACCACGCCCGCCTATCCGGCCTTGTACGACGCCGATCTCGCCGAGGGCCGACTGTGGGATGCGAGTCTCGAGGCAGTGCTGGGCGCCGACGTGGCCCTGGCCACTGGCCTGGGCCCTGGCGACACCCTGACCGGTTCACACGGGCTGAGCGGGATGGGCGATCGACACGCAGCGTCGCCCTACCGCGTCGTCGGTATCCTGTCGCCAACCGGCGCCGTGGTGGATCGGCTGATCCTGACCGGCCTCGAAAGCGTCTGGGACATTCACGGCGATGAACACGGTCATGGTCACGAAGACGAAGACGAAGACGAGCATGGCCACGACGACGAAGACGAACATGGCCATGAAGACGAAGACGAGCACGGCCATGAAGATGAAGGCGAGCACGGCCACGACGACGAAGACGAGCGTGAGATCACCGCGATGCTCGTCCGCTACGCCTCCCCCATCGCCGCGGTCAGCATGCCGCGAGAGATCAACGCCCAATCCAACCTGCAGGCCGCCGCGCCCGCGTTCGAGCTCACGCGACTACTCCAGATCGTCGGCCTGGGGTTGGATGGCTTGCGGGCCTTCGCCTTGATCCTGATCGCATCGGCAGCATTCAGTGTATTCGGCGCGATGTACGGCGCCTTGCAGGCCCGACGCGGCGAGTTGGCGATGATGCGTTGCCTCGGCGCCACTCGTGTGGAGATCATGGCCAGCCTGCTGATCGAGGGTCTGCTGTTGGGCCTGGCTGGAGCGATCCTCGGTCTGTTGTTGGGTCACGCAACGGTGGAGGTGGTCGGCTCCGTGCTCACAGAAGAACGCGGCATCGCGCTCACGGGGGCGATCGTGCTCATGGAAGAATTGCTGCTGGCCGGGGCCCTCGTCCTCGTCGCGCTGCTGGCCTCCGCCGTGCCCGCCTGGCAGGCTTATCGCACGGACGTATCCCGAACCCTCGCGAGTCACGGATGAACCCGCCGATGCTCTGCCGTCGATCGATCACAGCCCTGCTCGTTCTCGCCGTTTCACTCACCGTCGCGTCTCGGGCAGATGCGAGCGATTCCGCTCCGGTTCAGATCGCGCTTTCCAAGCAGAGCGAGCCCGAGAAGAAAGCGGCGAAGTCGTCGGAAGACCCGCCCGCCTCGGAGGCCGAGGCGCGCCTCCCCGACCCGGTCGACATCGCGGACGCAGCCCGTCCCCTGCGTATGAACGTGTACTCGAGGCTCGGCTACTGGACGGCCGACGGCACATTGATGATCGACGTGCTGGAAGGCGATTTCGCCTATGCAACGTTGCTGATCCTGGATGCCAAGGATCGCCCGGTGCGTGGCGCTCGCCCGAGGATCAGGCCTTCGCGGGACAGTCGCTTCATCTCATTGTCAGAAGATGTCCCCGCAACCGGCGATCTGGGAAACTTCCAGTTCGGGATCGTGGGCGGAACGATGGGCGAGGAATACGTCGAGATCTCGGTCGGCGATGAGTTCGTCGTGATGCTCTTGAACGTCATCAGCGCACGCGCATCAGGATACGATTGGCTTGCGGACATCGAGGGCGTGCTCGACTGGAAACTGCTCATGCAAGCCAAGGTTTCGTGGGACGACCTGGGCGTCTCGGCGGTCTTCCCGAAGGAAGTGCTGGCAGAGCACGGAAAGACGGTGAAGCTCGTCGGGTTCGCGATGCCCCTGGAGGCCACGCTCGAACAGAAACACTTCCTGTTGACCTCGAGCCCACCTGGGTGCTTCTTTCATCTACCCGGTGGCCCCTCGGGCGCAGTGGAAGTCTTCTCATCGAAGCCGCTCTCCGTCGGCTTCGAGCCCATCGTGTTGGAAGGACGCTTCCAAGCGCTCACCACCAGCGAAATCGGGGTCGTTTACCGTCTACACGAGGCACGTGCCCTCGATCCCCCGCGTCCCTCGCCGGATGGGTGACCTCGACTTCCTGATTCGTCGGGAATAAGGCGCCAACGAAAAGTGCACAGGGTGCCACCGAAAAAAGGCGAAACGAGTTCGGCTCGTCTTTCGAGCAGATTCTGCACACGGCGCGCCGAAATATGGATACAGTCTCGTCTGCCCATTCGAGATGTGGAGAGGAGACGAGATGCTGACTACGTCCTTCCGGGCCGCACTTCCGACTGCCCTGCTCGTGCTGCTGGCATCGGTTGCAGTGGCCACCGCGGCTGAGGACGCGGAGCCCAAGAGCGGGCGCGCCGCGCACCTGGCCCTCCTCGAGGAGGGCGCCTTCCCTTCGGCCAGCACCTGTCGCACCTGCCATCCCAATCACTTCCGGGAGTGGTCGGCTTCGCCGCACGCGTATGCGCAGATGAGCGTCGTATTCCAGACGATGCACTCGGCGGTGGTGACCCTCACCAACGGCACCAACGGCGACTTCTGCATCCGCTGCCACACTCCGGTGGGCATGAACCTCGGCGAGTCGCCCGTGATGTCCAACGAGGATCGACATCCGACCTCGCGTGAAGGCATCACCTGCATCTCGTGTCATCGAGTCGCCGAGAACTACCAGCGCATCTCCGGGCGCTTCCCCCTCGTCGAGGCGCCGCTCTGCGAGCCGGTCTACGGCCCGAGCGGCAACGAAGAGGGCCTCAACGAAGAGGTCGCCCGCGTCCTCGCCGACCCGAGCATCCGCGTCGCCGGCTGCGACGAGCCCGGGCGCACGATCCACGAGACCTCCGAGCAGAGGGTGTTCCTCACCGAGTCGGGCTTCTGTGGCGCGTGCCACGACGTGCGGCTGGTCAACGGCTTCCGCCTCGAGGACGCCTTCAGCGAATACAAGACCTCTCCCGCCGCCAAGAACGGCGTGTCCTGCCAGGACTGCCACATGGGCAAGGTCCCCGGCGTGAATGGCGGCTATGACGAAGGGCCGGCGGCGGTGGTCGGCGGGGTGCCGACGAAGTCCCGCAAGCTCACCAATCACATGTTCGCCGGGCCCGACTACTCGATCATCCATCCCGCCCTGTTTCCCTCGAACCCGAAGGCGGCCAAGCTGGCCACGATCTCCGAGTGGGTCGAGTTCGACTACGAGGGCGGCTGGGGAGACGACGACTTCGAAGAGAAGGCCGCCGAGGAAGACAAGGAGTTCCCCGCCGTCTGGCGCTCGGTCGGCAAGCGCAAGCGCGCTCGCGCGTTGATCGACAAGAACTGCGACGTCCTCGACAGCGTCGAGGAGGTGCGACTCCAGGTGCTCCAGGCCGGCTTCGGGCTGGGGGACGTGAAGGTCGACGAAGCGGGGGACGACGGTATCTCCTTCAAGGTGCGGGTCTACAACGCTACCGACGGACACGGCGTTCCCACGGGCTTCGACGCGGAGCGGATCATCTTCCTGAGCGTCAAGGTGCGCGACAAGAACGGCAAGCAGGTGTTCGTTTCGGGAGACCGCGACCCGAACGGCGATCTCCGCGACCTCCACTCGCTCTACGTCCACAACGGGGAGCTTCCGCTCGATCCCTACCTGTTCAGCCTGCAGTCGAAGTTCCTGACCCGGAACATCCGCGGCACCGAGCGCGAGCAGGTTCTGCCGATCAACTACTCGCCGGATCCCCTGCCCTTCTTGCGCCCCGAGCCGCGGCCGACGTCTCTGTATGGCCGACCGCGCGGCGCGCGCAAGCACAAGCAGGTGATCCTGCCGGGCGATGACCGCTGGCCGAACTACGAGGTCAGTGGCCGGGAGCTTCGTAAGCTCGGGGCCGAAGGGCCTTACACGGCGGAGATCGAGCTGATTGCGCAGATGATCCCGCCCAACCTGATCGACGCGATCAAGGTCATGGGCTTCGAATACAACATGAGCGCGCGGGAGATCGCGGACAACGTCGTGGCGGGAGCGCAGGTCCTGTGGCGCCACGAGGTCACCCTGCAGGATGGGCAGGACGTCACCGCGGATCCCGAACCGGGCAGGCCAGCCGGTGCGCTGCAATGTAGGAACGTCGCGCGAAAGGGGGCGAACTGATGGGTGTCTCGATCCTTCGTCCCTTCCGTCGCCTGGCCGCGGGCGCCGCGATCGCGGCCTGCTTCCTTCTACCGCAAGTCACCATGGCGGCGGGCGGCGACAGCCGGCTCTCCGACGAGAAGGTCCCCTTCAATCCGGACATCGCCCCCGAGCGTCCGCAGCCGATCGAGCTGGGACCGAAGTTCCTGGGCACGGGCAAGATCGATAAGGGCATCGAGATCCCGGGCGGCGCGGTGTGGCAGCCGCAGCTCCTCATCTGGGGAACCGCTCGAACGGCCGTCCAGGCCTTCGATCCGGAAGGTGACGACGACACGCGCGTGTCGGATTGGAGCAATCGCCTCGACATCTTCGCCGAGGTCGAGGTTTCTCCGACCGACCGCATCGTCGTCGGCTTCCGGCCGTTCCAGGACGACGCCGACTTCAGCGGCTGCCAGTTCGAGCAAGATTCGGACTGCGAGGGCGAGTTCGACGGCATCCCCACCCTGGCCTTCGTCGAGTTCAACTTCGGCGAAGTGTGGCCGAACCTCGACCCGGAAGAAAAGTGGGCCCTCGATATCGAGATCTCGGGTGGCCGTCAGCCCCTGCTCTTCCAGGATGGAATCCTGATCAACGACACCATCGACTCAGTCGCGATCACGCGAAACAACATCACCTTCCCCGGCACCACGAACACCAAGGTGAGCGGGATCGTCGGCTTCGACAACATCCACCGGGGCGACAACCTGCGCGATCGCGACGCCATACTCGGCGCCGTGTTGATCGAGACGGACATTCCCGCGAGCACCATCAACCTCGATCTTGTCTTCGTCGGCTCGAGCGACGACGACGATGGCAATTCCTTCCACGGCGGGCTGAGCTTCATCCAGCGCATCGGCTACTTCGGCACCGCCTTCCGGGCCCTGGGCTCGGTGAACTTCGACGACGATTCTGGGGCCGCGCGCGACGGTGCGCTGTTCTTCTCCGAGGTGAACTGGGTCCCGCCACGCACCCACGACAACCTCTACCTCAACGTCTTCGCGGGGGTGGACCAGTTCACGTCGGCGGTTCGCGATCCGCTCGCAGGTGGCCCGTTGGGTCGCACCGGCGTGCTCTTCGCCGCGGTCGGCCTGGGCGGCTACGGCGCGCCCCTGGGCGCCATCGTGGACGACGTCGCGGGCGCCGCGGTCGGCTACCAGTGGTTCTTGAACGGCAACCGCACGTGGCTGCTCTTCGAGGTCGGTGGGTTGGAAAGCTGGGATAGCGACAATGAAGACCAGGGCGCAGTGGCAGGCGGCGTAACGTTGCAGCAGGCCCTCGGCCGGCGTTTCGTGGCCCGTGCCGATACGTTCATCGGGCATCGTGAAGAAGGAGATCTCGGTTGGGGAGCACGCCTCGAGCTACTGATGAAGTTCTGATGCGCGGTCTGCGCCGATTTCGGTTGGCGGCCGCGGTCGTGGGGGTGGCCATCGCTACTGGCCCGGTCTTCGCGCCGAACGCGACCGCAGAAGGGGAGCGCGTCGGCCCCGAGCGGTGCGGCGAGTGCCACAAGAAGGAGTACAAGGCCTGGCTCCTCAGTAGCCACTCCTCCCTTCTCACCGACGGCTACGACGAGGACACGACCGAAGAGGTCGAGCAGATCGCGGAGGAGCTCGACGTGTTCGACGTGGAGTCGGACGGGATCTGCGAGGGTTGTCACTACAACTTCTACCGCGACGTCCTCGACGAAGAGGAGATCACGGCCACCGATTGCGAGGCGTGCCACGGTCCGGGAGCGGGTTGGGTGGACGTTCACTCGAGCTTCGGCTCCCGGGACGGCCAGCAGATCCGCTCGGCCGAGGACGAATCCCCCGAGCACCGACAACAGCGCGTCCGGAAGTCGCTGCGTGAGGGCTGGCGTTCGCCGACCCATTCGACAGTGGACCTCGTGAACCAGTGCTTCGTCTGTCACATCGGGCCTGACGAAGAAATCGTCAACGAAGGCGGTCACGACCCCGGAAGCAGGATCGATCTCGTCTCCTGGCTGAGCGGAGAGATCCGCCACAACTTCCAGCGCACCGGCCAGGGCGAGAACGCACCGCTCACGCCCGAGCGACGGCGGGTGCTCCACATCATCGGTCGCAGTCTGGATGTCGAGCACGGCATCCGTGGCCTCTCCGAGGCGTACTCCGACGGCTCGTTCCTGGGAGGACTCCGGCGGCGCATCGAGCGATCACTCGGCGAGCTGAAGAAGGTGTCCGGGCAGACGAACATCGAAGAGGTTCGCGAGATCATCCGGCTGGCCGAGTCCATTCCGCGTGTGGCGGGGGGCGGAGGGCGTCGGAACGCGCGGAAGGTCGCCGACCGCATCCACGCCGAAGTGGAGCGCTTCGCGGCGCAACACGACGGATCGCAGCTGGCCGCCATCGATTCGCTCATCACCACCAAGAAGGTGGGCCGGCCGGCGACGGGGAACGAGTAGGCGTCAAGTCGATTACGATGCCCCCGCGCAAGACGCACCGCGGATTGGCACCCCGGACTTACCGCGCTATCGAGACGCGGCGCCGCCTCGAGCCACGAGAACGCCGTCGACGAGCAGATCCAACGATGCGCGCGCTGCCGCCAACGCGCGCGACGGGTCTTCGGAGTCCATCACGTATTGGCCTGCGCTGCGCACTGCCCCGTAGAGCACGCGCGCGAGGACGTCGACATCGGCCTGGACTTCGCCGCGGGCGATCGCATCGTCGAGCTGCTCGTGCAGCAGCTCATAGGAGCTGCCGAGTTCGGACTGGCTTTCGATCAGCCGCGGAGCATCGACGAGCGCGATGCGCGCGAATTCCGTCTCCGTCGAGAGCTGCAGGAAGAGGTGGATTCCCGAACGGATCCGCTCCACGGGCGAGTCGAGCGCTCGAAGCGTGTCGCGTCGCGCGTGGAACTCCTCGTTCACCTGCTCGAAGACCGCGCGAAAGACGTCGGCCTTCCCGCCCGGGAAGTAGTGATAGAGCGCGCCGCGGGCCATGCCCGCGCCGCCCAGGATGGCCGAGACCGTCGTTCCTTCGTATCCACGCTCCGCGAAGCAGCGGCGCGCGCTGCGCAGCAGCGCGGCGCGGGACGCCTCAGCTTGCTCGGTCCGTCTCACACTCTCCCCCGATATCACTACATTATTTCATTGACCGACTGTCGGTCAATGAAATAATGTCGGGCCGTGACTGATTCTCCGCCGCTGCGCTTCCGGGAGAACTGGATCGAGTGGGTGTTCGCGCACCGGGCGGAGCCGTTCTCGACCCTCTTTCAGTCCTTCAACTTCCTCGGCGAGCTCGAGGGCTACGTGCTCGTGGTCTCATTCGTCTATGCCGCCTGGGACAAGCAGCTCGCGTTCCGGCTGACCGTGCTGGCGGCCGCGACGATGCTGCTCAACCACGCGCTCAAGACCTTGCTCGCGAATCCGCGTCCGTTCGTCGCGGACGGGACCTGGTCGACCCGTTGGGCGGTGCCCCCCGAGCGTGCCGCGGAGCTCGTCGCTGAGTACTCGACGCCTTCGGGCCACGCGATGACCGGCGCGGGCTTCTATCTATTCCTGGCGGCTTCAGTTCGTCGACCCGTTATGTGGGGCACGGCGCTGCTGTGCATCCTGCTCACGGGTCTCGCGCGGCCGTACCTGGGCGTCCACTTCTTCGAGGACGTGCTGATCGGGTGGGGAGTCGGCGCGGGGATCGCGCTTGCGGCGCTTCGGTTCGGAGGACCAGTGGCCGCGTGGTGGAACCGGCACAGTGTCGCAGTCCGAACGGCGTGGGCTCTCGCCGCGAGCGCCGCGCTCTGGATTGCCACGCGCCTCCACTACACGACCGATCCTCCCGGCCCGCCCGTCGCACTCCTCGATCAGCTGGGGCTGCTCGCCGGTGCACTCACCGCATATCCGCTGGAGCGAAGGCAGGTCGACTTCGACCCGCGCAGTCTCGGGTGGCGGTGGCGCGTCGTCCGATTCGCCGTGACCGTCGCACTCGTCACGGGGACAATCGCCTCCCTCGACTGCATCTTCGAGCGGCTCGCGCCCGGCGACTCGCTGCTCGCCGAAGCGCTGCGCTTCCTGCGCTACTGGCTCGCCGCGCTCGTCGGATTCCTCGCGTGCCCGTTGCTATTCGTCCGCTTCGGGTGGGCCGATCGCGCACCTGCGAAGACCGGGGAGCAGGCTTCGCGATGATGGCGCTATTCGTTGCGCGCTGCAGCGAGACCGACACCCGCGCCGATCAGCAGGGTTCCGGTGACGCGGTTCAGAACGCGAACCTGTTCAGGCCGGTGGAAGACTCTGCGTGCGCGTGCGGCCGCCACCGCGTAGCCGAAGGAAATCCCGATCAACAGCGCCACGAATGTCGCGCCCATGATGATCAGCTGCGTAGCTACGGGGGCCTGGGGGTTGATGAAAGGAGGAAAGAAGGCGGCGTAGAAGACCAGCGCCTTGGGGTTCGTGGTGTTGACCGCGAAGCCCTGGAGAAAGAGCGAGGTTCTGCCCCGCCGAAGTTCACCTTCGGAAAGCGCCCCGCTTTCGGGATTCGCCCGCCACTGGCGAACGCCGAGCCAGATCAAATAGAGCGCGCCTGCGAGCTTCACCCAGGTGAAGAGATCGGCGAGCGTGGCGAGCAGCGCTGCGACTCCAACCGCAGTGATGGCGAAGAAGAGGCTATGCGAGGCGGCCACCCCGAGGATGGTGTAGAGCGAGCGGCGCTCCCCCCACGCGATTGCGTGCGCGACCACCACCATGACGCTCGGGCCGGGCGCCACGATCAGGAGCGCCGAAGCGAGCACGAAGGCGAGATAGGTTTCGAGCGACATCGCAGTGCCTCCAAGCGACTACGCGTACGATTGGAGTTCGAGGATATTGCCTTCCGGATCGGCGACGTAGCACCACGTGACCTGCGTGCCCACAGCCGACATCATCGAGACGACCTCGCCCACCGCCGAGCCACCGTTGGCGAGCACTTCCGCATGTGCGGCGTGGACGTCCTCGACCGCGAAAGCGATGTGGCCGAAGCCCGGGCGGTTGACGGCCGGCGCGAGCCCCTCCGCGCTTTCCGAGTACTCGAAGATTTCGAGAGTCGGCCCTTCGGCCCCGTTGCCGGGGAGCCGCATGTGGACGCCGCGCAGGCCAACATTCGAAAGACCCGTTCCCGCATCGAGTTCAGCGCTCTGGTAGTCGCGCTCGGGGCCGACGACTTCGCAGCCGAAAACCTCTTGATAGAAGCGCGCAAGGGCCCGCCAATCGCGAGCGATGAGGTTGGTGTGGACGTATTTGGCGCTGGAGATCACGTTTGGGGAGCGACTGGCGCAGTCGAGGGTTTCCCGGTCACGCGACTCGATCCCACCTATTCCGGCGCCGGAAAGATGCGGGCAAAGGTGAAGGCTTCGGGCGTGGGGCCCAGCGCGGCGAGTCGCTCCAATCGCTTGCGACCTTCATCCGGGGTCGGGGTGTGGCCGGCGGGCACCCACCAGAGCACGAGGTGGGGTCCTTCGAGGGGCTCGAACCATTTGCTGCTCTCTCGCATCACCTGCGTATGGTTTGGGTGAACGACGAAGGCGCGCAGAGCCTCGACCGATTCCCAGACCGACATGTTGGGCAGAAGCGACTCATCGTCGAAGGGACGGAACCCCGTCGCGTTTCCCTCGTCGGTCTGCAGTCGCCAGACGAATCCCGGGCTTTCGTCCGCCAGACCGTTCACTGGATCGAGCCATTCCACGAACCGCGCCATGCTTGGATGATCGAGGGGCATGCGGGCCTTCGCGATGTTGAGCTGGGCGATGTGATACATGGGAAGCCTCCGTCGCGATCTCGCGAGTGTATCACGGACCGAAGATGCCGAAGGAAGGCCCGCCCTCGATTCGACTCGCGGAGTTCGCAACCGACGAAGCAACCTGAAGCAGAATGCGTCAGGTCGCGCGAAAGAGATACGCGCCATACCCCACGACCCCATCGCGAGGTCCCGCGGTGTCGCCGGAGTTGCGCAGGTCGACGGTGGTGGCTTCGAGCCCGTGATCGCGCGCGGTGAGCAGCAACCCCTGGACGGGAATGCGACCACACGCACCCTCGTAGTCGATTCGTTCGGGCCGAAGGTCTTCGATCGCCCGGCTCGTGGCGTCGTCGATGGCGCGTGCGCTGTCGTAGTCGAGGTAGTGGCTCAAGTCCGAACTCACGACGATGAGGGTCTCCTCCCCACCCCATAGGCGTTCGATCACCTGGGCGACTTCCGCTCCGCTTGCGTCGCCAACGACGAGGGGGACCAGAGCGAAATCCCCGAGCACCTCCTGCAGGAAAGGAAGCTGGACCTCGAGGGAATGCTCCGCGGCATGGGCCCGATCGGAGACGCTGACCTGGGGCAGGTCTTCCAACTGCGCGATCGCGGCGCGGTCGATCGCGACCGGACCGAGGGGCGTCGAAAACGCGTCGGCTTCGGGTGCAGCCAGGCCGCGGACGAAGACGCGATGCGCGGGGCCGAGCAGGACGACCCGTTCGATCTGGTCACGCAGGGGTTCGAGGGCCGCGTAGGCCGAGCCCGCGATCGGCCCCGAATAGACATAGCCCGCGTGGGGTGCAATGAGGGCCTTGGGCGCAGTGCCGCCGACACGACATCCCGCCCGCACGTACTCGCGCACCGCGGCCCGCAACGCCGTGGGATCGGCTTGATAGAACTGCCCGGCGACAGCCGGCGACCGGACACCTGGCATTGCCATCCTCCCTGGAGTGCTTACGTGAAAAACGCTGGTCGCTCATGACCACCAGGCAAGGGCCCTTGGCGCAACATGGCGCAAGAAGAACAGATTGTACGAGATGAGAGCGTCGTCTCGGGGCGTCATTTTCGATCCCTCGAAGACGGTCGGGTGCAATGTGACGTCTGCCCGCGGCATTGCCGTCTCTCCGCGGGGCAGCGGGGCCTGTGCTTCGTGTGGGGTCGGCTGGACGACGAAGTCGTCCTGACGACATATGGTCGTTCGAGCGGTTTCTGCATCGACCCGATCGAGAAGAAGCCGCTCAACCACTTCCTGCCGGGTACGCCAATCCTCTCATTCGGCACGGCGGGCTGCAATCTCTCGTGTCGCTTCTGTCAGAACTGGGACATCAGCAAATCCCGCGAATTCGACACGCTCCAGGAACAGGCCTCCCCCGAGATGATCGCGCGCGCCGCGCGCCAAACCGGCTGTCGTAGCGTCGCCTTCACCTACAACGACCCGGTGATCTTCCTCGAGTACGCAGTCGACGCCGCGGCGGCGTGCCGCGAGCAGGGCATCCTGTCGGTCGCCGTCACGGCCGGCTACGTCTGTCCGGAACCCCGCGCCGACTTCTTCTCCGTCATGGATGCCGCGAACGTCGACTTGAAGGCGTTCTCGAACGACTTCTACAAGAACGTATGTGCGGCCGAGCTCGAGCCGGTGCTCGACACCCTGGTGTACCTGCACCACGAGACCGACGTCTGGTTCGAGATCACGACGCTGCTGATTCCCGACGAAAACGATTCGCGCGCAGAGCTCGAGGCGATGTCGGCCTGGATCGTCGAAAACCTCGGAAGAGACGTCCCCTGGCACTTCAGCGCTTTCCATCCCGACTTCAAGATGACGAACAAGTCCGCGACTTCCCTCGACACGCTGCAGCGTGCGCGTCGAATCGCAAAGGAGGCCGGCGTTCGTCACGTCTATACCGGGAACGTTCGCGACGCGAATGGCCAGTCGACCTACTGCAGCGGCTGTGACGCCGTCCTGATCGGAAGATCGGGATACACGCTCTCCACCTGGAAGCTCGATCCGAAGGGTTGCTGCCTCGAATGCGGCCGGCGCTGTCCGGGCGTGTTCGATGCCGAGCCGGGAGACTGGGGCTCCCGGCGGATGCAGGTGAGACCCGCAGACTTCATACGCTGATCGCACGAAGCGCAGCGCGTTCGAAGGAGGAATGACGATGGGAGTCGAAGTCAAGGCGTTCATGAGCGGTACCCCGATCTCGATCGAGCGGGACACCGCGGCACTCGCCGCCCTCGACCTGATGATCGATCACTCGATCCGCCACTTGCCGGTCGTGGACTCTGGCGGGAGCGTTTGCGGCATCGTGTCTTTCGAAGACCTGCGCGCGGCCCTTCCGGTCCCCGTCAGCCTGACGCAGCCCCTCGACACGGAGGGGCGCGAAGCCGTGCTCGATATCGCCGTCGCCGACGCCATGACGGATTCGCCGATCACCATCGAGGCCGACGCGACCCTCGAAGAGGCGGTCAGTCGCATGCTCGAGGGGCGCATCGGCTGTCTCCCGATCGTCGACGAGCGCGGTCATCTCGACGGCATCCTGACGCAGACCGACCTGCTTCAGGCCCTTGCGACCGTGCTCTGGTCCTCGGACGACGAAACCGTCTTCCCGATACGCGAGGGGTGATACAGTTCGACTGAACGCCGACGATCGCCTCTTCGGTCGCGCGCGTTTCCCCATGCGAGCTGTAGCCTGATGCACATCGCCAAGGTCCAACCCGTCATCGAGAAGTTCTTCGAACACATCGACGACGGGACGTCGTGGCGCACCAGGGGCACCACGATCCCTTCGACCGCCTATGCCGACACGGATCACCTGGACCGGGAGCTCGGGGCGTTGTTCGGCGGCCCGCTCGCGGTCGCGCTCACTCCGGACCTGCCCGAGCCGCGCTGCCATCTCGCCATCGACACGCTCCCGATCCCGGTCGTCCTCACGCGGGACCACGAGGGCACCGCTCGCGCCTTCGCCAACGTCTGCGCCCACCGCGGTTCCGAGGTCGTCGCTCCTGGCCGCCGGTGCACCCGCCGGCTGATCTGTCCGTATCACGCCTGGAGCTACGATCATTCGGGAACGCTCGTGTCCTTTCCCGATCCCGATGCGTTTCCCGATGTCGAGGCCGGCACGCAGGGTCTCCGACCTCTTCCTTGTGTCGAGGATCACGGCGTCATCTGGGTCGGGACCGACCCGGCCGCATCCGTGCCGCAGCCCGACCTGGGCTTCATCGGCGACGACCTCGACCACTACGACGTCGCCCGCCACCACCACTGGCGCAGTCACCGGTTCGAGCTGAAGCTCAACTGGAAACTGGTCATCGACACCTTCCTCGAGGGCTACCACTTCGCGTCTCTTCACCGGGATACGGTCGGGCCGCTATTCATCCCCAACCTCGGTCAAGTGGAGACGCACGGGCCGCACCTCCGCGAGATCCTGCCGAGGCGATCGATCGAGCAGTTGCGGTCGCAGCCGCCCGAGACGTGGGACGTCATTCCGCACAGCGCGATCGTCTACGTGCTCTTCCCGGCGACCGTTTTCGTCATGCAGATCGACCACATCGAGACCTGGCGGGTCAGCCCCCACCCCAGCGACCCCGGGCGGTCGGTGACCGACCTCGACTTCTACCTGCCGGAGCTCCCCGAAACCGATCAGGCGCGCGAGCACTGGGAGAAGAACTGGAAGTTGACGATCGATACCGTCATCGACGAAGACTTCGAGGCCATGGCCGGCGTCCAGCGCGGCATGGCATCGGGCGTCCTCGACCACGCCACCATCGGCGCCAACGAAGCCGCTCTGGCTCGCTTCCACGAAGCGCTCGCGGCGGCACTCGGCACGGGCCCGCGATCACGATAGGATCGCGATGATGCCCCCCGAGATCATCGACATCGGCGGACTGACGTCGGGCGACGAGCGCGTGATCGACCGGGTCGCTCGCGAGTTCGAAGCCCCGAGTCGCTCGCTCGGCATGTTCCACATCGTTGGCCACGACTTCGCGGACGCGGACCTCGCGCGCTTCGATTCGACCATGCGCGCCCTCTTCGCGCTTCCAGCGAACGTCAAGCACCAGCTTCGACGCTCCCGCGACAACGCCTGGGGTTATTACGACGAAGAGCTCACCAAGAATCGGCCCGACTGGAAGGAGATCTTCGACTACGGCGCGGAGCACGACCCCACTCGCCCCGCACGGTCCCATAGCGACGGCACGAATCGCTGGCCGCCGGGCGAGACCGAGATCCGCGCCGCCCTCCTCCAGCACCACGCCGCCTGCCTTCGACTCGCCAAGCACATTCTCAGCGCTCTCTCGCTGAGCCTCGGCTTCGCACCGAACCGGCTTGCCGACTTCTTCGAAGGTGACTCGAGCTTCGTCCGCTTGAACCGCTATCCGATGTGCAGGGATCCGGCGGCGCCCGATGCACCTCCCCTTCCCGATTCGGGGCACCTCGGCGTCCATCCCCACAGCGACGCTGGCGCCTTCACGATCCTGTACCAGGATCACGTCGCCAGCCTGCCGGTCGAAGCCGAAGAGCGCTTCGTGCTCGTCGACCCCGTACCGGGTGCGCTGACCGTGAATCTCGGCGACATGCTGCGCGTCTGGAGCAACGACCGGTACCGATCACCCGTGCACCGCGTTCTCGCCCAGCGTGATCACGAGAGGTTCAGCGCCCCGTTCTTCTACAACCCTCGATATGACACCGTCTGCGAGCCGATCCTGGATGCCGACCCGAACGCGAGCCCACGCTTTCGGCCGGTGTCCTGGGCCCACTTCCGCGACCAACGCAGCGCCGGCGATTTCGCCGACTACGGCACCGAGATCCAGGTCGACGACTATCTCGTCGCCTGACATACGAGAGTCCGAGGAGCATCGGGTGACCGAACCCGACCGACGCAGGCGCCCTACATCTTTCCCGCGGCGAGATCGTCGGGGGTGGGGAGTTCCTCGAACATGTGCTCGAACTCCAGGCCTTCGAGCCAGGGGTGACGATTGCAGACGTAGTGATCGCTCAGCGGAACGGGGAAGTCCCTGTCCGCAAAACAGCCGACCGCAATGGCGGTCGCGACGACCGCCTCCCCTCCCATCATCTCAGCACTCATGGGGATCTTCCAGTAGACGGTCGAACCACAACGCACGCAGAAGTGATAGTCGATCGACGGCCGCTGACCCTGCGCGGCCGAATCCTCGAGAGCGTTCGTCAGATCGGGGTGCCCGACGTAGACGCGGGTTTCGCCATTGACCTCTTCGATCTCGTGATCGAAGTACCAGCACGAGACCTGCCAGACGCTTCCCGTTCGCCGCTGGCAATAGTGACAGTGACAGCCATGTACGTGGTGCGGCTCGCCGCGAACCGTGATCGATACATCGCCACAGCAGCAGGTTGCCGTTCGAAGTTCGTCCGCCATCGCCACGCCTCCTTCGGGTTGCCGTCGAGTCGTGCGGGGAGTGTCAGCCTTGTGCGTAGGCTGCGTAGATGTCGCCGTACTCTTCGTGTTGACCGTCGGCCTTCCAGCGCCCATACAGGACGGTCAGGCTGAAGAGGTCCGGCAGGCTGTACATCAAACGAAACTGGCCATTGCCGCTGTAGATCACCTCATTGATCCCGAAGTAGTCGTATGTTCCGCCACCGGGCGGCGTTCCGGGCAGGGTTTCGCGCCATTTGTTGACGACGCGCCCCCCGTCGATCATCTGCCATACGTTGTAGTTCGGGATCACCTCGAGCCAGCAGTCCTTCAGGAACTGCAGATAGGAGGCGCGGTCGGAGAAGAAGCCGTATGTCGCATTCCCGCCGCGACCCCCATCGCTGAGCATCTGGGCCATGGTCTCGTGGTCGCCGACGGCGATCGCGGCGCGGTACTCCCCGAAGGCCTTCTCGACTTCATCGCGCGGCCAGTCCTTCGCCGCGCACTCGAGATCTTCCGGCAGATAGAAGTTCTCGTTCGTCGGGAGGACAATGTTGGCGGGATCGAGTTCGGGAATCTTCGGCGGTTCGCTCATGTCTTGCTCCTTTCTACCGACCGCGGGTGCGTCTCGATGCAAATGTCGATGCGTGCGGTGCGTTCAGGAAGAGGGTTTGTGGAGTGCAACGAATGCGGGGTCCAACGCCATCTTTTCCGCGGGCGGGAACTCTGCGTAGCTCTCTTCCACCTCGAGTGGCGTGACCCAGGCGTGGCGTTTGTCGTGATACCAATCGCGCGTGGGCGTCGGGAAGTCCGGGTCCTCGAAGCATCCGACTGCGACGCCGTAGATTCCCGTCTCCATCGTTTCCGTTACCACGGTGCCGTTGTATTCGCCCGGCTTGACCTTGATGGGCCAGAACACCGTCGAGCCACAGCGCGTGCAGAAGGTGTAGTCGACGCCCGGGTTGCTCTCGGTGTCGTTGACGACGCGCGTCGCGTCCGTCTGGCGCGCGACGATCTGCTCCTCGACGAACCAGGCCGACACGTTGAAGACACTGCCGGTTCGACGCTGGCAATAGAGACAGTGGCAGACGATCACCCGCTCGGGGTCGCCCCGGAAGGTGATCCAGGTATCGCCACAGCAGCATCTCGCGGTGCGTTCCTTCACGGTCGTCTCCCTTGACTGAGGGAATCCACTCTCTGACGATCGTCAGAATAAATTGACAATCGTCGCCTGGCAAGTGAAGATCATGAGATGGCACTCCCCGCCCTGTCTCCCAGCCGCCGAGAGCGCGCGAGCGACGTGACCCGCGCGCGCCTCTACGAGGCCGCCCTCGATGAGTTCCGCCGGGCCGGTTACGAGCAGGCGAGCATCGCCCGCATCGCCGAGGCCGCGGGCGTCTCCCGCCCTTCCTTCTACTTCCACTTTCCCACCAAAGCCGACGTGCTCGTCGAACTCGAATACGGGTTCGGTCGAGACATCGCCGAGCGCCTGAAGCGCGCGCGGTCGCTGCGCGAGGCGTTCGAGGTCCTGGTGGATGGGCTGCTCGAAGCCGAACGCAGCGTCGGTAACGGTGAACTCTTTCGCGAGATGCTCGTCGTCACGATGCGTCGGACCGCCGCCGGGCGATTCGACGCCGACTCCTTCCCCGCCCTGGTGGAACTCGCCCGGCATTTCGAGGAAGGCGCGGCGCGAGGAGAACTTCGTGCGGGCGTCGATCCCGCGCGCGCACCCCTGCTGTGCCTCGCGAGCGTGTTCGGCATCCAGATGAGCGTCGAACCCGACGAGCGCGCGGCCGACTACGAGCATCTGTTCTCGCTCTACCTCGGGGAGGAACCCTCATGATCGATCTCTACACCGCGGCCACCCCGAACGGCTGGAAAGTCTCGATCGCACTGGAGGAACTCGGGCTCGCCTATACGGTGAAGCCGGTCGACCTGGGCAGCGGTGAACAGAAGGAGCCTTCGTTCCTCGCGATCAATCCCAACGGGCGCATCCCGGCGATCGTGGATCACGACGCTGGCGACCTGACCCTCTTCGAGTCGGGCGCCATCCTCATCTACCTCGCCGAGAAGGCGGGGGCGCTACTTCCAACGGAACCCCACGGACGATCGCAGACGATCCAGTGGGTGATGTTCCAGATGGCGGGAGTGGGCCCGATGCAGGGTCAGGCGAACGTGTTCTATCGCTACGCTCCGGAGAAGATCCCCTGGGCGATCGATCGCTATCACCGCGAAACCCGAAGGCTCTACGAAGTACTCGACGGCCGGCTCGCAGAGAACGAATACCTGGCCGGTGACTACTCGATCGCCGACATCTCCGTGTGGCCCTGGATGTCCATTCGCGACTGGGCGGGGGTCGACCTCGCCGGTCTCGATCACTTGCAGCGCTGGTTCGAACAGGTGGGTGCACGACCCGCGGTGCAGAAGGGCAGCGCGGTGCCCGCGGCGTGGGAGGCTCGCGAAATGGACCCCGACGATGTCGCCGAGCAGGCACGCAAGGTCCTCGCCTGAACCCGGCGCGACTGGACACCCGACGGGAGATCAACATGAGCACGCTCGAGGAACTCGCTTCGAACCAATGGACCCTGCGACTCGCAACGCGCGGCCCGGGTGAGCGAATCAATCTGACCCCACTCTGGTTCTACTGGGCCGAGGGATTGTTCTACGCGTTCACCCGGGGGCAGAAGATGGTGAACCTGCGACGCGATCCCCGTTGCACCGTGACCATCGACTCGGGCCATCTCTACCCGGAACTCCACGGCGTCATGATCGAGGCCACCGCGCGAATCCTCGATGGTGCAGAGCAGGAGAAAGCCGATCCGTATCTGGACTCTGTCGTCCGCGACGGGATGGGAGAGAAGTACGCGACAGGCAATGGTCCCGGTACGGGCGGACGCAACGAAAGCACGGCGTTCCGCGATTGGCGCTGGATCGTGATCGAACCAGTGTCGGTCGCGGACTGGGACAATCGGGGATAGCGGCAGGCGGTAGCACCGCGCTACGTCGTCTCGGCTCTCGGGGACGTCGTAAAGAACTTCCGCAACTCGCCCTGGTTTTCGATCACGTCGCGGCGGCCCAGATCGACGAGGTGGCCGCAGAAGACCGGGTCGAAGAGCAGATAGCTGGTCAGTTCGGTGAGGGCCGCTTCGCTGCCGAGCCCGCGCAGGAGGTAGCGGACGACGCGGGGAACGCGTTCCGCGAGTCGAGCCGCGAGTTCGGTGATGTCTTCCGACGGATGGAGCGCTAGGACGTCCACCCAGCGGAAGGGTTGGCCGGGCAGCTGTTTCATGCAGTACGAAAGGCTCTGATTGACCCGGTCGCTGTGTTCGACATCGATCTCGATCGCGTCGAGCATGACAGCATCGAGCAGCACGCCAGCGATCTCTGCGATGGCCGGCGCCTGCCCCGGCCCTCTGCGCGGCGTTTCTTCCGCGTGCGGGCGCGGTCCGCGAATGCCGAGGGCCAGGATGCGATCTGCGCCGAGATGGATGGCCGGACTCAGCGGCGCCGTGTTGCGAATCGAACCATCTCCAAACCATCGGCCTGCGAGTTCGACAGGCGGAAACAACAGCGGAATGGCGCTCGACGCCAGCACGTGATCCACATCGACCCGGGTGCGCTCGACCCGCCGTCGCTGTTGCTGCCACATCGGCTTGTCCCCGGCACCCTCGACGAAGATGGTGCCGGTTGCGGTGTGGAGGTTCGTGGCCGAGAGCACGAGGGAATGCACCGAGCCGCTTTCGATGTTGTCCGAGATCTCGCGAAACGGAATCCAACCCATCAGCGTGTCGCGCAGCGGTGTCGTATCGAGCAGGGCCTTGGGGGAGACCTTGCCGGTGAGCCCGCCGAGCGAGAGATCGCGCGCCCAGCTCACACCGATACCCCCCAGCGAGCGCAGGTCCGTTCGAAAGACCTGCTGTGCCTCGACGTTGCTCCAGGCATCGACGAGCTTCGCGACGCCTGCCGCGGGCCGCGCCGCACTCGCGGCCAGGTGCGTGACGTTGATCGCCCCCGCACTCGACCCGACCAGGATGCGGAACGGAAGCGGCTCATCGTCGCGAATCAGTCCGATCTCGACGAGCCCCGAAAGAACGCCCGCCTGATACGCACCGCGCGCGCCACCGCCGGACATGACGACCGCCGGCATACCGTTCGGTTGGGTTGCTTGCATCGGTCTCCTCCCGACGTATCGCAGGCTCGACTCTAACCTGCTCCAAGAGCTTCGTAGCGCTGCAGATGGCGAAGGCCGCGCGTCGCGAAGCCGATCGCTTCGCGTTCGAGTCGCGGAAGCAGGTGCGCGAGCGCGAGTCGCTGGTATTCGGCGAAGTCCGCATCGCGTTGCGCAGTGCCCTTGAGCAGGCGCCAGACGAGCGAAAGAAGGTACTTGCGCGAGCTGCGACGCAGGGCGCGCTTGCGCTCGGCTGCGTCGAGAAAGCGATCGCCGTGGCGAAGAATCGCCTCCAGACGACTCGGATGCCAAGCGCCAACGCGGGCGGAGTACCCGGTCGCAGACTCGTCGTGTTTTCGGATGTCAGTCAACACCTCGGGCACGAAGGCCAGATCGAACTTCTCGAGAACGCCGAAGTAGGCCTCTTTGTCGGCGAGGGTGAGCGGCGGATCGATCGGGTGTCCAGGCGGAAAGCCATCGGCCTGAAAGAGCGAGGGCCAACCCGGCACCGCTTCCCGACGCAGGAGCATCGCCGAGGGGTGCACGAGCTCGCCGGGTTCCCCCAGCAATGCCCTGCGCACCGACTCGCGGCCGGATACGACTTCGACCGTGTCCGTCGTACGGCGTGGCACCTGCTCGTCGCCATAGGTGAAGTACGCACTCACGACACCGGCCTCTGGAATCGATTCCGCCACGGCGACGAGGCGCTCGAGGTGGGGCGGCCGCAGTCGATCGTCGACGTTCAACTGTTTGATGTAGACGGCTTCGGCCGGGGCGCAGGCCATCGCCCGGTTCCAGTTGTGCAACATCCCGACGTGATCCTCGCAGGCCACCACGTGCACGCGCGGGTCGCTCCTAGCGGCTCGTTGGGCGATCGCAACGGAATCATCCGTGCTGGCATTGTCGACCACGAACAGGACCCAGTCCGGGTAGGACTGTGCCAGTACACTTGCGATGCAGTCGTGAAGCGTCGCGGAGCCGTTGTAGACGGGAACGAGTACGGCGACGAGCGGATCGGACAACGGTTCCTCGAGGATGCCTGTGGGCCCGCCTCGCAGTTTCGGTTCCAGGCCATGCCATCGCAACGACCCCGGCTCACCGGTGTCGGCTAGCCGACAGTTGCATGCCATGCGCGACGTTTGGGCGGATTCCCGGCAAGCGTACCTCGTTGTCCTTGCATCGAGGGTCGCGCTAGCGCCATGATGGTCGGCCTCGGATGGAGAAGCTGCGAGACCCATGTCTTCCTCGAGTTCGAAACCGAGTGGTACGGGCGGGAGTTGGGACGCCCGGAACCCGGCAGGTGGAGATGACACCGCGCGAGCAGCGGCGTTGCTGGCTGCGCGTCTCCCCGAATCGCTGGGCGTGTTCGCGCGCCTGGCCTACGACTTCGCGTGCTTCTGGCGACCGGACGGGAGGCGCCTCTTCGCAGAGATCGATTCCCACACCTGGAAGACCTGTGGGCACAATCCGGTGCGGCTGCTCGCTGAAACGCCGGGCAGTCAGCTCGTACGCGCGGCCGAGAACAGCGAACTGGTCGAGCGCGCCGAAGCGCTGGAGCGACGACTCGAAGAAGAGCACGCCCGACCGTTTGCCTACGACGGCAGTCTCACCCCGCGCAATCCGGTCGCGTTCCTCTGCGCCGAGTTCGGCATCTACCAATCGCTTCCGGTCTATTCCGGTGGGCTCGGCGTACTCGCGGGCGATCTGCTCAAGGAAGCCTCGGACAGCGGGTTGCCGATGGTCGGCGTGGGCCTCTACTACCGTCAGGGCTACTTCCATCAGCGCATCGATCGAACCGGCCTGCAGCACGAGTACTGGATCGATACGCCGCCGCATCTCGTGCCCCTTGCCCTGGTCACCGACGATTGGGGGATCGCGAGGACGATTCGCGTTCCGGTTCGCGGCGAAGAAGTGGTGCTGCAGATCTGGCGCGCGAAGGTGGGACGCACCTCGCTCTATCTGCTCGATGCCGACCGTCCCGAGAATTCGCTGCTCGGCCGTTGGACCACCGCGCGGTTGTACGAGTCCGATCGCGAGGTTCGCCTGGCCCAGTACGCCCTGCTCGGCATCGGCGGCGTGCGATTGATGCGCGAACTCGGAATCGACCCGGCCGTCATCCACATCAACGAGGGGCACGGCTCGCTGGCCGCCTTCGAGCTGGCCCGTGAAGAAGTCGAGAAGGGCCGCCTCACACCGCGTGCCGCGTTGGCGGCCGTTCGCGAGCGCCTCGTCTTCACCACCCACACTCCGGTCCCGGCCGGCAACGAGACCTACTCCGCCGAGGAACTCTGGCGCGTACTGCCCGATCTGCCCGAAGGAGTCGGGCTCGAGCGCGAAGAGCTGCTGGATCTCGGGCGCATTCACAAGGGCGATCACGGGGAGCCGTTGGGGCTTTCCGTGCTGGCCCTGCGTACGAGTCGCTCCGCGAACGGCGTGAGCCGATTGCACGGCGAGGTGGCGCGCGGCATGTGGCAAGAGCTCTGGCCCGAACGCGATCCTGCCGAAGTTCCCATCAGCCACGTCACGAACGGGGTGCATCTGCCGACCTGGATGGCACCTCCCATGCGGCGCGTGCTGGACGAGTACCTGGGCGAGAACTGGATCCACCGCGCGGACGATCCCGACACATGGATCCCCGTGGACAAGATCCCGGACGAGGAGCTCTGGAACGCGCGCCAGGCCATGCGCGCCCAGGCCGTGCGCTTCATTCGCGAGCGCAGCATGACGGATGCTCTCGAACGCGGTGAGGATCTCGCGCGCATCGAAGTTCGGGGCGGCGGGATGCTCTCCCCCGAAGCGCTCACGATCGGCTTTGCACGGCGACTCGCGACCTACAAGCGGATGCACCTGCTCACGTCGGACCCCGGGCGCTACAGCAACTTCATGCTCGGAGACGACCCGGTGCAGATCGTCGTTTCTGGCAAGGCACATCCCCTCGACGACGAGGGCAAGCGGCTGCTCACCGGCGCGGCGGCCCGTCTCGAGAACGCCGACGCAATCCGGCACCGAACGGCCTTCGTCGAAGACTACGACCTGGCTGTCGCCACACGCCTCGTTGCAGGTTGTGACGTGTGGCTCAACCTTCCGCGCCCGCCCCTCGAGGCGAGCGGCACCAGCGGCATGAAGTCGATGCTCAACGGCGGCCTCAACCTGAGTGTGTTGGACGGTTGGTGGGCCGAGGCCTTCGACGGCAGCAACGGCTGGGGAATCCCCGCCGACCCCGCCCCCAGCGAAGCCGAACGCGATTCGCGCGACGCCTATCGGCTCTTCGACCTGATCGAGAACGAGGTATTGCCTCTCTTCTTCGATCGCGATTCATCGGGGGTGCCGCGCGGTTGGATCCAGCTCGTGAAAGCTTCCCTGCGCACCAACGGCCCCCGCTTCTGCGCGAAGCGAATGCTCGACGACTACGCCCGGCAGGTGTATCCGCCAAACGACTGAACGACATCCTGCTCGGGTCGCCCCTCGCCATACCGTTGATCGCGGCGACCGTCGGCTTGGAACCCCGCTCTGGTCACTCGAGCTCCAGCTCCATCCCCATTCGCCAGACGGGCGGGACACCTCGACTCGCCGGTCCGGGAACACTCGTCTCCGCCAGGAGTTCGAGACCCTGGGATCGATAGAACCGGATCGCCGGGTTGTCGGCCAGCACGTCGAGCTCGAGTCGCGTGCATTGGAAGTTCCGCGCTCGCCGCTTCGCGTTCGCGAGCAGTTCGCGACCCACCCCCTTGCCGTGGTGCTCGGGTTTCACCGCGATGGAATTGACGAAGTAGCACCATGGCCTGACGACCGGATTCAGCCAACTCGTCTCTTCCGCGCGCATCACCAATCCGCCAACGTCATCACCCTTGACCTCGCCCGCCGCGATCAGCCCGGAAAGAAGGCTTCCCAGCGCATGCCCACGCTTCCGGAAAGCACTGCCCGGGAACCCGATCTCGATCCCCAGGAGCGCGTCTCCGCTGAAAGCCACGCTCGACTCGTCAGCACTGAAGAGCGTGCCGGGCGTCAACCAGGAGCGGCGTACCACGGCATCGAAGACGCTTCGTGTGCCAAAAGTGTATTCGTAGGTCGCGGGGCCCGTGGAAAACACCAGCTCTGGGATGTCATCAATGAAGCGACTTGCAACAGAGTCGTCGCAGGGACGGATTTCAACGGCAGTACGCCTCGTGTCGGATGTCATGAGCCAAGCTACCGGTTGAACTGCGGCATCCGCTTCTCGAGGAAGGCGCGATAGCCTTCGATCTGATCCGGGGTGCCGAACGATGCGAGGAGTTCCCGCCTCTCGAGCGCGAGGTTCTCCTCGAGGGTCCGCTCGTGGGCATCGACGATGCAGCGCAGCATCCCGGCCACGGCTCCGGCCGGCTGGGAAGCGAGTTGCTGCGCGAGGTCGTGTGCGCGATCGAAGAGCTCGCCCACCGGCCAGACCTCGTGCACCAGTCCGATCCGCAGCGCTTCGGGCCCCGAGACGAACTTCACGCGCAAGATCATGTCGAGTGCGTGCGCCGGTCCGACGAGCCGGGTGAGCCGCGCGCTTCCTCCCCAGCCCGGGACGCCGCCAAGGTCCATCTCCGGGAGGCCGATCCTGGCATCCTCTTCGGCCGCGAGGCGGAAGTGGCACGCGAGCGGCAGCTCCAGACCTCCACCGAGGCAATAGCCGGCGAGTACGGCGACCACGGGCTTCTCGAGGTGTTCGATGGCGTGGAGAACGCGTAGTCGCTGGTCGAACAGTGGCTCCGGCCCGCCCATGCGCTTGATGCCATCGGGCAGCTCCTTCAGATCCATCCCCACCGAGAAATGCTCGGTCCCGGCGCCGCGGATTACGACGGCGCGAACTCTCGGATCCGACGCAATCCGACCCACCTCTTCCTCGAGCGCGTCCATGAACGCCATCGACATGCGATTGCGCGGAGGATCGTTGATCGTGAGCGTGCGCACGGGACCGTCGTCCTCGACTCGCAGCGCGTCTCGTGCGCCGATGGGTTGATCGGAATGCATGCTGTCCTCCTCGTGATCCGGCGTAAGGAAGCGTCCTATACTGACCGCGCAACGTCCTCGAAGGCGGAGCTGAGCACGTCGAGCACCTGAGCGCATTCGTCCTCGCCAATGACGATGGGCGGCTGCAACCGCACGACGTTTCCAAACGAACCGCCCACGCCCACCAGGACGCCCGCCTCTCGGCACAGCTCGCGCACGCGTGCCGCCGCCGCGGGTGCGGGTGTCTTCTCGGAATCCCCCACGAGCTCGATTCCGATCATGAGCCCCTTGCCGCGCACATCTCCGAGAAGTGGGTTGTTCGCCTGAATCTTCTCCAACCCAGCGCGCAACTGGGCGCCTCGTTCGGCTGCGTTCTGTGGGAGTCTATGGTCGACGAGCACTCCGAGATTGGCGAGCGCTGCCGCGCAACTCACCGGATTGCCGCCGAAGGTCGAGAGGTGACTCCCGACGGTGAACGCATCTCCGATCTCGGGTCTTGCGATGAACGCGCTCAGCGGAAACCCGTTCGCGATTCCCTTCGCCATCGCGAGAATGTCGGGCTCGATACCACTGTGCTCGATGGCGAAGAGCTTTCCGGTCCTGCCGAATCCCGACTGCACCTCATCACACAGGAAGAGGATGTCGTGCGATTCGAGAACCTCCTTGACGAGCGGAAAGTAGTTCGCGGGAGGCGTGATCATTCCGCCTTCACCGAGGAGGGGTTCGGCCACGAACACCGCGACATCTCCCGACGTCTGGTAGCGAATCACCTCGTCGAGGAAGTTGGCCGCACGATCGCCGCATTCCTCTTCCGTCTTCGATCCGAAGGGGCAGCGATAGAAGTAGGGTGCCGGTGCGAAGGCCACCCCCGGCAGGTAGGGGCCACCGCCCTGCTTGCGTCCGCTATTTCCCGTGATCGATAGGGTTGCATTCGTACGACCGTGGAAGCTCTGCGTCAGTGCGATGACTTCCGTCTTTCCCGTGTAATGCTTCGCGAGGCGCAGGGCACCCTCGATTGCCTCGGCGCCGCTGCTGCCGAAGAAGCTCTTCTGAAGGCGGCCCGGAGTGACTTCGGCGAGGCGCATCGCCAGCTCGCCGGCTCGCGGGTTGTAATACACGTAGGTTCCACAGTGGACGAGCTTCTCCATTTGCGCCTTCGCGGCGCCAACGATCTCGGGGTGGCCGTGCCCCGCGTTCGTAACCGCAATACCGCTGAAGCAATCGAGATAGCTTCGACCGCCCCGGTCGACGAGCTGGGTTCCCGAGGCCTCTTCGACCTCGATCGGTTCGAATCCGGGCACCATCGAGGTGATCAGGTACTTCTCGTAGAGTTCGCGTGTCTCCATCGGTTTCCCTAGTCCGAACGCGGAAACCCGAGGTCGACTCCGCGGCGCGCCGGATCTCCCCAGCGCGTCGTCACCACCTTGGGCTTCGTATAGAAGTGAACGCCCTCGGGCCCGTAGATCGAGTTCCCTCCGAACAGGGAGTTCTTCCAGCCACCGAACGAGTAATGGGCCATCGGTACAGGGATCGCGACGTTGATGCCGACCATGCCGACCTCGACTTCGCGCTGGAAGCGACGCGCCGCTCCTCCGTCGTTCGTGAAGATTGCCGTCCCATTCGCGAATTCGTTGGCGTTGACCAACTCGGCCGCTTCGTCGAAGCGCTCGGTACGTACGATGGAGAGAACGGGACCGAAGATTTCCTCGCGGTAGATCCGCATCGCCGGTTTGACGTCGTCGAAGAGGGTCGGACCTACGAAGAAACCATCCTCGTGGCCAGGGATGACGAGGGCGCTGCCATCACGAAGGATCGACGCGCCTTCGTCGATTCCCGAGGCGATGTAGCCCGCGACCTTCTCCCTGTGCTCCCGGGTGATGAGCGGGCCCATCTCCGAGTTCGAATCCGTCGCTGGCCCGACCCGGAGAGAGTCGATCCGCTCGACGATCCGCGGAACGAGGCGCTCGGCGCTGTTCCCCACCGCGACCACGACCGAGATCGCCATACATCGTTCGCCGGCGGATCCGTATCCCGCGGAGACGGCGGCATCGGCCGCGAGATCCATGTCGGCGTCCGGTAGGACCAGCATGTGGTTCTTCGCACCGCCAAGCGCCTGAATACGCTTGCCGTGTCGCGCGGCACCCTCGTGGATCGCCCGCGCGACGGGCGTGGAGCCAACGAACGAGAGTGCCGCCACGTCGGGATGCTCGATCAAGCGCTCGACCGCGACCCGATCGCCGTGGACGACGTTGCATACGCCATCGGGGAGGCCGGCCGATTGCCAGAGTTCGGCGAGGCGGTTCGAAGCGGTCGGGTCCTTTTCCGAAGGCTTCATCACGACCGCGTTCCCGCAGGCGATCGCGATCGGCGCCATCCAGAGCGGCACCATGACGGGGAAGTTGAACGGCGTGATGCCCGCGACGACACCTACCGGCTCGCGGATCGAGGCGATGTCGACGCCGCGTGAAACCTGCGAAGAATGCTCGCCCTTCAAGAACTGCGAGATTCCGCATGCAAACTCCACGACCTCGAGACCGCGCTGCACCTCTCCGAGCGCGTCGTCCACAGTCTTGCCGTGTTCCGCACTCACGACAGCCGCGAGTTCGTCGCGTGCGCTGTCAAGCTGCTCGCGGAAGCGGAAGAGAACCCGCGTCCGCTCGGCGAGTGAGGTCTCACGCCATTCGGCGAACGCCCCCTTGGCGACCGCCACCGCTCGATCCACGTCACCGACACTCGCGAAGGCGACGCGACCGCTCTCGCGGCCCGTTGCCGGGTCGAATACGGGTCCGGTCTGCTGACCGTCCCCAGGCGTCGAGGATCCGCCAATCCAATGGTGCAGGGTCGTGGTCATGGTTTCCTCCGGTCGGTCAATCGTGACCACTCGATCCTGCGAACTCCTGATACAGCCGCGGGTCGTACGCGCCCAGGGCGCGGTACATCCCGTGCCCGATGATCTTCCGCAGGTCGGGGGACAACGTTTCCGAGAGTTCGGGTGGCACCGCGAGGTACTGGTTCTCTTCCTGCCGCAGCCATCCAAGCGAGTAGGTCAGAATCGCGCCGTAGCGCCAGTCTTCCGAGCGATTCTCGCCGCCCCCGTGGAGCGTGCCGCCGGCCCAGAAGAGGACGGAGCCGGCCGGCATTTCGGCCTGGACGATTTCGCTCGAAGTCGGTTCGCGATCGGCGGGCCATCGGTGGCTCCCGGGGACGAGTCGAGTGCCACCGTTGTCGGCGCGGAAGTCGGCCATCGCCCACATGCTGGCGAGCACGAGCTTCGGGCGGGGCAGAGGAAAGAAGGTGAACGAATCCTCTTCTCTGTGAAGGATCTGTTCTCGCGCGCCGGGCCCCACCGAGATCGCCGCCGAGACGTGCAATTGGTAGCCGAACTCGGCGCCGGGCCCGAGCCAACGATCGCAGAGACCGGTCGATGTGGGGTGCAACACGAGTTGCTCGACCGCCTTCGACCGCGCGATGAGGCCGACCACGCGACGCGTGTGCCCGGCGTAGAACGACTCGGGGTTGTCCGTCGTGTCGACGTACGCCGCCTGCAGGTAGGGGTCGAGTTCGCCGATGAAGTCGCTGCGTGTCTCCGACTTCAATGCATCCGTGACGACAACGCAACCGGCCTCGTCGAGGGACGCTGCAATGTCGTCGATCGGGTCGTCTGCGCTGCAGCGGGGGACCTTCATGTCATCCTCCTCGTCTTCGCTGAGCGCGTGCCCACGATCGCGTCGGGGCGGGTCGATGCCGAGACGCTCACGCCGCGCGCATCGCCATCGCGGCTGTCGCTCGCTCGCACGCCACCTCGATCACCTCGGGCAGAAACCTGTGAAGCGGCACGTCGGGCCGTTCGTTCAGCCAACCCACGAACGCGAGCGTTCGCGCCAACAGGAATTCGGGCAGTCGATCGAGCTCTTTCTCGTGCAGCGCGCGGCGCGAGCTGTATCCCTGGAGCAACGCATCGCGCGTTGCCTCGTAGGTCGACTCGCCGTACTCGTTGAACAACGCCACGCCGACGTCGTACATGTGCCAGCCGAATCCGGCGTCGTCGAAGTCGATCGCACACGGCCGACCCTCGACGACCAGTACGTTCGCGGGGTGCAGGTCGGCGTGGATCATGCTGTAGGCTTGCGACTTGCCGTAGTCGGTCAGGCGTGAATGCAGCCATTCCCGCGCGGAAGAAAGCAGTGAGCGCTCAGCGGAAGACAATCGGGGGAGATCCCAGAACCGCCCCCAGAAAGGGGAGTCTCCCATCAGTCCGTCGGCGTCGAGTGCATGGCGGGCGAACCGACTCGGTGGCTTCCATTGGATGGCCTGATCGTGCATCGCCGCCATCAAACGGCCGAGCTCCTGATACGCCTCAACGCGTGCTTGCGCGTTCGCATCGCCGAGATGCTCGTGGAGGGGCTTGCCGGAGAGCCAACGGGTGAGCCCGGCGAAGTGGATGCCCTCCCCTTCCGACAGCGCGACTTCGATGTAGTGCCTGCCGTCCTGCGTCGGAATCGCAGCGGGAACGCCGATACCCGCGACCTCGAGCGCCCGGGTCCACTGCACTTCCGACTCGAGCTCGCGCAGCGTGTGGTATCCGGGTCGGTGAAGGCGAAGTGCGTATGCGTCGCCTTCGCTCGACTCGATTCGGTAGACGAGGTTCTCGCTGACCGAGACGAGATCGATCTCGACCGACGAGATGTTCCATGCGCGCCCGGCTTCGTCGGCGAGACGCTTCGCGCTCGGATCCACCGTCATGATCGATCGGTCTCCCGAACCGTCTGTTCGAAGGCATCGAGGAACGAATCGGCGTGGTCGCGACCGAAGACGAGCGGCGGCCGGATCTTCAGGACGTTGAAGTGGGCACCCGCGCTTTCGAGCAGGAACCCCCGCTCGCGCAGTCGGTTGACGATTCTCCGCGCACCTTTGGGATCCGGTGTGCGAGCTTCTTGATCGCCCACCCAATCGATGCCCAGGAACAATCCCTGGCCACGCACGTCTCCGATCCCCTCACCATCAATGCGCGAAAGCGCATTCTTGAGATAGGCGCCGACCTCAGCCGCCTGTCGCACCAGGTTTTCGTCGTCGATCACATCGAGCACAGCTGCGCCCGCAGCGGCCTGCAATGGACTGGCCGCAAACGTGTTGAAGTAGCCGGTCTGCTTGCGGAACCGTTCGACGAGTTCGGCACCAGCCACCACACCGCCGAGCGGTACGCCAGCGCCCATCGGCTTGCCCATCGTCGCAATGTCCGGCACGAATCCAGCGGCTTCGTAGCCCCACCACTGCCCGCTCCGCCCGAATCCGGCCTGCACTTCGTCGGCGATGACGAGCCCACCGGCTTCGCGCACGAGTTTCGTCGCGCGATCCCAGTAGCCTTTGGGGACGTCGGGAAGGCCTTCGTTGGCGAAAAGAGGGCAGACGACGAAGCATGCGACGCCGACGCCGCTGGATTCGAGGGACTCGATCGCTGCGCGAATGTCATCGAGGTAGCGCTCGCAGAGATCTTCCTGCGATAACCCCGGCTCGATGGGGCGATACGCGTCGGGAAACCGGGCGGCTCGTACTTCGGGATCCTCACGACTCCCTGCCCAGGTGAGCTTGTGCACGAGCTCAGTATTTCCGTGGTAGGCCCGGTCCGAACAAACGATTCCGCGCTTGCCCGTCGCGGCGCGTGCCATCGCGATGGCGACTTCGTTCGCCTCGCTCCCGGTACAGGTGAAGACGATCCGATCGAGAGAATCGTGATGTCGCGCGACCAGTCGCTCGGCGTAGTGCACGACGCCTTCGTGCAGATACCGGCTGTGGACGTTGAGCAGCTCGACCTGCCGGTGGATCGACTCGACCACATGAGGGTGCGCGTGCCCAACGCACGGGACGTTGTTGTAGAGGTCGAGATAGCGGCGGCCGTCTGCGTCGAACACGTGCACCCCCTCCCCGCGAACGAGATGAAGGGGTTCGTCGTAGAAGAGCTTGGCTCCGGCCCCGAATACGTGTTCGCGCCGCTCCGCCAGCGCGCGGGTCGCTTCGTCCATTGGGGAGTGCTCCGTCGACCTGAGAGAATTTTCGATCGCCTCTTGCGTTTGGACGATATTATCGTACATATGTAAGAATGCAACCGACGATCGACAACGCGGATGGAGTCCGGCGTTCCAGGGCTGAGCGGACGCGTGAGCGAATTCTCGAGGCGGCATTGCGCGTCGTGGCACGCGGCGGCGTCGACGAGGTGACCCATCGCAGCGTCGCCAAGGAAGCGGGCTTGACGCACGGAACGCTGACCTACCACTTCAAGTCCCGCGACGACATCGTGCTGGCTGCGTTTCGCAACTACATCGCGAACTACCTCGAAATGCTCGAAGCCCTGTTCGAGGAGCGCGCCGAGGGGGGCTGGACGGTCGAAGACTTCAGCGTGGAGTTGCAGACGCGTCAGCTCCGCCACCGCGAGATGCTCGCCGCCGAGTACGAGTTGATTCTCTATGCCGCGCGCAACGAGGAACTTGCACGCGAGTACCAGCGCTGGCAGCGCCGCATGGAGTCCGAGATCGCGGAAGTCCTCGAAGAACAGGGCGCAGCGCACCCGCGCGAGGCCGCGCGAATCATCATGGGCCTCACTCGCGCCTTCGAGCTTGCCTGCCTCACCGAGCCGAACAAGAAGCCCGAGGATCTCGGGCATCAGCTCGAACGCATCATGCCTGCGTTGCTTGGCTGATAGCGGAGAAGCTCGCTCGCCGAGCGCAACTCCCACTTCAACCCCGAACTACATCAGGAGAGACCGAGATGACAGCCAATGCAATAGCGATTCACGAAGAGAGCGGGACACCTCAGGGCTCCACTGAGCTCCCTGCCAACATTGTCTCGGAGGGACGGGCGATCTCCGAGTCGTGGATCACGGGCGAATTTCAAGCGGAAGGCCAAGTTCGCACCGGCATCTGGGTCGGCGAGCCGTGCACGATCGACATCCCCTTCTACCCGAACGACGAGATCTTCACGGTGCTCTCTGGAGCGATCGAGATGACGAACCACGACGGATCGACTGTCATGGTCGGGCCCGGGGAGAGCGGCCTCGTTCGCAAGGGTTGGAAGGGCACGTTCCGCGTCGTCGGAACCACGAAGAAGTGCTTCGTGGACATCGGCTAGCGAGCGCACTCGAACAATGCCGCCCTTCCTCGACGCACTCCGGGATACGAAGCCCGCCTGCTACTGGCTGGACCGACCCGATCGCCCTGAACCGAACGCAGCCCTCTCGGGCGATGTCTCCGCCGATCTCGCAATCGTCGGCGGTGGGTTTACGGGACTCTGGGCCGCCCTTCGGGCGGTCGAGGCATCGCCGGGTAGGCGCGTCGTTCTCCTCGAAGCCACCAGCATCGGCGATGGCGCGTCCGGTCGAAACGGTGGATTCGCGAGTCCCTCCATCTCACATGGACTCGTCAACGCCCTCCATCACTTCCCGAACGAGGTGACGCAGCTCGAAGAAATCGGAATGGCCACGTTTCGCGGTCTCGTCGACGACGCCAAGCGCCACTCGATCGACGCACGAATCGAAGAAACGGGCATCCTCGGCGTGGCTCGAGCCGAGCACGAGGTCGATCCGCTGAAGATCTACGAGCAGGTGCTTCATGGATTCGGCCAGAAAGCCACCTTCCTCGATCGCGAGGCCGTGCAGGCCGAGTTGCACTCGCCCGCCCTTCTCGCCGGGATCTGGCACCAGCACGGTGGCGTTCTCGATCCCGCGCGATTGGTGTGGGGGCTTCTGCATACCGTGCAGCGGCTGGGCGTCGAGGTCTACGAACAGACTCCGGTGAACGGACTGCGCGCCACTCCCTCGGCCATCGAACTCTCGTGCCCGGGCGGGCGGGTCCGCGCGGACAAGGTCGTGTTGGGGACCAATGCATTCCGAAGCCCCCTCCCCCACGTTCGTCGCAGGACGATCCCGATCTGGGACTACGTGGTCGTGACCGAGCCGCTCTCGAGGTCGCAGATCGAATCGATCGGCTGGGCGAATCGCCAGGGCGTAGGTGAGGTCAGCAATCGATTCCACTACTCCCGCCTGACTGCGGACGATCGAATCCTCTGGGGCGGCTACGACGCCATCTATCACTTCGGCAATCGAGTGAAGAAGCGCTTCGAGCAGCGACCGGAGAGCTTTCGAGATCTGGCGCGGCGGTTCTTCGAGACCTTCCCGCAGCTCGAAGGGCTTCGCTTCACACACTGCTGGGGCGGTCCGATCGCCTCGACGACCCGCTTCTGCATGGATGTCGGCTCCACACACGAAGGACGCGTCGCATGGGCTGGCGGGTATACCGGCTCGGGCGTCGTCGCGAGCCGATTCGGCGCCCGCGCCGCGTTGGATCTGATCGACGGGCGAGACGAGGTGTACCTCTCGCTCGAGATCGTGAACGAGCGGGCGTTTCCCTGGCCGCCCGAACCGATTCGATCGGTCGCAGTCGCGGCCACCCAGGCCGCATTGGCTCGCGCCGATCGAACCGGAACGCGGGGCCCTTGGCTCCAGCTTCTCGATCGACTCAAGCTCGGCTTCGCGTCATGAAGCCCGAGCCTCGAAGACCGAGCGCCTGCTCGATCTTCAGTGCGCCCTGACCAACCCCCCTTCAAGAAGGAGTCCCCGATGAATACCGAAAACCGTGACTTCATGACCGCCGACCTCGTTCCGCGGCATGACCGTATCGATCTCGAGCAGGTGTGGAAACGCATCGATGAAGAAGTCTCGCTCTACGTGTCTCGGACACCGAAGAGTGCCGAGCGCTTCGAGGAAGCCAAGCGCTCGATGGTCAACGGGACGCCCAACATCTGGTGGAATCATTGGAGGCTACCGGACCCGAGGACGAATGAATTCCTGCTTCCCCACCTCTGGTACTGGGACCGCGCCAAGAATCAGCGTTGCTGGGACGTCGATGGCAACGAATACGTCGACTACCTGTACGCCGACACGCCGACGGTCTGGGGGCATGCTCCCGACAACGAGTACACCCGGGGTATCGCAGAAGCGATTCGAAGCGAGTCATTCTGTTCTCTCGTTCCGAATGATGAAGCGCTCGTCGTCACCCAGCTACTGCAGAAGATGATCGACCTCAAGTATTGGTTCATGTCCCTGAGTGCCTCGGACGCGAACCGCAGTGGGATCAACATCGCTCGAATCGTCACCGGACGTCGAAAGGTCTTGAGCCCGAACTTCGGCTACATGGGCGGGCCTGAAGAAGGCATGTACTGGAAGCCCTCTCCGAATCTCCCGCCGGTAACGCGTTGGGCCCACTACGTCGGTGCCAGCCCCGATCCCGCCGTGAAGATCGCGGAGTTCAACGACCTCGACTCCGTCGAAGATGCCCTGAAGGATCGGGACGTGGCCGTCTTCGTCACCGAGCCGTTGATGACTGACGGCGGATTCGTGGTTCCGCGGCCGGGTTTCTTCGAGGGCGTCCGAGAACTGTGCGACAAGTACGGGACGCTCTTGCTCATCGACGAGACCCACACCCTGGCTACGACGCCTCGCGGCATGTTCACGGAGATGGACCTGAAGGGGGATCTCTGGACGACCGGCAAGGCCATCGCGGGAGGCATCCCGTGCGGCGTCCTGGGAATGAGCGAGGAAGTCGGCGACGCCTACGCGGCGAAGGTGAACGATCTGACGGTACCCGGAGGTGCAGGCGTCATAAGCTGCCTGGGGCAGGGCACCACGATGGCCGCGAACCCGGTCTCGGTGCGTGCGCTGCGCTTGGCCCTCGAGCATTACTACACGGAAGAGACGTACGGGAAGATGGTGGGAGCCATGGATCACCTCTGCGCCGGGCTGCGGGATGTGATTGCGCGTCGCGGGGTCGACTTCTCCATCACCCAGAACGGAGTGCGCATGCACCTCAACTTCGTGCCGACGGATTCGTACACCTCCCTCGACGCCGTGAGAAGCATCGGCCTGGGCGGCTATCACGAGTACTTCACGCTCTTCGCCCTGAACCGCGGCTTCGTCGTGATGCCATGGGAGAACATGATCCTGACGTCGACCTACACGACGACGGAAGACAACGATCGCTTCATCGCGATGTTCGACGAGTGCGTGGGAAACATGTTGGGCGAGTAGCGCCGAGACTGCGGAGCACGATCACGAAGGAGACCTCGTCATGGACGAACGGGTCCTTGCTCACGTCATGCGGGAGGTCGAAGCCGGCACTGCGGACATGATTCAGCCGAGATACACCGAGATCCCGACCTTCATGCGCAGACCCCATCGACCGGACATGAAGGGCGTCGAGATCGGCATGATCGGTGTGCCCTTCGACCTCGGAGTGACGAATCGACCCGGCGCTCGACACGGGCCCCGCGAGATCCGAAACCAATCCAGCATGATGGGCTGGGTCCATCACCAAAGCGGGATCATGCCATTCGATCTCTGTGAGGTCGCGGACCTCGGTGACGTGAGGATCGAGCATCGCTACTCGCTCGACGAAGGCATCGCGGAGATCAACGCGTTCTACGAGCAGGTCGTCGCCGCCAGGGTCACTCCGCTCACCGCCGGCGGCGATCACTCGATCACGTATCCGATCCTGAAGGCGGTCGGCGCACGTGAGCCTGTGGGATTGGTGCACATCGATGCCCATTGCGACACGCTGGGCGAGTACATGGGGAGCAAGTTCCACCACGGGGGCCCGTTTCGAAACGCCGTGGAAGCCGGCGTACTCGATCCGACCCGCACCGTGCAGATCGGTATCCGTGGGATGTCGGAGCCCCTTTGGGACTTCTCCTACGACTCGGGGATGCGAGTCATTCACATCGAAGAGTTCTACGACATGGGAATCTCGAGGGTGATCGAAGAGGCGAGACGCGTGGTCGGGGACGGGCCCACCTACGTCAGCTTCGACGTCGATGGTCTCGACCCTGCGTACGCTCCCGGTACGGGCACGCCCGAAGTCGGCGGACTCACGACCTTCGAAGGTCAAGCGCTGGTGCGCGGACTGTGTGGTCTGAACCTCGTTGGAGGCGACGTCGTCGAGGTCGCCCCTCCCTTCGATCCCTCGGGAGTCACCGCCCTGGTGGGCGCCACCATGATGTTCGAGATCCTATGCGTGCTATCCGAGGCGGTCTCTGCCCGAAGGACGAAGGCGGCGTGAACACAGCGGCCAGCGGGATTCTCACAAAGCGTCGGTACCGCCGGTATCACGTTCAGATCGAGAACGGGCTCAGTGCATCGTGCGCCCGCCCGTAACGAGCAGGGATTCGCCCGTGATGTAGCTCGCCCCCGGGCTTGCGAGAAAGGAAACCGCGTGCGCGATCTCTTCGGGTTCTCCGAGCCGCCCGAGCGGGATCTCGGAGAGAGTCTTCTCGAGATGGGCTTCAGGCAGGCTCTCTGAAAGTGGCGTCCGAATCGCGCCGGGGCAGATGGCGTTGACGGTGATCTCGTGACGCGCGACTTCGCGCGCGAGTGCGCGGGTGAAACCGAGCAAGCCCGCTTTCGCGGCTGAGTAGTCCGTCATGCCGAAGTTCGTGCGGAAAGCCATCTCGGACGAAGTAATGATGATGCGTCCGTAGCGAGCCTCGATCATCTCCGGAACGACGATTCGCGTGCAATCCGCGACCTGTCGCAGATTGAGTCCCAGCATGTAGTCCCACTGGTCCGCGTCGGCTTTCGGAAACGTCTTGAGATCTCGACGGAGTGAGCCGCCCGCGTTGTTGTGAAGAATGGAGACGAGACCCAGTTCTGTTTTCACGGTTGCGAACGCGGCCGCGATGGAGTCTCGATCGAGCAGATCCACCGAGACGGGAACGCATCGTGCACCCGCTGCTTCGACGCTGCTCGCCGTTTCGGCGAGCCCCTCGGGATTGATGTCGAGGATCGCCACGTCGGCGCCGTCCTGAGCCAGACGTACGGCGCTGGCACGTCCGATCCCCGATGCAGCACCTGTCACCACGGCGTTCATTCCCTTCAAGCTCATTTCGACTTCTCCAGATTCCGAGCGGATCAGGGCGGCGGCGCCTGCTGCTGTTTTGGGTTGACCAGGAACGGCCGGATGAGTGAGGAGTGATCCCAGGGGATCTGCTCCCCATCGGTTGCCTCGAGCACTTCCCTTCGGACCTGCTGCAGCACCCACCCGATGTCCTTGTTGTTCTTGGACAGGTACTTCAGCAGCGCCTCGGTGAACGGGCTGTGCGCCCCGTCGCCATCGAGTGCCACGTTGCCGGGCTGGGTCGCGTACGCAATGAAGGTGCCGGCGCTCGTGTCGATCTCGGCGAGGCCGCGGCCGAGCCGAATCGACGAGCCCGATGATCGCGATCGCGCCCTTTCGGCGATCTTCAAGCCTCGCGTCGTGGAACGAGCGAGCTGGCTTTCGAAGGGATTGTCCCGGCAGGCGTCGAGGAAGACCGCGAGTTGATTGTGGGGTCGCTTCATCCAGCCGAGGGCCTCGTCGAGGGAGACCATTTCGCGATCGAGATCGATCGTGGGTGCGGGCTCGAAATGGACCGGTATCAGATAGTTCTTTCCGTTGATCTGCATGCCGTGACCGGCGTAGAAGAGGACGGCCTTCTTGCTCGACGCCAGCGCCTCTTCGAAAGAACGGACCGACTCTTCGAGCTGGCTTCGGGTGGGGTCGATCTCGAGAGCGACCTCCCAACCCAGTTCGGCGAGGCTCTCGGAAATCGCCCGGGCGTCGTTCTCGGGATTGGGAAGTGTCGGCGAATGCAAATAGTTCGAGTTGCCGATCACGAGGGCCACACCGGGTGCACGCGAAGCGCACCCCGTACCGGCGAGCACCACGACGATGGGAATGAGGGTCGCAAGAAAGGCCCAACGGAGTCGATCTTCGGGGAGATACGTCATCTGCATGTCATTCGGAGCCTAGAATCGGAAGGTTGCGCCGACTTCGGGGCCATGAACCAGAAACGTCGAATCGAAGTCGAAGCTGTTCTCGTTGAATACGATGTAGAACCGATAGCGCGCACTCAAACTGACGTGATCACCCAGGATGTACTGATACCCCGAGTTCAAATCGAGCAGCGGGAACTCGTCCGTGTCATCCGAATCGGCTTCGAGCCCATCGGCTTCGACTTCGACCTCGCTGAATACGAAGACCACGCCGGTCATGATGTTGGCAAAGAGACGATGGTTCCCGCTGGCGGTCAGATCGGAGGCCGCGCCGAGTCCGACCTGGAGGGCGAGGTTGTTCTCGATTGCGTCGACCGAGAAATCGTCTCCGTCGTACTTCTCGGTGAAGTGGATGTAGCGTGGACCGAAGTAGATGGAGAGCGGTGTCTCGGGCAACTGGTAGCGTGCGAGGAACTCGAGGTCGACGCGGATGATGTCCCCGTCTCCATCCCGGAAGCCCGCGCCATCGGGATCGAAGACGACATCGCTCTCCGCTCCGCCCCCCAACAGGGTCAACCCGAAGCTCAACCCCGGAAGGACGGGTGGAGCGATGGTTGCGGAGAGACCTCCCATGGGAACGATCGTGGATTCCCGCACCAGGATTCCGGCGTCACCGGGATCGACTGCGCTCAGCCAGAATCGCGGTGTCACGGAGACCCAGTCGAGAGGATCTCCCTCGGCGTCGTCGGCGAGCACAGACGCTGAAGGAATCGAGATCGCAGCCAGAGCAGCGATCACCGTCGTGAAGAGCGATCGGGGGTACCTGCGCACCCAACGCTGAACCCAGAGGCCAGAGCGGCACAACGAAGCTTCCATCTCTCGGAGTCCCATTCGTCGACAGAGCGCACATTACAGCATGCGGAACACGAGTGTAGGACTTAATGACACTCGGGGGCCCGACGCGGGGACGTGGATCGTCCAAGAACTGGACGACCGTGGATCTTGCTCGCGGATTCGCGTTCGTTCACGAAGCCAGATAGCGGAAGAAGAGCCCCGTCATCTTGAAGAACGCCCCCAACCCGGCCATCGACTCACCCTCGTTGGCGAATGTGACGGGCCCGCGAGGCGTCGAGATGGTCAGCTCCATCCAGGAGTCGCCCTCCTCCACGACCTGATCGATGCCGACCTCTTCGAGCATCCTCGTCATCGCATGACCGTCTGGATGAACGAGCCTCAATAACTCGGCTTGACACCGGCGATCGACGCCTTCGCGGGCGAATGGTTCGCGCCACTCGATCACGCACGGCCGCTGAGACTCGAATCCCGGGCCGAGGATTCCGCGCTTGTAGTGTGTGTGCCTGCCGTTCTTTTCGTAGTCGCCGTTGCCGGTGCGCGACCTGCTTCTTCTGCGAATCGCTGCGGGGGCGACGAGGCATCGGCTCGAATACGTCGTGGCGCAGTCCATCCGGCGATGATGCTGGCCGTTGTCCAGGCCAGTAGCTCCCGTCGATTCAGCGTAATCGGTTTCACTCGTTCCGGATTCACTCTTTCTCCTCTCCGAACGGTCGAGTCATCGAGATCAGCGAAGGGGTCGCCAGATAGTCCGTGATCAAGGCGACGAAGAGCCCGGTGCAAGCGAGGGCTCCGATCCGCGCCATGTTCGAAATCGGCGAGGGCGTGAACATCATGAACGTGCCGCCGATCACGATCGTCGTCATGGCGAGGTTCGTCCCGACGGTCGCAAAGGCACTGCGGATCGAATCTTCGTAGGTTCCACCTCGCTCGAACTCCACCTTCATTTGATTGATGAAGTGGATCGTATCGTCGACTGCGATGCCGAGAAGCATCGGCATGATCGTCATCGTCATCATGTCGAGTGGAGAGTCGAAGTAGCCCATGTAGCCGGCGATCGCGGCCAGGGGCGCCGTATTGGGGATCATCCCGATCAGCGCCGTCTTCACGCTGCCAAAGACGATCATCATCAGAACAGCGACGACGACTAGGGCCGTCAACATCGAACGGATTTCGCCGTCGACGATCTTCTTATTGAGCTCGGCGAATTGCACCGCAGCACCGACGACACTGAGCCGGGCCCCCGGGAAGTCCCTGTCACCAATGCGCTCGATGATCTCCAACTCGCGGGTGATCTCGTTTGCGTCGAACCGCGATACCTGGACCTGGGCCCGAAGGATGGAGTAGTCCTCGTTGACCCACCGATAGGTCCTGGTCCCCCCTGAAATCTCGTAGAGAAGGAGCAGCTGCGCGACGAGTTCGCGGGTATCGGGCACGCGGTACCAGGTCGGGTCGTCTCCGTGGAAGGTCTGGTTCATTTCCTTGATGATGTCGAGCACGGAGAAGACGCGGGGAACCCCTTTGTTCGATTGCGTCAGCTCGAACGCCCCGACCGTCGCGAGCAGATCGTCGAAGCGCTCGAGCACCTCGGGATCCTTCATGGCGTGGGGTTCATCGAACTCGATCGTGATGTTGTACGAGAGGTACGAGCCGAGTTGCGACTGCGTCACCTCCCAGACCCGCTTCACGTAGGGCACCTCGAGCCCCATGAACTTGAACAGATCCATGTTGACCTGCATCCACGCCGCGCCGGGAAGCGTCACGACGACGAAGACCGCCACCACCGCGACAACAGAACGCCTGCGCTGTATGACGAGGGTGGCGAGACCCTGCATGATTCGATGGAGAACGGCGCCGCTCCCGTTCGACACGCTCGCATCGTGCCGATCCCTACCGAAACTCATCAAGATCGGAACGAGGGTCACCACGAACAGATAATCCGCAAGCACGACCGCGGCGCAGGTGAAACCCAGCCACTGAATGGTCTCGATCCCCACGGCGGCGAACGACATCACCGAGCCCATCGTCGTCACGGCGGTGAAGAAGATCGGCCAACCCGTCTCCTCGACCGCCGCGATCGCCGCATCCTGGCGCCCGATCCCCCGCACGAGGCCGCGCTTGAATGCATTCACGATATGGATCGAGTAGCTGACCGATAGCCCCATCCCGAGCATGATGGGAAGCGTCATCATGTTGGCGTCGACACCCACGCCCAACCATCCCATGAAGCCGAAGACAACCACAACGCCCATCACGGTCGTGAAGACCGGCACGATCACGCCCCTGAACGAGCGCAGGAAGAAGGCGAGCAGAAGGACCATGAGGCCGAAGCCCGACGACACGCGGAGTTGCGCCTCGCGCCCGAAGTAGTCACGCTCCTCGGTCTCGGTGTAGGGCAAGCCCGAGGCTTTCAAGGTGAACAGCTCGCTCTCCCATCTCGGATCGGTCACGATGGCGATCGCGGCCTCGCCCGAATCGAACATGGGATCCTGCGCGCCCTCGACCTGCGACCATTCCTCTTCATCGGGATACTCGAGAAGATCGAGGGTGATCCACGTCTCGGTGAAGTCGTCCGAGAAGAGTCGATTGACGAGCGCCGGGCGCGACAGCAGGAGAGAGCGGATTTCGGCCAGTCGCTCGGGATCTTCGGGGATTCCATCTTCGAAGGGGTTGATGACTTCGATCTCGTCCTCCGACCCCACCGAGATTTCGAGTTCGACGAGCGAGTTCACCTCATCCGCGTAGGGCACCTCATCGACGAGCGCCTCGCCGAGGTCCCGAATGGCCTCGAGGACCCTGGGGTCGAGTACGTCCTGCGCCGTGACGAGCACACCGATCGTGTCGTTGTTGCCGAAGCGCTCTTCGAAGCGATCCGTCGCGATCGAAATCGCCTCGCTGTCGTCGAACCAGGAGTCTCGGGAGTTCGTGATCGAAACGTGGCCGATGCCCGACACACCGGTGGCAGTCAGCACGACCGCGAGAGCGAGAAACACCCAGCGGTGACGAAGCTGGAACGCGCCCATCTCGCGGAAGAAGCTGTTGAAGCGCTCGATCTTCACGGGTTCGATCTCGTGGAGGAGTTCATCAGCGGGTTCCCTGCAGCTGCGGTGCGACGTCTTTCGCGAACCGTTCGATCGACTGGAGCGTCGCATCGCGATCGGCGATCGCTTCGGCGTAGATTGCGATCCGACGTGCGCCCGTCGTCTCCATAAACTCTCCGAGCCCTTCGACCACCGCCTGCGGCGGACCTACGATCGCTCCCGCCGCGGCGCCCCGCGCCATCTCCGTGGGGCCGATTGGTTTGCCATCTGCACCGAGATGCCGTTTCCCCATCTCGGGCACGCCGGGCCAATCGCCGCCCCGGAACGAAACCGTCAGAGCCTCGCGAAGCCTCTCCCGATCGCGATCGGGATCCTCGGTCACGTGCACCAACAAGGTGTGCATGTGCTCGGGGCGAGGGACATCCTCGGGCCGCGCCTCCTCATACTTTGCTTCCACGGCGACGCGCGCCTTGGCAGGCGACGCGAAGTAGTGCTGCAATGGGATTCCGTGACGAGCCGCGAATGCAAGTCCATCGGGCGAACTCGTCGCGGCGAACAGGGGCGGTCCACCCTCCGTGTACGGTCCTGGTTCGACGCGCATGGGATCGCCCACGTCGACACGTTTGCGTGTTGCTTCGTCGCCCGACCAGAGATCGCGCAGCGTCGAGAGCGATCGCACCGGTTCCTCGCCCCAGCGCTTCGTGTCGACGCCGAGCACCTCGTAGTCGCGGAGGTAGCCTCCCCGCCCGAGACCGAGGTCGAAGCGTCCCCCGCTGAGCTGGTCGAGCAGCGCAGCCCGTTCTGCCAGGTCGATCGGCTCCAGCAGCGGGGCGAGCACGACCGCCGTCCCGACCCGCAGGCGACGCGTGCGACCGAGCAAGAAACCCGCGGTCGTCAGCGCGCTCGAGTCGAGGCCAAAGGGAATGAAGTGGTGTTCAGAGAGCCAGAGATCGTGGAACCCGAGCCGCTCGGCGAGTTCGGCCTGCTCGAGGGTGAACGCGAAGATGTCGCGTTGCTCGGTGGCGAGGTTCGCGCCCATGTTGAGGAAGAGCCCGAAACGCGGTGAGTCCGAGCCGTCGTGTCGGGACGGAGACGGGGCAGCGGGCATGGTGTGATCCTCCGAGCGGCCGGGCGGGTGCGCTCAGCCGCGGCCTGCAGTACGTTAACACCATTATCATGATTTCGACAATCATTTTCATCTAATTTCTGCCGGCGCAACGCACCCGCCGTCACCCCCAAGAGCGCGAAACGGACCGCCCACCGACGGAAGCCGGGAATCCATGACAACTCAGGAAGCCGAACCCACTCAGTTGGCGCCTCGAGCGCGGCTCACCCCGGACGCCATCGTCCGCGCGGTTCTCGACCTCGGCGTCGACCGCTTCTCGATGCACAGCGTGGCGCGACATCTCGGCGTGAGCGCGACCGCCCTCTACCGGCACGTCGCATCGCGCGACGAACTCATCGCGCTCACCATGGACAGCCTTTGCGCCGGGATCGACCGGCCGAGCACAGGCCGCGATTGGCGAGCCTACATGCGAGAGCTCGCACACAGCTTCCGGCGCATCTTGCTCTCGATGCCCGGTTCGGCGGACTACGGCTCGAAGATCGGCCCCGCGACGCCCGCGGCCCTCGCGATCGTCGACCATGCCCTGGGTGTCTTGCGCGACGCCGGCTTCTCGCCGCCGGAGGCCTGGCGCGTCTACAGCCTGGTGGTCAACTACGCCTTCTCCGCCGTCCAGGGGCAAGAGCGCTTCAACCTCATGGAAGCGGAACACGGCAGCGGCGGGTATCGCGTCTTCCGACTCGCTCCCGAAGAGCGGGACCGATTTCCGAACGTTGCGTGGTCGATAGACGGAATCGACTTCGATTTCGACGCCACGTTCGCAGCCAATGTGGACGCCATCATCGCGGGACTCGAACCGGGTTGAGCGACCCAAGTAAAGGAGACGGAAACATGTCACTCCAAGTCATCGGCGCTGGCTTCGGACGTACCGGAACGATGAGCCTGAAAGCCGCACTCGAAACCCTCGGTTTCGGCCCCTGCTACCACATGGCCGAGGTGTTCGCGTCACCCGATCGAGTCGACACCTGGCAACGCGTGATGGCGGGAGGGTCGATCGACTGGGACGCAGTCTTCTCGGGTTACGGATCCACCGTCGACTGGCCGGGATGCACCTGGTGGCGAGAGCTCTCAGCGCACTATCCGGATGCAAAGGTGCTTCTCTCGGTGCGAAGCAGCGAGTCCTGGCATCGAAGCGCTTGCAACACCATCTATCACACGATGACGATGGAAACCCCGGAAGGTTGGCCGCCGGAGTCGAGACGGGTGCAGGATTTCGCTCGGGAGCTCGTCCTCGAGCGAACCTTCGGCGGCGCCCTGCTCGACGCGGAACGCGCGATCGCCATCTACGAAGAACACAATCAGGCCGTCAAGGACGTCATCCCCGCAGACCGCCTGATCGTCTACGAGATGGGCTCGGGTTGGGAACCCCTGTGCAAGGCCCTGGGCGTTGCCGTCCCCGACATCGAGTTCCCAAAGACCAACGCTACGCCGGAATACCGCGAGCGCCTGGGACTGGAAGCCATCTAGACCTCCTCCAGGCGGAGCGGGGGAACTTCGCTGCGATCGCCGGCACTACTTGGTTCGATAGTCCACTCGCGCTCGGTGGAAAGAGGGTCTCTTGTTCGAGGATTCGACTCCACATCGAGAGCGCGGTACGGCCAACGGTCGCGGATGGTTCGCGCCCAAGTTCCGCCTGCTCGGTGCCCTCTATCTCAGCCAGTACCTCGGGATCTCGTTCATCCTGGCCGCGGTTCCAGCGATCCTTCGCGCTTCCGGAACCGCGCTCGAAGACATCGCTTGGATCTACGGACTTGGGCTCATCTGGTCGCTCAAGTTCGTCTGGGCACCACTCGTCGATCGATTCGGTTCCAAGCGGCTCGGGCACTATCGCGGTTGGCTACTGATCACACAGTCCCTGCTCGTCGCCACCATGACGGGCGCAGCGCTGCTCGACCTGCAGGATGACTTCGCTCTCCTCGCCGCCTGCTTTGCGCTGATCACATTGTTCGCGGCGACGCAGGACATCGCGGCAGATGCCCTCGCCGTCACCTTGCTGGCTCCGGACGAACGCGGCCTGGGTAACAGTATCCAGATGGCCGGTGGAATGGCGGGCGGCCTTCTCGGCGGCGGCTTGACACTGATGTTCTACGCGTGGCTGGGTTGGCAGGGGAGCATGTTGGTACTCGCCTGCGCCACCGCGGTGCCGTTGCTGCTGGTCTATCGACATCGCGAACGGCCCGCCCCGGCGGATCTCCGCAAGGACAAGGCCGGCTTGCGGGATCTTCCTCGCTTCCTCCGGCGGCCGGGCAATGCGCGTTGGTTCGTCGTCCTGTTGACGGCGAATCTGGGTATCGGGCTTGGATACGCACTGCTCAACCCGATGCTCGTGGATCTCGGATGGTCACTCGATCGCATCGGGTTCGCTGTGAACATCGTTGGATCCGTGGCCGGCTCGGTCGGTGCGCTCATCGCAGGTTCGCTGGTCGTGCGCATCGGGCGAAAGATCGCGATGGCTGCGAGCCAGGCCCTCGTAGCGTTGTCGCTGGTCTTTCTCTTCGCGCCCGCGATGGGAGTCGAAAGCGCTGCCGTTCTCTACTCGTCCATCTGCGTCATGATGCTCGCCTACGCGGCCAATGCGACCATTGCCGCCACGCTGATGATGGACAAGAGCGACCCGAGCCGTGCCGGCACGGACTACACGTTGCAGTACTCGGTCGGTTCACTCTTCTCTCATCTGTTCAGCGCATCCGCGCTAGCCCTCGCAGCCGCGATGGGATACGCGGGGGTCTTGAGCGTCGGCATCGCTCTGTGCGGCATCGCGTTGGTTGCGATCTGGCGCTACGACGGATTCGCACCGAAGCGTTTTGCGACGCAGACCGAAACACTCGATCGAGTCCACGACACTCGACTTTCGCGTGTATGAGCCTCGCGACGACCCGAAACGCTGGATACCTTGCTCGAATGGCGCAGCGTGCCCGCCCTTCACGGATCGGACGAACCGACGATCATCGAAATGGCCAGCGCTGCATCTAGTCTTCGGACGCTTCGTCCTCTTGATACTCCGGAAACGGATTCGGGAGCGCGGCCCACGCCTCGAACTCATCAGCGGCGACGCCCTCGTCGAGCAAGCAGGCATCGAGCTGCGCACGGAACCACGCCTCGTCCATCTTCTGACCGATGAAGACGAGTTCCTGGGCGCGATCGCCAAAGCGCGGATGCCAGTCCGGTTTCTCGTCGGGACACTCTCCTTCCGGTAGTCCCCAGTCCTCCCGGGGAACGGCTGCCCACCAATGGCCTGCGGGGTTCACGTCGCTGACGCCGCCGGCTTGCGCCCACTCGTATGCAACGCGGTCGTCCGCGGCGACCCAGAAGAAACCCTTCGAGCGGAGGACACCGCGCCAGTTCTTCTCGTCGTGCATGAAGGCCCACAACTTCTCGGCGTCGAAGGGCTGTGGTGTCCGATAGACGAAGCTCGAGATCCCGTACTCCTCGGTCTCCGGGGTGTGCTCACCTTGCAGCTCTCGAATCCAACCCGCCGAGCTCTCCGCCTTTTCGTAATCGAACAGACCGGTGTCGAGCACGCATTCGAGTGGGATGTCCCCACGCGTCGCCTTGAGGAGCTTGGCGCCGGGGTTGAGTGCCTTCACGATGGCTTCCACCTCTCGCGCGTGCGCCTCGCTCACGAGGTCGATCTTGTTGAGCACGATGACGTCGGCGAACTCGATCTGGTCGACGAGCAGGTCGGTCACCGTCCGGAAGTCATCCTCGCCGAGAGACTCGCCGCGGTCCTGGAGTGCTTCGGCTTCGTCGTAGTCTCGCAGGAAGCTCGCCACGTCGACGACCGTCAGCATCGTATCGAGGCGTGAAACGTCGCCCAGGCTGACGCCATCCTCGTCTTCGAAGGTGAAGGTCTGCGCAACCGGGATCGGCTCCGAGATCCCGGTGGACTCGATGAGCAGGTAGTCGAAGCGCCCCTCCTGCGCGAGCCGCGACACCTCAGCCAGCAGATCGTCTCGCAGCGTGCAGCAGATGCAGCCGTTCGACATCTCGACCAGCTTCTCCTCGGTCCGCGAGAGCTGTGCACCGCCACGCTCGACGAGTGCCGCATCGATGTTGACCTCGCTCATGTCGTTCACGATCACCGCGACACGACGCCCGTCGCGGTTGTTGAGCACCCGATTCAGAAGCGTGGTCTTGCCGGCGCCGAGGAATCCCGACAGAACGGTGACGGGCAGGCGTGGGCCGTCGGAGGCGATTTCACGATCCATGGTCATCGAAGTCCTTGCAGAGATGGCTACAGCGACAAGTGCCGCTGAGCGCACACAAGTTCCCCACCGATCCAGATTCACCCCGGCCGTGCCGAACGCCCCGATCGTCAGATCACGTCAGTCGATCGTGCGCAGTTTCGTGGGCCACGGATCAGAGAATGTCTCGCCGCGTTGCCATGCAGCGATCTCTTCTTCGGTGCAGAGCGCATCCCGTAGGGCCCCGGCAAAGGCGTCCCGTGCCTCGGGTAGACCGATGAGCGTCAGCTCGTTGCGACGATCCCCAAAGATGGGGTGTGCCTCCTCGAGTTGCTTCTTGAGAAGCTCGGCTTCTGTGGATGTGAGTTTCCCATAGCGGTTGTGGACTGCGTCCGCGCGCCAGATGCCGGTGAGTTCCAGAGCGATCTGACTCCCGGATTGCTGCCAGAGGAGCACGTCCTCCGGGCGAGAAGCCAGCCACAGAAAACCCTTGATGCGATACAGGCCCGTGCCGAGTTGATGCTGGCAAGTGTCATACAAGCGTTGGGGATGGAAGGGCCTCGGATCGCGAAGCACGATGGCTTCGAGTTCGTCCGCGGTGGCGGCGTCTCGAGCAAGACCGAACTGCTTCGCTCGCTGCTCGAGCTCCGCAAGGACGGGCCGCGGCACGCGATCGAGTTGCGACAGCAGAAGCCCGGCTTGTGCAGAGAGGCCCACGGCCGCCAGCGGCTGGATCTGCTGCAGAGTGCCCACCTGGGCTTCGAGGACGGCCTTTGGAACGGTGTCGGTCTTCGTCACGATGATCACGCTCGCGAAGGCGAGCTGCTCAGCGAAGAGTCCGGCGGCGCGCTGGATTGCCGGGTCGTCGGGCGGGGTCGCTTCGCCGGTGAAGATACGGCCATCGGCGAAGTCACGGTGGAGGTTCAGCGCGTCGACCGTCACGATGAAGTGGCGCAGGATGAACCGGTCATCCTGAGTAAGCGCCGAAATGAGTGGCCACGGTCGAGCCACGCCGGTGCTCTCGCATAGGACGTGGGGCGGCGCAGGGTCAAGGGCTGCGATCTCCCCCAGCACCCGGCCGGCCGAGGCGTGGAGCCGCTCTCGTGCATGGACGCCATGGAGAGCGGCCACGCGCTCGACGAGACGGCCGACTTCGGGGCTCACGTTGTCGTCGGAGAGAAGCTCGGCATCGAGACCGAAGTCGCTCAGATCGTGGACGATGAGGGCCGCATCGCGCAGGGCCTCTTCGTGGCGCCAACGCCGGAGCAGCGTGGTCTTTCCCGAGCCGAGAAAGCCGCATAGTACCGTCAAGGGCAGTGGCTCGGATGGACTCATTGCAAGAGACTCGCCGTGTTTCGATCGAACGAAGGCTGGAAGAAACTCCCTGACCGGACAAGAATGTGCCTCGGTCGCAGAGACCAACCTATAGCCCTCGAGGCGGGGCGTTCAAGAAGGCCCGGCCTTCGGCCGAAAACCGCAGAGTCGCGAACTTTCAACCTGGTGAGTGAGGAGCAGTGCCCGTGCCGGGAACCATCGATCGCATCCCCGTCACGGTTCTGACCGGCTTCCTCGGAGCCGGAAAGACCACCACCTTGAATCGCCTGCTCCAGCAGAGCGAAGAGCGCATCGCCGTTCTGGTCAACGAGTTCGGCGAGATCGCCATCGACGGTTCGTTGGTGAGGAAGTCGGAAGACCAGATCATCGAACTCAACAACGGTTGCGTCTGCTGCACCATTCGGGGCGACATGCAGAAGAGCATGCGGAGCCTGCTGCAGAAGCGCGAGCGCCGTTGGTTCGGCGTGCCCTTCGATCGTGTCGTGGTCGAAACCAGCGGGATGGCCGAGCCGGGACCGCTACTGCAGACCTTCGTTTCCGATCCGATGCTCGCCGACCACACCGACGTCACCGGCGTGGTCACATTGGTTCATGCCGCCCTCATCGAGGAGCAGCTGGAGACCTACCCCGAAGCCCTCGCTCAAGTGTCGAGTGCGGATCTGCTCGTTCTCAATCACATCGATCGCGTGCCCGACACAGAACCGGTACGACGAGCGCTGGCGCGCCGAAACCCCATCGCACGAATGCGTGAGACCGAGCGGGGGGCGGTGCCAATCGGCGAACTACTCGACACCTCTCGCACGGAGCTTCCACCGCAGGCTCCGGAGCATCTCCACTCCGGGGTGGAGAGTCTGAGCCTCACCTCACGCGATCCGGTCTGCGAAGAATCCCTCACCCTGTGGCTACGCAGCCTGGTCATGTTCCGCGAGATGTCGATCCTGCGACTGAAGGGCGTGTTCCGCGTGAAGGACCGAACCCAGGCCCTCGTGGTACAAGGGGTGGGCGAGTGGATCGAAGTGAGCCCGCTGGACGATCCGGCACCCGATGAATCCGCATTGGTCTTCATCGGGCATCGCCTACCGGTGGACACGCTGAAGCGAGGTTGGGCGGCGGTGGCCGCGGGATGAACTAGCCCGAAGCGCTGTGACAGACAGCCTGGATCTTGTTGCCTTCGGGGTCGCGCACGTAGGCCCCGTAGTAGTTCGGGTGGTAGTGCGCTCGAACCCCGGGCGGGCCTTCGCAGCTGCCACCGAGCTCCAGCGCCTTGGCGTGGAAGGCGTCGACCTGGGCGCGAGATTCGGCCAGGTAGGCGATGTGCCCGCCATTGCCGGGGACCGCGGGTTGGCCATCGAAGGGACGCACGACGAAGGTCTTCGGGCCGGTGGCCGTCCCGTACGAGGCAATGCCCTCGCCTTTGAAGAAAACCCCGATTCCCAGGGTTCCCAGCACGGCGTCGTAGAACTCGGCGGCCTTGTCGGGATCGTCAGAGCCAATGGTTACGTGACTGAACATCTCACTCCTCCTGCTGGGATTCGAGTCTCGCATCCATGCATTCGGGAATCATCGGGTCTTCCCGGAAACGGTCCAGAATTTCCACCCATTCGACACGCCATCCGCATAAGATGGAATGAACTCGAGCCTCAGTCAGCAAAGTGAGTCCGCCATGTCGAATCGACGAGATCGCTCTACCCCGAAGTTCACGCGACGCCGCATCCTGCAGGGAGGCGTCGGAACGCTCGCTCTGACCACGGCGCCGGCGTTCGTTCGCGCGCTCGGCGATCCGGTTCCGGGCAGTCTCTTTACCCTGGGCGTCGCGTCGGGGGATCCGTCAGCCCACTCGGTCGTCCTGTGGACACGCCTCGCGCCGGATCCGCTGGCCGGCGGTGGGCTCGCGAACACGAAGGCGATCCGTGTCGATATCGAGGTCGCGCTCGACCCGGGCTTCCAGCACATCGTGCGAGCCGGTCGCAAATGGACGCGCGCCACAGAGGGTCACGTCGTCAACGTCCAGGCGCGGGGTCTGCCCTCCGACTCCATCCTCTATTACCGCTTCCACGCCCTCGGGCAGACCAGCGGCATCGGGCGAACGCGGACCTTTCCCGGTCGTTTCGATTCGGCCGATCACGTGCGCTTCGCCGTGGTCTCGTGCCAGAACTACAACCATGGCTTCTATACCGCCTATCGCGACATCGTGGCACAGGATGTCGACTTCGTGATCCACACCGGTGACTACATCTACGAAGGCGGGCCGCCGGGCACGCCCATCGCTCCCGGGCGCGGGCACGACAGCCCCGAGATCATGACCGTCGAGGAGTATCGCAACCGGTACGCCCTCTATCGGCTCGATCCCGACCTCCAACTCGCGCACGCCGAGGTTCCCTTCCTCGTGACGTGGGATGACCACGAGGTCGAGAACAACTACGCCGGCCTCAACGACGAGAACGGGAGCGACCCCGCCGACTTCGACGTGCGGCGCCGCAATGCCTATCAGGTCTATCGCGAAACGATGCCGCTGCGACCGCGCAACGCGTTCCGGCTGCGCGATGGCGAGACGCGGATCTACCGCACCCTTCGCTTCGGCGACCTCGCCGACATCCATATGCTGGATACACGCCAATACCGCAGCGATCAGCCGGCCGATGATGGCTTTGGCAGCATCGACGACGGCCTCACCCCGCAGGAGCAGGCGATCCTCGAAGGCGTGTTCGAGGAAACCCTCTTCGACCGTGAGGGCATCCTCGACCCCGAAGCCACGCTGCTCGGCCGCCGCCAGGAAGCCTGGCTCGGTTATCGACTCAAGACCTCGCGCGCGAAGTGGAACGTGCTCGCTCAGCAGATCATGGCGACCGAGTGGAACCTCTTGACGACGGCCCGTCTCCAGGCGTTGCTCGGCGTCTTCCCGGACCCGCTCCCGCCATTCGTCTCTTCTGCGCTCGCAAGCCTCGAGACGGTCTTCAACGTCGATGCGTGGGACGGCTACGCAGCGGCGCGACAACGCCTCTTCGACCTGATCGATGCGACGGCTCCGAGCAACCCCGTGGTGCTCACCGGAGACATCCACTCGAGTTGGGCCGCCAATCTACTGAGTGACTTCTCGGATCCCGGCTCCCGGATGATCGCGGGCGAGTTCGTCTGCACCTCGATTGCCTCGACGTTCCTGACACTCGATCCGCGCATCACCCACGAGATCGTGAGCCGCGGCGTGGGCGCAGACAATCCCCATATCGAGTACTTCAACGGGCTCTTCCGGGGCTACGCGCTCTGCGATGTCGATCACTCGGCGTGGACCACGACGTACCGCGCCGTCGGCGACTACACGCGTCTCGGCGATCAGACCGACCCGTTCGTCCTGGTGCCGTTCGCGGACACGCCCGTCGATACCGACGCCGTCATGCGACTCGAAAGCGGCTTCCGCGACAGCGACGCACGAATCGAGACGACCTTCGCCCGACCGCTGCCGAACTTCCTGCCTTTCCTGCCCTAGTAGCGGACGAGCCGGTCTCTACGCGGCTTCCCGCGAGGCAGGGTCTCATTGGTTGCCCACTCGCCAGGCGGTCACGCCCCCCTGAGCGTCGAGCGCCGCGAGCGCGCGTCCGTCGGGTCTCCAGTACAAGTCGCTCACGACATCCGCCAGAAGGGCACCCCCAATCGCCTCCCCCGTTCCATCGCGCTTGAGCGACCACAAGACCACCGTGTTGTCCCGGCCCCCGGATGCCAGGCATCTTCCGCGACACGCGAAGGACAACGTCGTGATGAGTTGGTTGTGGATCTCCAGGAGGCCGGGCCGCGTGCCTTCGGGGCCATCACCCTCGAAGCTCCAGACGATCACCGTGTCTCCGCCACTCGTCGCGAGGAGATTTCCGGTGTCATCGAAGTCCAGAGCGGACGGCTTGGCCGGGTATCCCCCCATCATCGAGTCCTGCCCCGTGGACCGACGCCAGAAGTGCACCGAGTTGTCCTGGCTTCCGCAGCCCACGACATCCCCGTCCGGGCTCAGAACCATCGATACCAACGAGCCCTTCCACTCCAACTTCTGGCCGAGTTTTCCTGTGGACGCATCGAAGAATGCGACTCGGCCGTAACAGGCCGTGGCCAACTCCCCTGTGTTCGACCAGACGATCGCGCTGACCGTGCTCGGATGATCGTCCGATCGCCAGCCTTCTTCTCCATCCGGACCGAACACGAACACCTTTCGGGAGCAGGAGGCCGCGAGCCATCGGCCATCTGGAGACCACTCCAGGTTCTCGACCCAACCCTTTCCGAGATCGATGACGTGTTCGACTTGAGCGTCGACGACGCGACGGATCAGGACGCGCCCGTCCTGGCCCGCCGTCGCGAGCATCCGGCCGTCCGGGTGGATCGCCATCGCCAGCACGCCGCCATCGTGAGTCTCTTGCTGCGTCCACGCGGTCGAACCGGACTTGCCATCGAACGCGTAGAGTCCGCCCGCGACGTCGGCGACTACCAAACCATCCCCGCCATGGGTCCAGCCCCCGGCGATCGCGTAATCGTCGACGGCCGTGTACCAGCCCTCTCGCAAGACACCAACGGGTTCGTCGACACTCAGATCAGACACGCTTCGAATCCCTCTCGCATGCCCTGCTCATCGAGGTTTCGGCCGATGAATACGAGCTGATTGCGTCGCGGCGAGTCTCCCCATGGCCGATCCGGCTGGCTGTCGAAGAGCATGTGGACGCCCTGGAAGACCATGCGCCGCGACTCACCCGCGAGGCTGATGAACCCCTTCATGCGGAAGATGTCCACCCCACGGTCGCGAAGCAGTTCACCGAGCCAGGCGTTGAGCTTTTCGGGATCGACGTCGCCATCCTTTTCGATTGCGATCGAACCGACCTCGTCGTCGTGCTCGTGCCGTGCAACCCAGGTGCGCTCCACATCCTGCTTCGCCGGCGCTCCGTCCGCACTCGTCAGTTCGAGATCGAACTCCTCGGCGGTGTGTTGGGCGTACAGACCCAACTGCACGTCCTGATCGATCTCCAAGATGAACGACTTGCGACCCGGGGAATCGAGCTGCAGGTCCACGTGCTTCCCGACGGGAATCGCCTCCCCCGGGCGAATCGGTGCCGCGGGTTCCGCGTACTGCCGCACGCACCACTCCGCACCCTCGCGGAGGGCTGCGTCATCTGCCCCCTGGTCGGGCACGACGACGAGCGACATTGCCGGGTCCGGCCCTTCGGCCAGACTGAGTTCGTAAGGGCCGGGCTGGAGCGAGTACACCCCCGTCCACTCGAATGGATATTCGGGTTCGAGGAAGGTCGGACGACGCTCGAGCGCCGTATCCAGATCGAAGGCGCTGAGGTTGAGTACCGTGTCGACGGGGACGTCCCCTCGTTCACAGCGCACGATTCGCGCCATCCGGTTCATCTCGCGCACCCGCGCTTCGACGTCGTCGAGGGACTCGCCGTCGACGAGATCCGTCTTGTTCAGCACGAGAACATCTGCGAACGCGACCTGTTCCGTACTTTCATCGCTTCGGCCGAGCTGTTGATCGATGTGCGCTACATCTACGAGGGTGACGATCCCGTCGAGCGAGAACTCCTC
>JANQEL010000287.1 GCA_028278345.1 Myxococcota bacterium
CACGTGAACCCGGGCGCCTTCGAACAGGTCGGCGAAGGCGCGACCCACTGCGCCATCGGGAACGATCAGGGCCCCGGGATGCGTCTGTTCGATGCGACCGGGGGCGGTGCGATCCGAGGGCAGCTGGATCACGACGGGCAGCACCTCCACTTCACTTCCGACCAGGGGTCGCACCCGGGCTTCGTGATCCACGCCGTTCTGCAGCACCGCGACCACCGTCTGGGGTCCCGAAAGGGCATCGAGCCAGGGCCGGGCCAGCTCGCTCTGGTACGCCTTGGTGGCGAGAAGGATCCAGTCGGCAGGGCGCGCTCCGGCGGGTTCCGTCGTCGCTGGAATCTCGATCCGCGACGTTCCCTCGCGGTGTTCGACCTCGAGGCGCTCGAAGGGCGTGCGCGAGCAGAGCTGCAGCTCGTGTCTTCCCAGATCGGCGAGGTCGGCCGCGACCGCGCCCCCGATCGCACCGACACCGACCACCGCGATTCTTGTCGTCATTACCGAACCTTCTAAACCCCGGAGCGGGTTTCGTCGTCTGATACCGTAACCCACGACGAGGTGACGAATGGACGAACTCGAACGCCGACGAACCCACGCCTTCTCCGTGATCGCCATGCTGGCGCTCTGCCTTTGCGGATCCGCGGCCTTCTCTTCGAACACCAGCGATCCCGCCCTCGATCTCGAGCGACTCGAGGGAACCTGGAAACTCGACTGGGACGAGAGCGACCCCTTCGAGCCGGTGATGAAGGCCCTGGAGGTGCCGTGGTTCCTGCGGAAGCTGGTGGGGGTGATCCCCGTGCAGATCAACATCGAGGTCAGGCCGCCGAGTTGCGACGCGTGCTCGCCCCAGCTGCACGTCGAGCAACGCAACCCGGTTCGCCAGAGTGAACGCACCATCGAACTCGACGGAGTGGCGAGGCCCGCGGTGGACCCCCTCGGCAACGAGACCGTGGACAAGTTCACTTGGTCGCCCGAGAGCGGCATGGAGATGTTCCGCGAGCGCACCCTCGGCAGCGGCAAGTCGGCGCGCATCCACGAGCGCCGCAAGGTGGAAGACGATCTGCGCACGATGGTCTCGACGATGACGGTCTGGATCGACGACGTGGAGCACGCGACCGTCCGCCGGGTGATGCGGAAAGTGGAGCCGTGACCGGCGAAACGGTGAGAAGCCGATCCTTGAGGACTCGAATTCGGCGCTAGCATCTGGGCGCGCCGAAGGAGTCCCCATGACAGTCGACTACTCGAACGCAGCGAGTCCGGTTCGCGCCGATCTCGTCGCCGCCCACGAAGGGATGTTCGCCCACCTCGTCTCGCCGGGTACCTGGTGGACGGGTGCCGAGCGTCGTGAGATCGCCCGGGCCGCCCGCGCCGCTCGCGACTGCGCCTTGTGCGCCGAACGCAAAGCTGCGCTCTCGCCCTTCTCGGTCGATGGAACCCACGACGACCCGACGAGCCTCGAGCCCGCCGTCGTCGACATCGTGCATCGCATCGTGACCGACCCCGGAAGACTCTCGCGCAGCTGGTACGAGAAGGTGCTCGCCGATGGTGCGGTCGACGCCGAGCGCTACTGCGAACTCGTCGCGGTCACCGTCTTCACCAATGCCCTCGATGTCTTCGCGCGAGCGGTCGGCTCCGAGAGCCAGGCCTTTCCCGACGCCGCAGCCGGCGAACCGAGGCGTGTTCGTCCCGAGACCGCACGCGTCGACGGCGCGTGGGTGCCGCAGATCCCGCCGGGCGAAGAGGGAGGCGCCGATTGGCAGGCGCTCTACGGCGATCGAACCGAAGTGCCCCAGATCGGTCGCGCACTCTCGCTGGTCCCCGCCGAGGTCGAGATCCTGAACGCCATGTCGGCGGTGCACTACATGGAACTCGACCATGTGAGCAACCCGGGTTATTCGACTCCGGGCCGCGCGATCGACCGCCTGCAGATGGAACTCATCGCGTCACGCGTTTCCGCCATCAACGAGTGCTTCTACTGAACGACCGCGCATGCGAGCCTGCTCCGGGTGAGCGGCCAGGTCAGTGGTCAGGATGTGGATGTCCAGGCGGTGCAGGACGACGCGGTGGATTCGGGGGTCGCCCATGGCGATGTGCTCCTCGCCTTCACCGACGCCGTGATGGCGCGCGACGCCGATGCGATCGTGAAGACGCGCGACGTCGTGCGCGAGAAGCTCGGTGACGAGGGCGTAGTGGATGCGAGTGCGATCATCCTGGCGTTCAACATCGTCGATCGCATCGCGGATTCGACCGGCATTCCGATCGACGAGGGGTTCGCGAAGGATCTCCGCTACCAGGTCGGAAGCGAACTCGGCATGGATCACCTGAAACCCGAAGAGCGTGCGGCGCGCTGAGCGCCTTCGGGGTCACTCCTGATTGAAGACGGGCGTGCGCTTCTCGAGGAAGGCGCGCATGCCCTCCTGCTGATCCTTCGTACCCATCGTGGCCATCACGGCTTCGCGTTCGTCGGCGATGCCCTGCGCCACCTGCGCACGGTCGGCGTTCACGACGGCGCGTAGCACCCCCGCCACGGCGATGTGGGGCATCGTGGCCAACTCGCGCGCGAGTTTCTGCGCGGCCTCCTTCAGCTCCGCGTTCGGCCACACCTCGTTCACGAGACCGAGGCGTAGGGCTTCGGGGCCGTCGATCTTCTTGGCGCGCAGGATCATGTCGAGGGCACGGTCGCGTCCGATCGCACGGGTGAGACGGGCCGAGCCTCCCCACGCGGGAACGCTCCCGAGATCCATCTCGGGCAACCCGATCTTCGCCCCTTCGGCGGCCGCCAGTCTGAAGTGACACGCCAACGGCAATTCCAGACCGCCGCCGAGGCAATAACCGAAGAGAGTGGCGATCACCGGCTTGTCGAGATTCTCGAGCTTGTCGAGCACGCGCAGTCGCTGATCGAAGACGGCTTCGACGCTTCCCATGCGCTTCGCGCCGGCGGGCAACTCCTTGAGATTCATTCCGACCGAGAAGTTCTCGTCACCCGCGGCGGTGAACACGACCGCACCGATGGTCGGATCCTTCGCGATCTCGTCGACGACTTCTTCGAGGCGATCCATGAAGTCGAGGGTCATGCGATTGATCGGTGCATCGTTGATCGTGATCGTGGCCACGCGACCATCGCGCTCGAAGAAAAGGGGGGCGTCGCTGTTTCCGCTCTCGCTCATCGCTGAATCTCCCTGGGGTGAGTTGGAAACCGCACGCCTGTGCCGAAGCCCTCACAGAGCGCTCGACCAGCAACCCGAAAACATGAAAATAGTCGAGCTAACACGTGCACGGTTGGGCCAAAATGGCGCATCTCGCGCCGCCACTCGGACGTCATCGACACCCATACGTCGAATGATCTTCGTCGACCAGCCCGGGCCCGATGGCCGGGGCACGGGCGACATCCTGCCCGGTTGTGCCGGATCACGTTTTCGACCTTCAGCCTGAGGAGATTGCTTTGCCCCCCACGACGACACGCCTACGACCGGTAACCGGCGATCGCGTCCGACGCGCCCTTGGCACGGCGACGTTCTTGATCGTCCTTCTGCTCCCCTCCCTCGCGCTCGCCGAGGACCAACTCAGCGGAGCCGATACCGCCTGGATCCTGACCGCCACCGCGCTCGTCCTGTTCATGACGATCCCGGGGCTGTCTCTCTTCTACGCAGGCCTGGTCGCTACCAAGAACGTCTTGTCGGTGTTGATGCAGTGCCTCGCTCTCACCGGCCTGATGTCGATCGTGTGGCTCTTGTTCGGTTACAGCCTCGCCTTCGACGGCACGGGCATGGTCGAAGGGCAGGTCGGCCTGAGCTCCTTCATCGGAGGCTTCGACAAGGCCTTCATGGCCGGAGTCACCGCCGATTCGCTCTCGGGCACGATCCCCGAGATCCTCTTCTTCGCCTTCCAGATGACCTTCGCGGTGATTACCCCCGCGCTGATCGTGGGTGCGTTCGCCGAGCGCATGAAGTTCTCGGCGATGCTGATCTTCTCGACCCTCTGGTTGATCTTCGTCTACACGCCGATCTGCCACATGACCTGGGGCGGTGCCGGTGGCTACTTCGCCGACATGGGTGTGCTCGACTTCGCCGGCGGCATCGTGGTTCACATCACGGCGGGTATTGGCGCGCTGGTCGCCTGTATCGTGATCGGCCCGCGCAAGGGTTACGGCACGACGCCGATGATCCCCCACAACCTCACCATGACGGTGACGGGCACGGGCATGCTGTGGGTCGGTTGGTTCGGCTTCAACGGCGGTAGCGCCCTTGCCGCAGACGGGGCCGCCGCCATGGCGATCACCGTGACCCACCTCTCGGCTTCGACCGCGGCGCTCACCTGGATGGGCATCGAATGGGTGAAGCACGGCAAGCCCAGCGTGCTCGGTTGCGCGACCGGCGCGATCGCGGGGCTCGCGGCCGTGACGCCGGCCTCGGGCTTCATCGGCCCGGTGGGCGGTCTTTCGATCGGCCTCGCTTCGGGCGCGCTCTGCTTCCTGGCGTCGACCACGATGAAGCAGAAGTTCGGCTACGACGACTCCCTCGACGTCTTCGGCGTCCACGGTGTCGGCGGTTTCGTGGGCATCGTGCTGGCCGGCCTATTCTGCGCCGAAACCTTCGGTGGCAACCAGGGCGACGTGGCGATCGGCAGCAAGATGGCCGTGCAGTTCTACGCCGCGATCGTCACCATCGTGTTCACCGCGGTCTTGTCCTTCGTGATCTTGAAGATCACCGACGCGATCGTCGGCCTACGCGTCAACGACGAAGACGAGACCCAGGGTCTCGACCTCGCACTCCACGAAGAGTCGGGGTACCGCTACTAGTCCGTTTGGTCGCCGCCCCGGTTTCGCCGGGGCGGCGCGCTTAGTCCGACGTTTCTGGGAATCGACGGCTTCGATGTTTGAGCCACGCTGCTGGGAGCGCGAGGGCTGGGTACGGCAGCGCGACGCTCGGTTTCGGCCACGGGATGAACCCATCGCAGTCCAGATAGATGATGTCCCGTAGCAACGCTTCGACGGCGTCCGCAGTGGTGATCTGATTGAGGGAATCGAATGCCGCCGGTCCTTCTGGGACGCGTTGGGCGAGCTGCACGTTCTGATTCGTGACGAAACTGTGCGCCGAGTGGTGGAACAGACTCAGGTCTTCCACCGCGCACATCAGGACATCGGATCACACGACGGCATCGTCGTAGACGACGCCAGGGGATGCGACGAAGCTCGGCTTGCCGCCTTTTCAGCGAGATTGACTACAAGACAGAAACCGGGTCCTGCTCTAGTCCGCCAGTTTCATGAAATCGACCCCTTCGACGATCTCCTCGTTGGTGTGGTAGCAGACGGCCGTGGCGTCGGAGAAGCATACGCTCGGCACGTCGCGGTGGTAGAACTGGGTATTGTCGCTCCGGTGCTGGCCGAAGATCATCGAGAGTTGACGCGAGTCGAGCTCTCGAGTGGGCAATTGCGTCGTCGACAGCCTGCTCGAGCACAGTAGGCAGCGATCAGTGAGCACGCGAAGATCAAGCGGAGAACGATATAGCGACCAACGAGGAGCTGGAGCAAACCCCCGCCAACGCAGCGACTCTCGAATCTACGAGAGACAATGCCCGCACAGCAGCAACAACTGCCAAAGCCGGAGCCATCCTACGTCCCGCAATTTCTGCGGCAGCGATGACGCCTGAAGTTGCCGAGGCGGTCTCCGGGAAGGTCAATGGTCTCGTTGCCGCATACCTATCGAACCGCGAGGTGGGCCGCTGCTATTCGTTGCTCCGACACGACTCTCTGACTCTTACCGCCAAGCTCACTTCCGGTGACGAGGCCATACATGCGAACCGGTAGGCTGCAACGAGCGAGTATCTGGCAAGAGTGAGCGCTAGAGCTGCTGCGCTAGAGCCATGTAGGCGAGTCCCGAAAGAAAGCGAGTGACCCACTGGGAGAATGACGTCTATAGGCTTGATTGAGATTCAGCAGATCGAGGTACGAAACGCTCCGAGTTCTGCTGGGTCGTAGGCGAGCATGGAAAACGAACTCGATGCGCGGCCACACAGATACCGGCTAACCGGTCCGTCGTTGACGCACGCATCGCGTGCTGTTCGTCGCCCCGAAGCCCACCCCTGGAACCAGCGTGCGTTCTCTCCATGATTTGCGCCGCCAGCCGCGCGTCTCGGCGGCATCCCAACGAGGCTCCTTGCCTGCGTTCACCCTTGCGCAGTTCGGAATGACCCGGACGCATCATCAGCTTCATGCCGAGATCTGCTTCGGCAATGGCGTGAACGAGTCTCTGCTGGAGACATCGAGTCGAATGGACTGATGAACAGACGTCGCCCAGGAACTAGGAGATTCGACCCAACTCAATACGACGGAAGATTCAAGATCTTTACTCCATCGAAGCCGGGCTTGGTCTCTGGCCCCGAGAAATCATCGTACTCACCGGTTGTCGGATACCGTGCCCATGTCCGGTCGATGTCCTCGTCCGTGCCGATCTTCCAGAGTCGCTGTGGGTAAGTGTTCTCCGTTGCGGGGGCATCTCCCATCCCACTCGTGCCACCGGTAACCCAGATCACGTGAATCTCATGATCGGTTTCCTCGACATACACCTCGAACACCTCCCGCTCATCATTCTTGATTCCCCTGACACATAGCGTCACGATTGGCTTGGGATTCCCGTACGTAAGAGCAAGCTCATACGCGTGAACGTACGCGATCCGCAAGACTTTCTCTTTCTCCGAGATCGTCGGCCACCATGCACCCGTATCCTCCTCCTCTCCAAGCACTTCTGTTTCCACGTGGTGTCGCTCCTCGTCCGTCTCTTCGATGATGCTTGCCTCCACGCCCAGATCGAATACCGAGCGTCCAGCTCGCAGATCATCCAGTCCTTGTTGAGTCGGTGTTCTGAGTTTCTGGTCCACCAATTGAAAGAACCTCCCCTTCCCAACATGCGTCGTCATGCCCGGCATCGCGCCCTCCTTTCAGGTAGTTCAACAAACGATTTCCAGCGTCAATCGCTGCGCAAGCAGCGAGAACTCGAGCCTCCTACGTCGAGGCCAAGAAGTAGTTTTCGAGCTTCTCGGCCGCGCTCACGAATCGCTGCGGTGCGAATCGCCTGAGGTCCGGAAGTGCGAGGCTAATCAGATCTCTCGCCTGCGACCAATCTCCTGGATCATCCCTTAAGACAAGCATCTGTGCATAATCGAAACGTCCGCGCGCCAGATCAGGACTCGCACCAATCCTTTCCGCGATATCGACGGCATCCTTGAAGAGGTTCTCCGCCTCATCCAAGCAGCCCCTCAGGTGTGCCACCAACCCACGGACTCTCTTGATCATGAACGGCCATCCCGGCGTAAAGACAACGCCGCGGTCGTCCGCAATCCGAAGCGCCTCGACCAAGAGCGTAGGCACGTTGGAACGGGACGAAGCGTTCGCGATTTCGACCTGGGCGCACAGCCCGGAAATAGTGAGCATGTCGACGAGCTGTTCCGCCGCCTCGACTCCTCGCACTTCGAACTCGTACGATTCGAGATCCGCGCCAGCGAGCACGTCGATCAAACGCCGCAATGGGCGGGACATCTCCTTGATACCACTCGTGTCTCCGAAAACGAGACCCGGCTCCTCGAGGAGATCGAGCGCGACGTTCGCCGACACTGGATTGTTTCGCATCATGCGTGAGCAAGCGAGCGCTGGAAACAGGAGCGCACCTGCCCAGACCTCTTTCACGATGCGGATCTTGGCGAGTGTCTCGTCCGCGACACCCTCAACGATCGGATAGGTCCCTCTGACGACTGCGATCGATCCGGCAATCGCGGACTTCAACAGAACGTCGCGATTCGAAGGGTCATGGGATGCTCGAAGCGCATCCTCCGCGCATTCGAGGTCGCCTGCAATGACAGCGTACAGACCGATTCTCTGTTCGCACTGGCTCAGCTCATACGCGTCATTTGCGACCTCACTGGAACGTTTGGCCCGAGCGAGTTGCTCCAGCGCACGCGTGACATGCAAACTCTGGAAGTCTGCTAGTCCGACTTGACGACTCACACGCGCGCAGAGCGAGTGGTCACCGACACGCTCTGCCATGGTCAACGCGGCAGCTGAGAGGTCACGAGCTCTATCCTGGCGACGCGCTCCCCAGTACCTCTCGGCCAAGGTACCGAGTAGTGTCGCTTGGAGACTGGGATCCTCGTCCCCGAGCGACTCCAGCATCTGTTCCAGCGGTTTCACGTCCCCCAGTTCACCGAATGCGACCAACCCCAACCTCAGCGCCGCAATGATCTTGCCGCTTAGCGCCACCGCCACCGCCCGGCTCTCTCCCGCGTCGCGAAGTGCCTCGATGGCGAGGTCGTAGTAGTGAAGGCACGGCCCCGGGTCCGCCAAGCAGTGATAGACGTACGCTAGAGATCGGTATAGCTCCCCGAGTTCGGCCTGCGAGCACTCCTCGACCTCCGTCGCAACTTCGATTGCAGCGTGGTACAGCTTCGCCGCGTCCCGCCATGCGAATAGCGCGGCAGCCTGCTCAGCTGCCGATCTCGCGTATACGAACACCTTGGAACGATCTGCGTGTCGACCCGCGGCTACGAGATGATGAGCGATCGCCGAAACGCGGTCGGGGGCCAGAGCGTTCTTCTCTTTTGACAGAGCATCGGCTACTCGTAGGTGAATCCGTTCGCGCTCGGCCACATCCAGCGATTGCCTCAGCACTTCGTGGACCACCGGATGGACGAATCCCCACGATGCGCCGGACCGGACCAGGAGGCCGCATTCCTCCGCCTCACGTAGACCGCGCGCGACTTCCACTTTCGGACGTCCCGCCACTTCGCACAGTAAGGTTTCATCAAGTCGACTTGCAACCAATGCGGCGGTTGCCAAGAGGCCCTGACACGACTCCGACATGTTCTCGATGCGACCGGCGATTGCCTTGGCGGCCGTGGCCGGGAGCTGAGAATCCCTACTCGAAATAATGCTTGATGTGAAGCCGTTCAACTCTTGGAGTGCTCCGCCCTCGTCCAAATACTGATACAGCTCTCGGACAAAGAGCGGGTTTCCTCCAGTCGTGGTTTGCACCACTTGAAGCAACTGGTCCGACGGGCGTCCACATCCCATGGCGATGAGCATTTCGTACACGGCACTATCGTCAAAGGCCTCGAGGTCGAGGATCTCCGTCGCGGGAAGTGATCTCATCCTCTTCTCCGCGCTACTCAACGGGTGATCGGGTCCGACTGGACGCATACATGCGACCAAAGTGACGTTGAAATCTCCGTCGGAACCGTGAAGAGCGCGTCGTTCGAGCAGATACAACAACAGGTCAATCGACGCCGGGTCCATCCAGTGCAAGTCGTCCAGCACGACCACGAGCTGTTGCAGCTGGGAGAGTGCCGACAGTGCACTGTAGACGCCCAAATACATACCATGCTGCGCAGAAGGCTCGTTGCGATAGGAAACACGTTCCGGCGAATCGATCTCGAGGTAAAGAAAGTCGCGAAACCGATCTGCAACGGGAGATTCGAGCCGGCTCAACATTCCTGAAAGCGGCAAGAGGGCTTCGACGAAACCTCGGAACGGATAGGAAGCCTCCTCATCTCCAGAGCTTGAAAGGAATGCGGCACCGCGCGCTTCGGATTCGATTCCGAGCTCGCGAACCAATTCCGACTTCCCGATCCCGGCAACACCGCGAATGAGAATGAACTGACTGCCACCAGCCTCGGAGTAGTCGAGGCTCCGGCGCAAGTGAACTCGTTCCCGTCGACGACCGATCAAGGGCTTCCCGCTATCCGAGTATCTGCTCGCGGATCCAGTTGCCGAATCCAACGTTACGGAAGCGCGCGCGTTCCCGTTCGCGTACACGGTTTTGCCGATACTCTCGAGAGCGACTCCAATGTCGCGGGCGGAATCTGGACGATCCCCCGGATCTTTCTCGAGAAGCAGGAGGACGAGTTCGGAGAGGATCGGTGATACCTCCGGGTTCACACTTCGCGGCGCAGTCACTTTCCCGAGTTGGTGCAGGCGTAGGGTTTCATTGGAATCGCGGCCGCGGAACGGGGGATGCCCAGTCAGCAGCTCGTAGAGCACGCAACCAAAGGAGTAGAGATCCGCCGACGAGCCTGGTGCCTTCCCGCCGATCGATTCAGGAGCAATGTAGTCGGGCGTTCCAAGCAACCCGACTGCACCCGAGCGAGATTCATCCTCCGACTGCGAAACTGCCTGTGGATCCGATGCAAATCGAGCGAAGCCGAAGTCACTCAGGAGCGCATGTCCGTCCTCCGTCATCAAGACGTTGCCCGGCTTGATATCCCCGTGGACCAGACCGGCCTGATGAACAGCCTCCATAGCGCCACATAGTTCAACCGCAATTTGAAGGCTGCGCTCCAGTGGCATGGGAACGCCATCCAATTGTCGGATCTGTTCTTCCAGGCTTCCCCCGCCCACGTATTCCGCAACGATGTAAGCTCGATCATTGGAGGTGATCGCCTCGTAGAGGGTGACGATGCGGGGATCATCGCGAACGAGCTGCATCGCGCGGAACTCGCGCGCAACTTCCTCGTACTCGTCTCGGTTCTTCGATAGATCCATCGAGAAGATCGCGACCGGTCGCTTCAACTGGAGATCTTCCGCGACGTACACCCGTTTGCTTGATCCTTCCCCAATCAAACCACGTACGTCGTATCGAGCAGGGAGTCCACGCAACTCGAGAGCACTCATCACTCGTTCCGCCCGCGATCAAGTAGGGAAACGATGCGAGCAACTTCGAACTCGCCTTCGACTACGCCGGTTTCGACCAGCCTTGGAGGAATCTTCACGATGCGATCGGTCCTATGGCGAAATCCGCCTCACTTGGGTTCCCGACTGAGATGGAATGCCTTGATGAGGTTGTACATATGGGCTCTGGTAATATCGAGCCATCTCGCAGCCTCCGATACATTCCACCCTGTTTCCGCGAGGGTCTCGGCCAAGAGTTCCGCTTGAAATCGGCGGGTCGCCTGCTGGAAGGTTTCCCACCCGCGATCGGGGCCGCCGGATGACCGAGTCGATTCGTTCGGGGGAAACAGATGCTGTTCTTCTACCTGTTTGGCACCGCCGCTCGCTGCCCGCACGACTCCTTCTCTAACAACGCGCTCGAGTTGCCCGATGTTGCCTGGCCATTCCACCGCCTCAATAGCCCGAAGCGCGCCTGGCGAGAGTTCGAGTAGAGGAAGGCCTTGTAGTCGAATCGATTCATCTACGAAGTGGAGAGCGAGTTCGCCGATGTCAGCACGTCGCTCATAGAGGGTCGGAACGCGAATCGGAAGGACCTTCAAACGAATACCAAGGTCCTCTCGAAAATCGCCTCGATGCACCGCTTGTTCGAGGTCGATGCTGCTCGAGGCAATGATCCGCACATCTGCCTCGACGGCCGAGTCCATGTCGTTCCGGCGATAGGAACCTGTCTGGAGCAGCTCTAACAGCACTCCTTGGGCGTCTCTAGCAAGCGCGGCGACTTCTCTTAGAAAGAGCGTCCCGCCGTGTGCGAGCGAGACCTTGCCGACGGATTCACCGTTCTTGTGCTGCCGACCTGGACGTCGTCCAAAGAGCTCGAACTCCATCATCGGCTCGGGAAGAGCCGCGCAGTTCACCTCGACGAATGGTCGACCCGCTCGAGGCCCACTATCGTGAATTGCCTTCGCAACCAATCGCTTGCCGGTTCCCGATTCTCCCGTTAGGAGTACGCTCACCGCAAGGGGAACCACGTTCCCGATGTTTCGAAAGAGATGTGCAAGTGCCCCACTCCGACCGATCATCGCGTCGACGCGCAGCTGCTCCCTGTATATCGCGGTCGGGTCAGTGATCTTTGGAGCATCTGCACGCTCCAAGATCGAGTCCACGAGGGGCCCGAGGTGATGTGCAAACAGCAAGGCCAGCTCGTGAACATGAAGACCGAATGGTTCGCCGTCATGCCTTCCCTGGAGATAGAGTGCGCCGCGTGGCATATCGCCTCCGATCGGGACACACAAGACTGCGTCTATGCTGGATGCCTTCACACTCGTTCGGTCCCGAAAGCGGGGATCGAGCTGAGCGGATTGCGTGCTCACTACATCGCCGCTGGCCAATGTTTCCGCGATGATCCCGCTGGACACGTGCTCGCTTATCTGACGAATCTCGTCTGCGGAGAATCCGTGCGAGATCTGCCATTGCGGTTCCAGATCGTCCTGCTGACGATGAAGCTCGATGTAGCCTTGCTTCGCTTCAGCAAGATCGACCATGATCGAGAGCGCCTCCTCAAGTAGAGATTCGACCTCACGTCTCATGGCGAGTTTGAGCAGCTGCAGATAGAGATCGCGTTCCGAGGCAACGCGATCCACGTCGCGGTCTAGCGGCTTGCGCTTCTCGACCATATCCGCGCGCTGAACAGACATCGTTGACTACAGCTCCGGTTCGCCCAATAAGTGATCAGTCGGTCTTCGGTCGAAAGACGTTTGATGCACTCGATGAAGTCCGATTCAGCCCCAGTATCCACTCCTGTCCACGTACACCTCTTTCCGCTCGTCGGCAGAGGGTCGAGGAAACGCACCAACGCCTCGGCGCGCGGGACATTCCATTGAGAAACCCGCACTCATTCGTGCATCTGGTCGATCCCACTCGCTCGGATAGGGAGAACATGTTGCAACTGCCACAGGAAGCAAGAACGATTCTGCAGAGGTGGTGGACCCGGCCGACTCAATCCACACACCACGATCTTATCGATACCCGCAAAGGAGTTGGCAACATAACAGGAGCAGAGTTGGGAGGATCGCGTAAATCCGGCTCTCGTCAGGCCTCTGCCGCAAGTCAGATCTCGAATCGCATGGATTCTCTAACGCGATTTCCGTGAACGCGATGCACCGAACTCGCATGAGCCTGCCGGGTGTGATCGTTGAGTGTCAATTATCCTGGACACTCACTGCATGAGCACCATCGAAATACGACTCGAATGGCAACTGGCTTCATGTGGGTCGCGGATGGGTTCGCGTTTCTACTCATAGCGACTCGGTCGATCCAGGACGTTGTTGCGCGTGCACTAGAGTACGACTCACAGCGCACGCCCCAACTTTCTCCCGTGCTCAAGCTCCGCCTGTAAGTGTCAAATTTGTTGGACGCTCCTGCGCGCCCGTTGCTGAAACCCGACCACACAGCGGGCCGGGGCCCGGAAACCAGTAGGCTGCACAGTCGACTTCACGCGTATCACCCGCAGCCCACCGGTTTCTCGCTGGATTCGCCTCGGTCAACCGCTCGAACACCGGTGTCAGATGCTTCGAGGAGTTTCGCTTCACGGTTCGCGACGGGTTCCAGCGCAACGCCCGCGTGGAATACGTCCTCCGATCTGGCCGCCGTACGGATTTTTTGGGGCGGCAGCAACGATGACGGAGCATTGCATGCTTAGGGTCGCGCCTTCGAGGAAGTCGGCTACCAATCGAAACCCGAGTTGGATCGATTGGGCCAGTTCTCTGGGATCCACGATTTCGACGTCGCCGCCGCTCTCGTGGTAGCTGGTTCTCGTGCGATTGCAGAAAATACGGTGGGGACGTCGTGGTCGCAGAAGTAGATGTGATTGCCGCGGCCCCGCGCGAAACCCATCGTGAGCTGACGAGCATTGGGGCCTTGCGCTGCGAATGCGTCGGCGACCGCCCGCTGCACAGGAGTGCCGCGTCTCCGCACCGTTCGGAACGTTTGTCTTCCGGACGCCTGCAATCGCTCCCCTGGACTGCCTTGGAATGCGGTGGGTGCCGCCGAGATCACGTCTGGAGCGTCCAAGGTAGGACGACGAGCTCGGAAAACGAGCGAGTCGTTTCACGATTCCGCAGGACCGTCGGCCACGAGTCTCCTCGGCCTCCCTCAACTCCGCTAAGAGTTCGACGATCCGCATGAACCCTTGCCACACGACTTCGCAGATCAACGTGCAGGAGGGTTCTTGGCGGCGCCGCTTGAGATGAGGAGTCACTCAATCCACGAGTTCTTCGGATTCAGCTCTGAACACCCGAGGTCGAACCGGTACGATGGATCGAGCGTCTTCTTCGATTCGCTCGCTGGGACATGACAGTTGAAATCGTGACCAGACTGATTCTGATTGCAATTGGAGCGATGAGCGTTTCGTTGCGAAGCTGACTGCTCTGAACCGAGTCCGGGTTGTGGAGTCGCTGCGAGCACTATGGGCCTGGACTGCCACGTCCACGAGTGACTGATCTGATCGCAGTCGAATCTCGATCTCTCTGCAGTTGCGCTGTCGAGCCTCGTGCTGACGGGCTACAGGTGAAGCAACTAGGCTGGATAAAGGATCAAGAGCGAATGGCTGCAATAGACAATGGCAGACTGATTATCCAGAGGTCGGACCGCACCGGAGACGTCGAGGGAAATCGGGCGACGAAAGAGGGCGCAAGTTCTTCGCTCTCCTCGTAACCCGACGGGATCCCTGGTTTGAATGGGCGCCAGCGTTCCGCGCACCTGGCTCGTGGCGAGGCTCTAGTTCTGAGAGAGAGTCGATATCGACCAGAGTTGGGGAAAACCGTGCCCGTGCGCGCAATAGGGCATCAAGCAAAAGGGATTGCACGTTGGAACGACGGCTACGCGTCTGATGCCACGTATGGCTTCGTTCTATCCTTGACGGAGACGGCTCGTTGGTTGGAGGCCGCGCACGCAGTGGGGTCCTTCGATTTCACAATTGTATTGCCTCGTGCGACTTTGAGTGGAGACTGCCGGCCCCATCCTCCGTATTGGCTCCATCTAAAAAGGGCTGCGCCGCGGTACCCAAGCGTTCCGTGTCCACCGCTGGAGTCCAATGGCCATGAACGATATTTCCAAAGACGCCGGTCCATTCGCAGATCGCATTCAGTCGCTAGGAATTCTGACGCTCGCACAGCTCTCCGAGAAGTTTTCGGGGATGAGCAGGGGCGACACCCTCTCCTGCATCGAGGGTGGATTGCGGCGAGGACTCAATCAATTCCTCGATCTGGGAGCATGATTCGTCCACCTGAAGGAACAATTCGGGGAAGTCGGGAAGTTCGTAGACATCGTCCGTCATGATCTTCGAACCATGAAGACGAGGGCTGATGAGTACATCCGCGTGCAGTTGGATGCCAGAGGCAACGGCCTGACCCCAGACGACCTCGAAGGGAGCAGGATCTCGTCGATGAAGGTGATGCGTCCGATTCTTCGGGGCGATCCGGTCGATGTTCCGCGGTTCCTGGAGTACGCCCGGAAGAACTCCGTCGAGGCGCTCAAGGAAAGAGTTGCTCTCCAAACCGGCAAGGGTGGAAGCGACGGAGGCGGAGACGCTCCTCACATCAGGGGGCTTCGCGAATCGGTCAACGGCGTGATCAACGAGACGCCGTGAGGCGATCTTGACCAAGGGGGCGCTGAATTCGGTTTCATGCGCGCGACGTCCTGTGGCCGAAATCAACTAGCCAATCTGACCTATGCCATCGTGGCCGGCGCAGGCCAGCCTTCCTTGGTCCGTCTTCCGAGTTCGCGCGGTTGAGACGAATTAGGATGTGAGTGGGTGTCAAGTATAGTGGACGGGCCATGAAGGACAATTCGGCTTTCCAAACCGCGCGAATTCGAATGCGTCTTGCATCGATTCGAGCGCAACTCGATGAGTTGGAGGAGATGATCAGTAGTGAGCGGTGTCCTTGGAGAGACGGAATCGTTGATGCACCGCCGGTCTGCCATCTGAGCAAGCGAGAATCCGAGATTCTGAACCTGCTTCTATCCGGCGATCGGGTGAAAATGATCGCACGCGATCTCTTCATCAGTCCCAATACGGTCCGGAACCACTTGAAGTCGATCTTTCGCAAGTTCGACGTGAGTTCGCAGACGGAACTGATCGAACTGTTCGCCCACGAAAAGAAGAGAGACGCGATCTAACGTCGACCGTGCGCTTGCATCAGTGCAAGATCGGTCGATTGGTTCGATTCCCGAGTCGGAACCGAAGATTCGTACCAACGCGATAGCGAGAGTGAAGCCTCACAGTTTTCACAGATCGGGAGAGATCGAAGTCCGCTGCTGGTCTTCCATGAGCACAGTTCGAAGACCCGCTCAGGAAGTCTTGCCAACCGCGCCGCGGTCACCTGTAACGCGATTGCTTGACTCCCCCGGTATTCACGCAACTTTCCGGCAAGGTTTGGCCATGCACCCGGCGGTGTATGGCCAAAGGGATTGATGATCGGTACAGCGTCGATCACGCAGCGTCTTGTTCAGCATCTGGATTCGAATCGCGCTGAGACCTGATGCTCGATCTTCGAGGTCGGAGATCTGCTCGATCGCGTAGTGATCAGCGCGAGGATGGCGGATGTGCAACACGGCCAGGCTAGGCCCCCGCCGCAGCTGCCCGCTCTCGCATCGCTGCGAGGTCCCGGGGTAGGGTGCGTGCGGCGATCATGAAGTGCACTCCCGACCAGAGCAGGACGAAGCCTGAAATGAAGAGGGCGTAGCGCAGGGATTCGTGGCCGAAGTGATCGCTCAGCAGGTCGCTCAGCACGCCGACCATCTGCGGGCCGAGGCCCATGCCGATCATGTTGATGATGAAGAGCAGGATCGCGGAGGCGACGGTGCGCATCCGCAAGGGCACCAGACCCTGCACCATCGCGAGGCTCGGGGCGAGATACACGGTGCCCATCATCGCGGGGATCAGGAAGAACCAGAGCGTGGCCGACGCGTTGTCGGAGAGGAATACGCCGAAGTTGAGGGGCAGGGCGCCGACGAAGAGCGCGACCGGGAGCCAGAGATTCCAACGCACGTCGATGTTGGCCAGACGATCGGCGAAGAATCCCGCCCCGAACGTGCCGAGCCCGCCGCCGATGCCGATGATGAGCGAGAGGACCATGCCGACGTCGCTGCTCGACATGTCGTAGGAGCGCATCAAGAAGGTCGGAAACCAGTTGACCGAGCCATAACCCACGAAGGCGTTGAGCGCGCTGCCGAATGCGATGTGGCGCAGGGTCGGGGTCTTCATGAACGTCCGCACGGCCTCGCCCACGGGAGGCGCTTCGCTCTGTGCTTCGTTCGCGCGTCCTTCCGAGAGTCCACGCTGGGGTTCCTTCAAGCCGAAGCGCACGACGAGGGCCAACAGCAATCCTGGTAAGCCGACAGCGAGGAACGCCACGCGCCAACCGTAGAGCTCTTCGAGCCAACCTCCCGCGAAGAAGCCGATCATGATGCCGGCGTTTACGCCGATCGAGAACACCCCCATCGCGGTGGCGCGCTCGTTCGGCGGAAAGAGATCGGCGATCACCGAGTGGGAGGGCGGACTCGTTCCCGCTTCACCGACGCCGACGCCGATGCGCGCCAGCGCCAGCTGGAAGAAACTCGTCACCATGCCGCACATCGCCGTCATCGCGCTGAACAGCGCAAGTGCTGCGGCGATGATGTTGCGTCGGTTCGCGCGATCCGCCCAGACGGCGATCGGAATGCCCAGCGTCGCGTAGAAGATAGCGAAGGAGAAACCGACCAGGAAGCCCATCGCCGTATCCGAGACGTCGAAGGCCTGCTTGATCGGTTCGACGAGGATCGAGAGGATCTGGCGATCGACGAAATTGATGACGTAGACCGAAGTCAACAACGCGAGCGCGTATCGGCGATAGGAGGCGGAAGGAAGACTGCTCTGCGTCGCGGGAGGAACCGGGGGTGCGGACATCGCGCGAGTATAGGTAGGTCGTCTCGGCGAATTCCAGCGCGAACGACCGAGCGACGACGCGCGGGGTCAGCCGATGCGCGCGCTCTGCCCGCCGTCGACCGGGAGCACGACCCCCGTAATGAACCCCGCTTCGTCCGAAGCGAGGAACAGCCCCGCATAGGCGACGTCCCACGCCGTCCCCATCTTGTTGCCCAGCGGCACCAGCGCGTGGCGCTGCTCGATCAGCTTCTCCCGATCGATGCCACGCGCGGCCGAGATGCCCTCGATGGCCATCGGGGTGTTCATCAGCCCCGGCATGATGACGTTCGCGCGGATTCCGTACTGCGCATTGCCCGTCGCGATTGCATGGGTGTATGCGTTGAGTCCCGCCTTCGAGGTCTTGTACGCCACGATCCCAACGGCACACACCGCGGCGGCAGACGAGATGTTCGTGATGACCCCGCTGCGTTGTTCGCGCATCACTGGAAGCGCGTACTTGCAGGTGAAGAAGACGCTCTTGAGATTGGTATCCATGATGCGATCCCAATCTTCTTCCAATAGATTCGTGGGCCCGGCATCCCCGCCGCCGATGCCGACGTTGTTGTGGAGCACGTCGATCGCGCCGAAGTGCTCGACGCAGGCGTCGGCGATCGCGGCGCAGTCGCTCTCGACGGTGACGTCGGCGCGATGCACCACCGAGGTGCCGCCTTCTTCGGCGATCATCGCCTGGGTTTCCTTCGCGCTTGCTTCGTCGCGATCGACGAGCAGCACGCGTGCCCCTTCGCGCGCAAACAGGATCGCTGTGGCGCGACCGTTCCCGATGGTCTCTCCCGGGGTCTGTCCCGCGCCGACGACGATGGCGGCCTTGCCTTCGAGTCGCCCACTCATCGCTTTGGCAGACCTTCGATGCCTTCGTCGAGCTGCACGCCGAAGGTGTTGAGCGCCATCGATACGAGGTGGTACTGCCCGACGGCGAAGACCAGATCCATGATCTGTTCCGTCGAGTAGTGCTGGGAGAGTTCCGACCAGGTGGCGTCGCTCACGAACTGGTCGTCGTGGAGTTCGTCGGTGGCGCGCAGCAGCGCGGCTTCCGCGGCCGTCCAACCCTCGGCTTCCGGCCCATCGGCGATGCGTTCGATCTCGGAGTCGTCGAGGCCGGCGGCCTTGCCGATCACGACGTGCTGGCCCCATTCGTAGCCCGAGCGGCAGAGCCAACCGACGCGCAGGATCGCGATCTCGCGGTCGCGCGGGGTGAGCGTGCTCTTGGCGAGGACGTGGTTTCCGAACACGAGCCAGCGCTTCAGCAACTTCGGGTGGTGACCGAGGGTGCGGAAGATGTTCAGGGGCGAGTCGCCCATGATGTTCTTGAACTCGTCGTCGAGTTGATCGTCGTTGAGCGGGGCGACGCGGGGTTTGTCGAGGCGCATGGGGGGGCTCCTGGGCTGGGCGGGGATTCGCGGAGCCCGAAGCTTAGTGCAGACGAATCGCGCGCCCGTGATTTCTCGCCAGCGCGTTCAGTCGCGCAGGCCGTCGAGCTGCTTCTGCTGCGCGGGTTCGAGGGTGTTCTTGATCGCGATCAAGAGCCCCATGTGGGCGTGCTTCACCTGCACCTCGAGTTCCATCACCCGCTTCGCGGCGGCGAGGGTAGCGGCGCGATCCACCCGCGACTTCCCGAGCAGGGCGACGAGTTCCTGCGCGGCCTCCTGCATGTCCCAACCCAGATCGAGGGTGCGGCTCTGGGTCTCCTTCACGGCCTTGCTGATCTCCTTGCGCTGGGCCTTGGTGAGATCGATGTCGCCGGCGTGCCGCATCACGAGTTCGGGGGGATAGACGTGCTTCATGAACTCGGGGTCGGGCTCCTTCGCTGCGGCGGGTGCCACGAGCAGGGCCAGGATCGCGACGGTTGCGAAGTGGTTGACGAGGCGATTCATCCCGAATTCCTCCAGGGCGTGGTGGCGATGGCTTCGCGGCCGAAGCCTTCGAAGGGCAACGGCGCCTCGAAGGCGTCGAGTTCCGTGGCGTCCAGCAGGATGTCGGTCGGCATCGCCCACTGGCCGGGAGTGAACGCCGGAGGCTCGACCACGGGCCCGGCCGGGGGCTGGAGCGAAGCCGACCACCACAGGGCGAAGGCCGCCGCGGCGGCGATCGGGATGGCGGCGATCCAACCCATGGGGCCGCGCGCTTCTTGGCGTCGCACGCTCTCACGCGAAACGAAAGTCGCGTAGCCGTCGGCCTGCGCGGCCTCTTCCTCGCGCAGGGCGTCGAAGCGATCCTGCAGTTTCCTATCCATTTCGTTCTTCCTCGATACCGAGCCGCTCGCGCAGGCGCGCCTTGCCGCGTTCGTAGTGGGTGCGCGCCGTGCCGAGGGAAACCTTCATCACCTCGGACGCTTCGCGGATGGAGAGGTCCCCATAGAAGACGAGGTGGAGCACTTCGCGTTGTCGTGTGGGCAGGGCTTCCAGCTCATCGCGCAGGCGCGCGGCGTCGGGGGAGAGATCCTGCTGCGCGGGGGTGTGGGTTCGCTGGGCGCCGCGTTGGCGCTCGAAGGCGAGGAGTCGACGCAGGATCGTGCGGCGGCGCTCGCGCGCGGTCATGCGAATCACGGCGAACAGCCAGGTGCGAAAGCTCGAACGCCCGCCGAAGCGCGCCTGGCCCTCGAGCACCTTGAGATAGCTCGCGTGGAGCACGTCCTCGGCCAGTTCGCGATCCCAGCTGCAACACGCCAGCGCCCAGCCCATGCCGGGTCCGTGGTGCGCCGCCAGTTCGCGGTCGAGCTCGGCGCGCGTCATCGAGGCGCGGTTCTCGGCCGCGCGACTCCGGGCGGGGCCGGGCGAGTCGTCGGCGAGCGGCGGACACAGGGCGTGCGGGCCGGGATGAATCGCATGGGCGTTCAAGGAGTCGGGCCTCCGGTTCGAGCGTATCGCTTCTACCGGGGTTGGTGGCTCGAACCGCCTGGCTGTATGACGCTAGGTAGCCGCTGTAGAGAGCCGGGTCGCCACCGCCCTGCGTGCCCGCTCGAAGGCGTCATCCATCTCGAGCAGCTGGTAGGCCCAGTTGGCCTCCTGGACAAAGGCGTGCAACTCGAACGCCAATTGCAGCGGTTCGATTCCGCTTTCGATCTCACCCAGCCGCTGGGCGAGACGCGCTTCGTCGCGCAGCACGAAGAGCCACTCGCGCGTGAGCGCCGCGATCTCGTCGCGCACGGCTCCGGGCCGGCCGTCGAACTCCGCCGAAGCCGCCCAGAAGAAGCACCCCCCGCTGAAGTGGTCACCGGCGACGTAGTCGATCCAGCGACCCACGAGCTCTTCGAGGCGGGCGAGCCCCGGCTCGGCAACCGCCCCGCGCAGCACCGCGGCCTCGAAGCGGGCGCGGGCCGCCGCCACGGTTTCGAGCTGCAGGGCCTGCTTCGAGGCGAAGTGGCCGGCGACACCGCTCTTCGACATCCCGATCTTCTTCGCCAACCCACCGATGGTCAGCCCCTCGAGCCCTTCGAGGGAGGCGAGGTCCATGGCGTGGTCGAGGATCGTGCGGCGGGTCTCCGTGGCCATGCCGAGGAGATAGCACGATCGTACCTATTGACAAGTACGAACGTACTTTTATCATTGAGGCCACACCCACAAGAGGAAGGACTCGACCCATGACCGACCACGCATCCCTTCGGCTCGCCCTGCGACTCAACGCCGGCTTTTCGATCAGCTCGGCCCTCGCGATCCTCTTCGCGTACGGGTCGCTCTCGGAAATCATGGGCATCCCGAGCCCCATCCTGATTGGCATCGGGGTCGGGCTGCTGGCCTTCGCGGGGCAGCTCATCTACACGGCGCGGCGCAGCGACGTGGCGAAGCTTCGCCGCGAGGGGCTGCAGCATTCGATGGCCGATTTCGCCTGGGTGCTGGGCTCGCTCGTCGTGATCGCCCTCGACCTGCTGACGCCGACGGGCAACCAGATCCTGGTGGCCGTTGGGCTCCCGGTTCTCGCCCTCGGAATCGCCCAGTGGAGGGGGCTGCCCGCCGCCGCAACGACTGCGAGCTGACTCGATCAAGGGGTTCGATAGGCTCCCGAACCTCGCCATTCCCGGCGAGTTGGGGAGACGGCTTCATGCGGGTGGTCGCGATCGTCGGAACCGCGGTGCTGTTCTTCGTCATGGGCCTCGCCCTCGGCGGAAGCGAACTCGGAGGGGGCCTGGGCAAGCAGGCCGCGAACCTCGCCGGGCGCGCGACGAGCGCGGCACTCGAAACCGTGGCCGAGCGGGGCGACATCGATACCCGCGAACTCGTGCTGCTCGAAAACCCCCGCGTGCTCGCCACCGTGGCGAAGATCGGCGGCTTCGGCGGCGAGTTCTCGCGCGCGGTCGCGATGAACATGTTCTCGCGCCTTCCCGAGGCGATCGAAGACGCGCGCGAAAAGAGCCGCATCGTCGAACTCGGGCCGCGCTCCTACCTGCTGCGCCTGCCGATCGTGAACGCCGTCTTCTTCGACACAGACGTTGGGGGAGTGCTGGTCGACACGGGAATGGGGCCCGCCGGCCCGGCGATCCTGGATCTGATCCGCAGCGTGAGCGACAAGCCGCTCAACACCATCATCTATACCCACGGCCACGTCGATCACGCCTATGGCACCTGGGCGATCATGGAGGCCGGCGAAACCCCGGAGATCATCGCCCACGCCGACCTGCCGCGGCGCTTCGAGCGCTACTTCAAACTGCGCGGTTCGATCGCGCAGTACATGTCGCAACCCGAAGGTCAGCTGCCGCTGGGCCCCGACGACGTGGTCTGGCCCACGCGGACCTTCCACGATCGCCTCGAACTCGAGATCGGCGGCGAGACCTTCGTGTTGCAGCATCACCGCGGCGAAACCGACGACCAGCTCTACGTCTGGGTGCCGGGGCGCGGGGCCCTCGCGAGCGCCGACTACTACCAGGGCTTCCTCCCCAACGCGGGCAACGGCAAGCGCGTGCAGCGTCACGTCGAGGATTGGGCGGTGGCCCTGCGCGAGATGGCCGACCTCGAACCGAAGATCCTGCTTCCCGCACACGGCGAGGGCAGCACGGATACCGCCCAGATCCAACGGGATTTCCGGCGCCTCGCCGAAGCCTTCGAGAGCATCGCGCAGCAGACGATCGACGGTTTGAATCGCGGTCTGCGCAAGGACGAGGTCGTGCGCAACGTGAAGCTCCCCGAGCACCTCGCGAACGATCACAAGCTGCGCGAGCACTACGTGAGCGTGCAGGACGTCGCCAAGATGGTGGTGAAGCAATACACGGGCTGGTGGGACGATTGGCCCTCCCACTGGACGCCCACCGACTCGATCACCCTTTCGCGCTCGGTGATCGAGGAGATGGGAGGAATGGAACGCTTTTCTGAACGCACCCGCGAGATCATGCAGACCGATCTGCGCCTGGCGAGCCAGTATGCCGACTGGGCCTTCGAAGCCGACCGCACCGACCCCCTGGCCCAGGAACTCGTGATCGACGTCTACCGCGAACGCATCCTCGACCCGAACTGCCGCACCCAGGAAGCCCTGGCCTACATCGACGCCATGACGGCCGCCCGCCAGGCCCAGATCGACGCCGCCAGGCTGCGCTGATTCGCACTCAGGTGAAAACCGGGTCCGGCGGGCCGGAATCTGCCCGACTATCCTGAGCAGATGCCTGTTCATCTCGAGACCCCTGCAGATCACCCGAACGTCGCCCTCGTCACCCTCGACCGCCCCGAACGCGCCAACGCCCTCGACCCGGCGATGCTGACCCAGCTCTCCGCCGCCTGGCATCGCATCGCCGACGACCCCGACATCCGGGTCGCCATCCTGCGCGGCGCGGGGGACCGCGTCTTCTGCTCGGGGATGGACGTGGCCGCAACGCTCTCGGCCTCACAGAAGCTCCACCGCGGCGAGCGTGTGAGCGAGGAGGAATTCGAGGGGCTTCGCCATGTGAGTACTTCGCTACTCGCGGGCTTCGATCTCAAGACGCCGCTCATCTGTGCGATCAACGGCCACGCGCGCGCCGGCGGTTTCGACCTGATGCTGGCGAGCGAGATCCGCATCGCCGTCCCCGAAGCCACCTTCGCCCTCGAGGAGGTAGCGCTGGGCCTCTATCCCACGGGCAACGCCACGGTGATGCTGCCGCGGCAGATCGGTTGGGCCCACGCCCACGAGATCATGTTGACCGCGAAGCCCTTCGACGCCGAGAAGGCCGCCCGCATCGGCGTGATCAACGAGATCGTCGAGCGCGATCGGTTGATGGATCGCGCCTTCGAGATCGCCGACACCATCGCGGGCAACGCGCCGCTGGCCGTAAGTGCGACGCGCAGCGGCGTGCGCGAACTGCTCGGGATGGATCTCGAGAGCGCCTACATTCGCCAGGAAGAGATCGGCTCCCCCATGCGCAAGACGGAGGATGCCCGGGAAGCCCAACGCGCCTTCATGGAAAAGCGACCGCCCGTCTTCAAGGGCCGCTGATCGGATCGAAAGGAAGCTCTCCGCGATGCTCGAAGCGACAGGACCCAACGCACAACAGATCGAATACTGGAACGAAGTGTCGGGCCCGAAGTGGGTGCAGCTCAACGATTCGATCGATCGGCTCATCGCACCGATCGGCGCGCGGGCTCTCGACCTGGCCGCACCGAAAGAAGGGGAGAGCGTGCTCGACGTCGGTTGCGGCTGCGGCAACACGAGCATCGTGTTGGCCGAGCGCGTCGGGTCGAGTGGACGCGTCGTGGGGATCGACATCTCCGGGCCCATGCTCGCCGAGGCGAACGCACGCCGTGATCGCGAAGGGCTCACGCAGCTCTCCTTCGAGAACGCCGACGCGCAGAGCCACGACTTCTCAGGCGATCGCTTCGATCTCGTGTTCAGCCGCTTCGGCGTGATGTTCTTCGCCGAGCCGGTGGTCGCGTTCGAGTCCCTCCGCAAGGCGCTCGCACCCGAGGGTCGCCTGGCCTTCGTGTGCTGGCAGAGCCCGGAGCACAACGGCTGGATGACGTTGCCGGCGCGCGCCGCCGTCCAACACCTCGACCCTCCGGAGCCTCCGCCGCCCGGTGCACCCGGGCCGTTCGCGTTCGCGGACGCCGAGCGTCTGCGCGGCATCCTCGAAGACGCCGGTTACGGGGATGTGGTGATCGACGGCGTCGAGATCCAGATCGACGTGCTCGGCGGACGTTCCCTCGACGACGCCGTCGACTTCATGAGCGACATGGGCCCGGCTGGCGCGATGATTCGCGAGGCTTCGCCCGAAGCGGCGGCGGCGGCGCGCGGCGCGATTCGCGAGACCCTGGCAGAGCACGAGCGAGAAGGTCGTGTCGAACTACCTGCGGCAGTCTGGTTGGTGGGTGCGCGAAACGGATGAGTTAGCGGAAGGGGGGCGTCGGCGATGAGTACCGAAGCAGTCTCACTGCCCAGGGACGATCCGAAACGGCTCGCGGCGATCGATCACTACGGGGTGATCGATCTCGAGTACGGTCCGCGATTCGAGCGGGTGCTTCGCATCGCCGCGCGCGTCTTCGATGTCTCGGTCGCCGTGCTCACCGTGGTGACCGAGCGCGACACGATCATCAAGGCCGCCATCGGCAGCGATGCCCAGAACGTGCCCCGCGGCGAGGGCGTCTGCGAGACGGTCATCGAACGCGACGAATTCGTGCACCACCAGGATGTGCAGAGGATTCCCGAGCTCAGTCGGCGTAAGTACTCAGAGGGGATCGGCTTCTATGCCGGGATGCCGATCCGCAGCCCCAGCGGATACGCCCTCGGCACCTTGTGCATCGCCAACGGCACGCCGCGCTCGTTCGACGAACGCGACTTCGAGACGCTTCGCGATCTCGCCGAAACCGTGACCGACCTGCTGGCACATCACCGGGCGGAACGCGATCGCGACGAGACCCTCGAACGGCTGCGGATCGTTTCCCAGGCGCCGAACATCCTGATCGTCGAAGTCGACGATCAGGGCTTCATCCAGCATGCGAGCCCCTCTGTGATTCCGATGACGGGATACACCCCGACGCAATTGGAGGGTCGTTTCTTCCTCGACTTCGTACACGAAAGAGGTCGCGCACGGCTCGCGGAGGATTACGCGACCGCGATTCGCGGAGAATACGTCGAGGGCGAAGCCGACTTCGTCATCCACGACGGGAGCGTCCGCACGCTGGCCTGGTCGACCTGTCCCGCGACGGCTCCGAACGGCAAGCCGTGCACGGTGTCGGTGATGCGAGACGTCTCCGAGCGGGTGCGTGTGCAACAGGAGATCGCCATCGCGCAAGAGCGCTACCAGCAGCTATTCGAGACGAGCTGCGACCCCATGGCACTGGCGAGGGCCGATCGCACCGGCGAGATCCTCGAGGCCAACGGGGCCTTCAGCGAGTTGTTTGGCTACGCGCGCGACGAACTCGTCGGCAAGCCCCTTGCGCAGATCCGCGCGAACTCCGAGCTGGCGCGCGAGGAGATGCTCCAGAAGTACGACGAATTGATGACGCGCGGATATACGGACGAGTACGAGCGCGATTTCCTCACCCGGGATGGCGAATCGATCCCGGTTTCGGTGTGCGCGTGGATGTTGCGTGATCCCAATGGTCACGCGATCTCCATCTTGACCCGCCTGCGCGACATTCGTGCCGAGCGTGAGCGCGATCGGCTGCAATCCCAACTCCAGGAAGAACTCGAAGAGCGGGTGCGCGCGCGTACCCACGAACTCGAGGAGACCCTCAACCGCCTCAAGACCGCGGAGCGCCTCGCATCGGTCGGCACCCTGGCGTCGGGCGTGGCGCACCAGATCAACAATCCGATCGGCGCCATCCTGGCGGCCTCCGAATTCGCCCTGATGTGCGAGAGCGAGGAGGGCTTCAAGGAAACCTGGCGCCGCGCGCTGATGGATGCCGTTGAACAATCCAAGCGCTGCGGCCGCATCGTGCGCTCGATGCTGCAGTACTCGCGCGGCACCCGAACCGAACGCTGGCCCGAAGACCTCAGCCTGGTGGTTCCGCGCGCGATCCGCATCGTCGAATCCCAGACGCGGCACGAGAGCGTCGGCGTCCAGTTCCGTTGCGCAGCGTCGAATCTGCTCGTGATGATGAATCCGATCGAAATGGAGCAGGTGCTGGTGAACGTGATCGAGAACGCCGTCGAGGCCGTGTGGCAGAACGGCGAGGTTTCGGTGCGGGTCTCCGCCGAGGGTGACGACGCCCTGATCGAAGTCGTCGACGATGGCGAGGGTATTCCCGAGCAGGCGCGCCGCCGGGTCTTCGATCCCTTCTACACGACGCGCCAGGAGCAGGGCGGCACGGGGCTCGGGCTGAGCGTGGCGGACGGCATCGTGAGAGACCTCGGTGGAGACATCCAGATGCGCGAGGGACCCCTGGGCGGGACCCGGGTGACGATCGCGCTCCCCCTACATCGGGATACGTCTCAGCCGAGCTGATCTCCAACGCCGTTCTGCCGGTGCTCGCCCCCGCGCAGAAAACCTTCACCCGGGTGCAACTCTTCTCCCACCCTGCGGTGTCGAAGGGCGTGTCGTCGTGTGTGACGCCGGTCACGTCGCTCCCGAATGTGATGCCGATCTCGAAATGGATTGCATCGGTGCGGGTGCGGGGCCGATACGCAGTCCGGGTCAGATGGCCGTCCATTTCGGGTGGCGACCCGCGATTCAGGGAGAAGGAAGGTGGTCCGAGCCAACTCTTCACCGCTTGCACTGGCGCTTGCGCTCTTGCTTCTCTGCGCGAGCGCTTCGCCCGCGCAGGCGACCTGGCAGCTCTATGCCACGGGCGATTTCGGTTATTCGATCGCGAACCAGAAGGGCAGCGGCAGCGCCGAGGTCGGTCTCGCCGAGCCCGAACAATTCTCCGGCAGCGATTCGGATGTCGGGCCGCAGATCGGCGGAGCCATCGGCCTCGAAGTTCCGATGTTCGAGATCACGCCCTGGCGCTTGCCCTGGGATGCGCGGCTTCCCGATTGGCCGGTGCGCTTCGAGATGGAGGTTTCGGGCCTGCGCGAGTATCGCCCCGAGACCTCGGGGCTGTTCGAGGGCACCCCGAACGAATTGCGCGTCAACACGACGGTCAAGACCTGGACGTTCATGAACAACCTGTGGTTCGACGTGCCCCTGCGTGGGCTCTACGAGCCGATCTCTGCCACGAGTAGCTTCATCTTCCGCGAGCCGCGCCTTCCGAACGTGAAGCGCACCCTCGAGCGGCTCACGATCTACGGCGGCGTCGGCATCGGTTTCGGCCACGTCGACGCCAGCGTCGACGATCAGTTCTACAGCGGGAAGAATGACAAGTACGATTTCGCCTATCAGTTCGGCTCCGGCTTCGGCTTCGAACTCACCGAGAACATCAATCTCGGCATGAGCTACCGCTACATCGAGCTCGCCAAGCTCAAGGTCGGCATCGAAGACGCCGGCGGTCGCGAGGGTCGCACGAGCATCTCGGGAGACATCCACGAGGTGCGCTTCCAGATGCGGGTGCGGGTCTTCGATCTTCCCTATCCCTGGCGCTAGAACGCTCCGGGATCACGGCGCGGGAGTCGCGCGTAGCCCCTGGGTCTTGCCCTGGTTCGGCCAGAGCGATCCACCCCGGGTTCCGTCCGGACGGACCCACAAGTGGTGGAGTCCCAGGCGATCGAGCCACGCCGCGCCGCGCTGGCCCTTCAGCATGGCGATCGTGGTCGCGCTGCCGGCCACGAGACACTGCGGGGCCACGACGCTCACCGCCGCCAGCCCGCTCACCGGCCAACCGGTCTTCGGGTCGAGCAGATGGCAATAGCGCACGCCGTCGATCTCCATGTAGCGCTCGTAGTCGCCACTCGTCGCCAGCGCGCCGTGGCTGAGGGGAAGTGAGGCCATGGCGCGCTCGGGGGCGCGCGGGTCGCGGATCCCCACCTGCCACGGGCGACCGTCGGGATGGGGGCCGACCACGCAGACGTCACCGCCGAGATCGACGAGCCCGGCGGTGATGCCGGCTTCGCGCGCGAGCCCCACCGTGCGATCGACTGCGTACTCCTTGCCGAAGCCGCCGAAGTCGATCTCCATGCCCTCGCGAGTGAGCCGCACGCGGTTCCCGCGTCGCTCGACCTGACGCCAACCCACCAGTGGGGTGAGCCCTCGCAGGCTGGCCTCCTCGGGCAACCTTCCCGAGCGGAAGTCCCAGGCCTTTCGCAGCACACCCGAGGTGATGTCGAAGAGGCCATCGCTCTGCTCGAAGGTGGTCGCGGCGTAGTCGAGCAGCCCGTCGGTTTCGGGGTCGACTTCGACGAAGCGGCCGGTGCCGGCACAGCGATTGATCTCGCTCACCACCGTGTCGTCGCGATAGCGCGAGTACTTGGCCTCGATGCGCTCGACCTCGGCGACGGCGCTCGCGGCGATGACCTCGATGGCATCCTCGCTCTCACCGTAGAGCTGCAGCTCGCACGGGCTTCCGAGGGCGCGGAAGCGGACGTGGCTGCGCTTCACGGGGCGGGGCCCGCTACCAGCGGCCGTCGAAGGTCGCGTAGACGAAGTGGTAGTCGACCAGGCCCGGGTTGCGGACCTTCACCTTCGAGAGGGCGAAGTCGTCGTCGGCAATGTGGCGCTCGTAGTTCAAGCCGAGACGCAGATCGCCGCGGCCGAACAGCTCGGAGAGTCGCGTCTGCAAACGAGCGCCGAAGGTCAGGCTGCCGTAGGGCGAGAGCCGGTAGTCACTCGAGTGGTAGCCATCCGATCGCTCACTCGCGTAGTAGGGCTCGTAGAAGAAGGCCTGGCTCTGCGAGTAGTAGCGGAAGGACGGAATCACCTGCACCAGATCGTCGAAGAAGTTCTGATACCAGCGCAGGTCGATGGTGTGGCTGTTGAGCTTCCAATCGTCGTAGTAGAAGCGGTAGTCGAGATGGACGCTGGCGTTCAGGGATTCCACGTGCCGTCGCAACTGCGCGAACCACGAAACCTGGTGTCGTTCATCGGGGCGGGAGTCGGCGACGGTGCGGCCGGTGATCGGGACGTCGTCGATCAGGGCCAGCTTGTAGGGATCCGACAGGAAGCCCGTCGAGTACTTGTAGGCGACGCCGGTCTGGAAGGTCGTCGCGCGATCGATGATCTGCGAGATGCCCGTGTTGAGCGTGACCGACTGCTTGTCGTCCTTGTTCACCCGGGTGCCGAAGAGCTTGGCATCCGTGGGCTTGATCTCGTCGATCGAGAAGCCCAGGCCACCGGAAAGCGTGGTGTTCTTCTCGTTGAAATGGGTCTCGCCGTTCGCCCCGGCGTAGAAGGCCAGATAGTCCTTCTCTCCCGAAGCGCCGAAGTGCCCACCGACCCGAGCGTTGTCGAAGTAGTAGTTGCCGCGCAGGGTGCCGTCGTAGCGCTTCTCGCTGATCGTGGCGCCCGACATGGCCTGCAAGGCCTCACCGTCGTCATCACCCGGAACGACCCACCAGGGGCTGGCGCCGCTCATGCTCTCGTAGATGAAGTCGAAGGCCGCGTCCGAGCGATCGGTCACGGGCGTTTCGAAGGTGAACTGATGCGTCTCGATCTCGTAGCGCGCCCGGTCGCCCGACTGGGTGCGGCTTCGCTTGACCGAATCCTCGCTGTAGAAGGAATACGCGTAGGCGGCGTTGGCCTTCTCGATCGGGCTGTCGGCCAGCGCGGCGCCGGGGTGACCCAGGAGCGCCGCCGCAGCACTCGAGAGGGAAGCCAGCACGCTTCGCTTCTTGCCGCGGTTCATCATGCGGCGGGCGCGTCGATTGTTGTTTCGGGGATCGATCATCTACGACAGGCCCTAGTTGCAACCACAGCCGCCGGAAGCGCCGCCGCCGGTGGGAAGCGAACCTTCCTTGCTGAACGCGATGTGTCCCTTGATGGTCGAAAAACGCGGGTCCTCATCCCACGCCATGTCGGGGCGTGCGATCAAGTCCTTCTCCCAGGGCTTCACCGTGGCGCAGCCGGTCGAGAGGGAGAGGGCGGTCAGTAGCGCCGCCAGGGTGAGGACGCGGACAAGGCGAATCATCGCAAGACCTTCTTCACTTCTTTGCGGATCTCTTCGAGGTCACCGTCGCGAAAGCCCTTGTGGACGTATCGCACGACCCCGTTCTGATCGATCAGGTAGGAACTCGGCATCGTTTCGAGCCCGAACTTGCCGGGGATGTCGCCCTTGGGGTTGGCGACGCTCGGATAGCCGACCGGATGCTTGGCCAGGAACTTCAACGCCTTCTTTGCCTTCTTGTCGACGTTGACGGCGAGCACCTGGAACTTCGACTCGGGGAACTCCTTGCGGAGTTCTTCGATGGCGGGCACGGCCTTCAGGCACGGCGCGCACCACGAAGCCCAGAAGTCGAGGTAGACGACCTTCCCTCTATAGTCGGAAAGCCCGAGGGTGCCCTGGCCTTCGAGCTTCTTGCCGCGGAAGTTCGGCGCCTTCTTGCCCGGCTCGACGGCGAAGCCAACGGAAGCGTCGAAGCAGAAGACGCTGAAGAGGAGTGCGGCGAGCGCGGCGATGCGCGCGCGTTTCGGTGTTCGCTTTGAAAGGGGCGAAGTCATCGGGTGGGGCCTCCCGGAAGTTGCGGATGCTGCCAGTGCCAGGGCTCGTCGCTGTCTCTTCGCCATTACGGTGCGGTTCGCTTACAGGGTTGTGACGGCAATCACACGAAGTGCAGGTGTGTGCCGGAATCAGAGCGGTTTCGTTGGGGAATCGAGCGACTGCGCCACGGCTCGAACGTTCTGCACGCGGGCGACCCCGGACTGCGCAGCGCCTGCGAGTGCCTCGAGGACACCGTCGACCGTGAGCAGTTCGGGGAGAACCGCGGGCGCCTGGGGTTTGCGTGGATCGTAGACGAGGTAGAGCGGCACGCCCGCCCGTCCGTGTCGCGCGAGCTCTGCGCGGATGGTCTCGTCACGTTGGGTGTAGTCGGCCCGGAAGGTCGCGAAGCCACCCGAGGTGAGCGCGGTGACCACTCTCGTATCAGAAAGCGCTCCCTTTTCGTTCACTTTGCAGGTGATGCACCAGTCGGCGGTGAAGCTCACGAAAACGGGTTTCTCATCCTCGAGAGCGACCCGGATCTGGTTCGGGTCGAATGCCTGCCAGCCGTCCTGCGCATTCTCGATCCCGGCGGCCGTCGCCGAGTTCGGCTGAACGTCGATCTGATTGATCGCGAAGGCGCCGAAGAGCACGAGCCCGGCTGCGCCGATCGCCACCGAGGCAGGGCGCCCCTGCTGCTGCAGCCATCCGAGCAGCCACGCACCGAACGAGAGGGCCACCAGCACGGCGAGCAGGGCCGTCTGTCCATCGGTACCGGTCACGCGCCCGAAGATCCACACCAGCCACACCGCGGTAGCGAGCAACAGGAAGCCCAGGCCTGCGCGCAGGCGCAGCATCCAGTTGCCGGCGCGCGGGACGAAGCGCGCCCAGCCCGGCACGAGGCACACGAGCACGTAGGGCAGGGCGAGGCCCAGACCGATCGCGAGGAAGACCGCGAAGATCAGCTGTGCGCCGCCGCTGAACGCAAAGCCCACCGCGGTGCCGAGGAAGGGCGCCGTGCATGGCGTGGCGAGCGCCACGGCGAGCAGGCCGTCGAAGAAGCTGCGCGTCGTTCCCTGGGTCTGCGCGCCGACGCCGCTGAGACCTGAGGGCGCGAGGTTGATCTCGTAGACGCCGAAGAGATTCAGCGCAAAGAGCACCACGACCGCGGAGACGACGGCGACGAAGGCCGGTTCCTGGAACTGGAAGCCCCAACCCACGCTCGAGCCCGCCGCCTGGAGCGAAACCACGACTGCAGCGAGCAGCGCCATCGAGCCGAGCACGCCCGCGAGGTAGGCGAAGCCGTGTCGCCGCAGCTCGGCCGGATCGTGTTGCGCGAGCTCGGCCGCACTGCAGATCTTGATGCCCAGCACCGGCAGCACGCAGGGCATGCCGTTCAGGATGATGCCGCCGATCAGGGCGAGGAGAACGATGTAGAGGAAGGAGGTACCCCCGCTCGCAGAAGCGGCGGTACCCGCGCCACCGGAGTTCCACACCGGAGCCACTTCGCTCGAGGCCGCGCCGGGCTGTGCACCGGGAAAAGCCACTTCCACGGCGAGCATCTCGACCGCGCCGTTCGCATCCACCACTTCGAGCAGACCCGAAAGCGCCGTGAGAGGTGCTTCGAGGTCGGGATCGACTTCGCCGCGGAAGCGCAGCAGCGTGCCCGAGGCCTCCTGCGGATGGGAGATGACGTCGACGAAGACGAAATCCAGGGCTTCATCCGTGGGCAGGTCGGGAATGAAGGCGGAATCGCCGGTCGGCTTGCTCGAAATGCAGTCGGGCTTCGCGTGGTCGCAGCCGAGCACCGCGAACGCCCCTTCGAAGGAATCCCCGGCGCGGATCGCGCTGCGCGTATAGCTCGCCTCGACGCCCAGTCCGATCATCTTCGCGTCCCTGGGAACCAGGGCTTCGTAGCGATCGAAGAGCGCCCTTTCTACTGGCGAGGTCGCAACGTCAGCGGAAAGGGCCCGCTGCAATTGGAAGGCGACGGGGATGCACTCATCCGCGCAGATCAGGACATCGATGTCGACAACAACTTCGGAAGCCTCGGAGAGACCCGGAGCCGGTGCCGCCAACAACACCTGCTCCGCGTAGCCATAACTTGCGAGGCCTGTCCCCAGGCCGTCGAAGCGCACGGGGGCGGGCCAACGCGTCGGAGCAGCCGTCGCTTCCTCTTGACCCTCGAGCCAAAACTCGATCTCGGGTGGAAGCCCGGTGTCGCCCGGGTTCTTCCAATACAGATGCCACTCGGGAGCGAGATCGAACAGCACGCCCACGCGTGAGCGCTCGGCGTCGATCAACAGCCGCGCATCCATGTGGGGCGACACGCTGTTCGTTTCGGTCGTCGCCGACGCCGGCAGCTCGAGTGCATGCACGGCACTTGCAATGCCCACCGTCGCAAGAAGACCGACGACGAACATTCGTACGGCGATGAACGGAACCCGTCCCATCCGTTTCATCTTCAATTTCTCGAATCGCTCGCTGCGCTGCGATCGCGCGCGGGCACTCGGGTCAAACAAAAACCCACCGCTTTGAAACCATTTCATCGGCACGGGTTCACTGGAAGTCATGAACTTTCACCCGACCTGCGCGCCCGCTGCCCCACCGCTGCGGCTCGCCCGAAATAATTCCCGCTTCGGGGAAACGATCGGCTCGAAGTGTGATCTGCGTCACCAATCTGGGGGTTTTCCCGCCGATCGATGGATGGAGCCGAGTTCGGCCCGGACGGGCCAATTGGGTGGGAGTGCGCAGATCGTACTCCGGGAAAGCGCTGACCGGGGGGGATGGCGCGAGGAAAAAAGTCGAAGGATCGACGGGGCCATCATGCGGGTTTCAAAACGACGATTGAGCACACGGCGGTTCGGCAACAGAGCCGGCCTGGTCGTGTGCCTATTAGTAGCCATCGGGCTGGCGGGAACCGCCGAGGCAGGAAGCCTCGAGCGGGCCAAGCGCATGCACGACCGCCTGGTCGGCGTGCCGCCGTCCGACGCCGTTCTGGCGTCGATGGAGGCGGACATCGCCCTTGGGGATCCCGAGGCCGCCGCGGATACAGCTCTGCTGAACCCGCATTTCTACAACACGGTTCTCAAGAATTGGATCACTCCGTGGACCAACGAGGACATGACGGTCTACGCGCCGCTCAACGACTACACGGCCACGGTGATCGGCATCATCCGCGACCGCCGCGACTTCCGTGAGGTGCTCAACGGCGACGTGATCTACGTCGGGCGCAACATCACCCCCGGGTATTCGTTCAGTAGCAACGACCACTACGAGACGATGGAAGCCGACGGCGAGGATCTCTCCGACCCGAATGTGCTCGAAATGCGCACGCAGTCGGGGCTCGCGACCAACTGGTTGCGCTCGGACGAAGCCGCGGGCGTCACCACCACGCGTCAGGCCGGCAAGGAGTTCTTCAAGGACGGCACGAACCGGGCGATGTTCCGCTTCACGGCCATCAACTATCTGTGCCGCGACATGGAGGGGTTGCAGGACAACACCCTTTCGAACGATCGCATCCGCCAGGACGTGACACGCAGCCCGGGCGGCGACTCGCAGATCTTCCTCAATACCTGCTCCGGTTGTCACACGGGCATGGACCCGTTCGCGGGCGCCTACGCCTACTTCAACTGGGTGGGTGACGAGGACACGGGCCGCGTCGAGTACACGCGCGGCGACGTGCAGGACAAGTACCTGATCAACGCCAACGTCTTTCCCTTCGGTTATGCGACCACCGATGACCACTGGGAGAACTACTGGATCGAGGGCGCCAATTCGATCCTCGGTTGGCGCAGCACCAGCAACCAGGGTTTCGGTCCCCAGAGCATGGGCGATCAGATCGCCAACAGCGAAGCCTTCTCGCGCTGCCAGGTGGAGAAGGTCTTCGAGCAGGTGTGCTTCCGCCCCCCCTCCGATCTCGATGACCGCACGGAAGTCGAGACCATCCGCCAGGACTTCGAAACGGGCGGCTACGACCTGCTCGATGTCTTCGCGGACGTTGCGACCTATTGCACGGAGGACCTCTAGTCATGAAGTGCATCCAGAGAAATCAACTCGACCTCGCGAGTCGCATCGCCCTCGCGATCCTGGTCATGAGTCTGGCGGCGTGCGGTAACTACCAGGGGACCTCCGAGGAAGACGACGAGACGACCACGCTCGGGGGCATCGGGCTCAGCCAGTCCGCCCAGGCCGCCGCGTACGAAGCGACCGTCTACCCCCTGCTTCGTACGTACTGCGGCGATGGGTGTCACGACACCGGTGCGCTCTCGGCGCCCCTGCTGTTCGCGAACTCGAGCCTGACGACGGCATTCGCGGTCGTCAACTCGAGTGGCATCGCGAACCTCGACAACCCTCCGCAATCGCGCATCGTGCGCCGGCCGCTCGCAGAGAACCACAACAACTGTGGCAGCAACTGCGTCGCGATCGGCAACGAGATCCTGACCCAGGTCGAGGCCTGGGCGGCGATGATCGAGGCCTCGAGTGGCGGTGAGACCTTCGCCGTGCCGGCGATCGCGAGCAGCGAGGTCGACTTCACCGACGGCACCGAGGTCGAGAACGACGAGCGCTACGAGACCAACATGATCGCCTTCTGGGGCTTCAAGGAAGGCTCGGGCGACGTGGCCTTCGACACGAGTGGCGTCGCGCCGGCGATGGATCTCGACGTCGACGACAGCGCCGAGTGGATGGGGGCCTACGGGCTCGTGCTCGACGACTCGCGCCTGCGCGCCGACATCGACGACAGCCGAAAGCTCTACAACCAGATCGCGGCTCCGGGCACGGGTACGGGCCAATACAGCTTCGAGATGTGGATCAACAACGGCAACACCACGCAAGAGAACGCCCGCATCGTGAGCTACACGCGCAGCGGCAGCGACCGCAACTTCAGTCTCCACCAGCAGGAGTACCAGTTCGCGGTGCGCAATCGCTCGTTGGCCGTGGGCAGCGAGGACGACGGGCGCGTGGAGCTGATCACCTACGACGTCGACCAGGACGCGCAGGAGACCCTCCAGCACGTCGTGGTCACCTACGACCCCTTCTTCGGTCGCCGCATCTACGTCGATGGCGTGTTCACCGACGACGACGATCCCCTCGGCGGCGAGCGCCTGTGGAACTGGAACCCCGACGCGCAGTTCACGGTCGGCACCAACCGCTTCGGCGGCAACGAGTGGTTCGGCCAGATGCGCATGCTCGCGGTCTACAAGCAGGCGCTCACGATGGACCAGATCCGCCAGAACTTCATGGCGGGGGTCGGCAAGCGCGTGCTGCTCTCGTTCGATGTCTCGGAATGGACCGGCAGGGATACCGACCTGCAGTTCAACGTCACCGAGCTCGACTCGCACAGCTATCTCTTCTGTCAGCCGACGTTCGTGGGCAACGATCTCTCGGGCATCCGGGTGAAGAACATCCGCATCGTGGTGAACCCCGGAGCCAGCGTCGAGCCGCCCGCCCAGGGGCAGGGGTTCCAGGCCGTGGACCAGATCCTCTCGGGTGAGCAGGATCAGGTGTCGCGCGGGTGCTCGGTGATCGCGAAGGCCGACGGGCCCGACGACGACTCCTTCGAGGTCGAGTTCGAAGAGCTCGCCTTCTTCGAGGATCCGATCGACAGGACGCCCCTCGAGTACGCGGTGGACCCGAACGCGATTCCGTTCCCGCCGGAGGCCGGTTTCCGCGACTTCGCCCGCATCGATGCCACGATGCAGGAGATCACCGGGGTCGATCCGCGGGCCGCGCGCACCGTGGATCCGGGGACGACGGACACGATCCAGGAGACCTACGACGACCTCCAGCAGCAGCTGCCATCGAGCTTCGACATGCGGTCGATCGTTTCCTCGCACCAGGTGGGGCTGACCAAGCTGGCCTTCGAGTACTGCGTCGAAACGATGGACGATCCAGTGTTGCGGCAGGCCATGCTGGGCACCGAGTTCGACGCGGGGAGCCCCTCGTTCTTCGAACAGGATGTCGCCACGGCCTTCAGCAACGCGACGCTCGCCGATCTGATGAGTGAACGCCTCGCCGATCACATGCTCGGCGTGCAACAGCTCATCGAACAACCCACGCAAGCCGATGTCATCAGCGAACTCGATTCGCTGCGCGACGACCTCGTGACCAATTGCCAGGCGCCGTGCGGAGCCGAGGAGACCCTCGGCGTCGCGAAGGGGATGTGCACCGCGATCCTCTCGAGCGCTCCGGTCATGGTCCACTAGGAAGAGGGAGAAGCACGATGTCGAAGGATGATGAAATGAAGAAGTCGATCGACGACGTCCTTGGCCCTCTGTATCTCGAGGGCCACAAGCGCCCGGTTTCGCGCCGGCAGTTCCTCTCGCGGGGGATGATCACGGGTGCGGCGGCCGTGACGGCGCCGAGCCTGCTCAGCCTGCTCGGCGGGCGGAACGCGATGGCCCAGTCGATGTGCACGCCGCCCGTGGGTGGCGCGGGGATGATCCCCTTCATCGGGGTCGACCTCGCCGGTGGCGCCAACATCGCGGGTTCGAACGTGATGGTGGGCGGGCCGCAGGGCCAGGAAGACGTGATCTCGCTTGCGGGCTACTCGAAGCTCGGTCTGCCGCCGGACATGACGCCCCAGGGCAGCGCGACGCCGGTCGTCGACAGTGAGTTCGGTCTGCTCTTCCACACCGACAGCGCAATGCTCGACGGCATCCGCTCGCGCACCACGGCGGATACGCGCTCGCGGGTGAACGGCGCGATCTTCTGCGCCCGCTCGCTCAACGATACGCAGAACAACGAGATGAACCCCCTCTACGGCATCGCCCAGGTGGGGTCCGACGGTGGCCTGCTCACGCTGATCGGTTCGCGTAGCAGCGAGAGTGGCGGCAACTCGATGGCGCCGCAGTACATGGTCGATCCGGCCCTGCGTCCCACGCAGATCAGCCGATCGGCGGATGCCACCGGCCTCGTCGACGCCGGTCGCATGGCCGAGTTCCTCGGCGAATACGGCGCAGGTCGTGTGGTCGAGGCCGCCGAGGCGATCTCGGGGCTGAAGATCGATCGCCTCGATGCGATGGGCGAGCAGGCGATCGCGACGAACCTGCTGCGCAACGCCTATGCGGACAGCTCCCAGCTCGTGCAGCTCTACAGCTCCCCGGATTCTCTCGATCCCGAACTCGACCCGATCATCGTGGGGCAGCCCGACAGCATCTTCACCGCGGCCGATCTCAACAACAATACGTTCGAGAAGACGGCGGCGGTGATGAAGCTGGTGGTGAACCAGCACGTCGGTGCCGGTGTGCTCGAGTTCGGTGGCTACGACTACCACGACAGCACGCGCACCACGGGCGAAACCCGTGACCGCCGTGCCGGTGAGGTGATCGGTTCGATCCTCGAGTATGCGGCACGCAGCTGCAACGACGTCTGCATCTACGTCTTCAGCGACGGCTCCGTGGCCTCCGACGGCACGACCGACGGCTCGGGCAAGGGCGTGTGGCGCGGCGACAACTCGAGTACGGCCGCCTCGATCATGCTCGTCTACAGCAAGGACGACGTGGCGGGCCGCCCGACCATGGTGGTCGACCCGATGCAGCTCTCGGGCTTCCGCCAGCAGGTCGGTTTCTTCCGTCAGGACGGATCCGTCGACATCGATGCGAATCAGATCAGCAACCGACCGGCAGCGATGGCCGAGGCGGCGATCCTCAATTACCTGGCATTGCACGGTCTGGATTCAGAATTCGAGACCCGTCTGCCGAATTGGACCCTGACGAATACGGCGAGCGAGCGCGACGCGTTGATCGCCTTCGAACCCATCCGGTAGCCCCGGTCGTCGTCGCGAGACGACATCCGCCCCGGTACGAACAGCGCGCGGGCGCGCATCGAAAGAGGCCGCCCGCGCCGGAGACATAGAAAATGGAAGCGCAACGAGATGGCGGAGCGCCGGCCTGGCTCTTCTCCTTCGTGGATCTCGCCTTCCTGATGTTGATCGCCATGACGCAACTCGCCAGTGAGGTGGACGCGGCCGCGCCCGACCTCGGCGAGATCGTCGTGCCTCGCATTGGAGAAGAGGGTGCACCCGGTGAATTGGCCGCCGGAGCGAGCAAGATCTGGCAGCTGCGCATCTACCCCCCGGATCGCGATGCGCCGGCGGACATGGAACCGCTCGGTCCCTACGCGCTGATCCTCGGCGGCGCGGAAGGCGAGGCCGAGGTCGCGCGCATCGATCTTCCGCAGCTCAAGGACGACATCGCTTCGCTCTTCGAGGATGGCGCGAAGAAACCGCTGCTCGCCCCCCACGAAGACTCGCGCAGTCAGGATCTCCTCGACGCCGTCGCGGCCCTCGAAGATCACTGGCCGACCCGCCGCCGCGCGCTCGTGGCCCGCATCTCGGAGCCCTGAGTTGAGCGACTGGCGCATCCGCAAACGCTACGGGCGGGGAGCAGGGCGGGTGGTGCTCGCGCCGACGCCTGCGCGTACGGTTGCCTTCGATGGCTCTCTCCTGGGGGCCACGCGTGAGTTCGGGCCCGAGCTGCTCGCGCACGCCAAGACCGCGATGGTCTTCGGCCTGGTCGTGATTTCGGCCGTGATGTTCACCGTGATGCGCGATCGCGCGGATCTCTCCAAGACGCAGATGCTCGTGTGGAACGATCCGAAGGTCGAGCCGGTGGTTCCCGAGCCCGAGCCGGAGAAGATCGCGAAGGTCGAGCCGCCGAAGCCGGTAGTGTCCAAGGCGAAGCCGAAGCCGCCCGAGCCCAAGGTCGCCAAGGTCAAGCCGAAGCCCCCACCGAAACCCAAGCGCAAGCCCAAGCCGCCGCCGATGCCGAAGCTCGAGCAGCCCAAGGCACAGCTCGCGAAGGCGAAGCCCGTCGCGCGTCCGAAGCCGAAACCGGCTGCCCGGCCGAAGCCGAAGATCGAGATGGCGGCGCTCAACCAACCGAAGGCGACCGAGGTCGCCCGGCAGTCGCGCCAGCGCGTCGAGGCGCAGAGCCGGGCCCACAAGGCGAAGCCGCTTCCGACGCCCGCGATGAGTTCCGTAGCACTCGCGCCCGAAACCGAGTCGCGTTCGGCGCGAACCCAACGCGTCGCCGCGCGAACGAACGACAGGAGCAAGCCCGCGCCCGTCCTCGCGATGGCGGCTTCGAATCCGTCGCTGCCCAGCGAAGAAGCGCCGCGAGCCACCCGCCGCTCGGCCACGCCCTTCGCGGCGGCTCGCACCAAGAGTCGCCCGAACGTCCAGGTGGCCGCCGCCACCGCGGCGATTCCAGTGACAACGGAATCGACATCGGTTGCGAGAAGCGCGCGTGTGAACGCGCCCGTGCAGGCGACGACGCGCGGCCGGCGAAGCGCAGACGATCTCGGCCTCGCCCCCGCCGCATTGGCGCCTGCTGCGCCTGAGCGCCAACCGACGGCCACCCCGACGCCTTCTCGTGTCGCACGCGCCGAGGCCCCGAGCGCTCCGTCGCGCGGCGGTGACGCCCGCGAGGGCATGCGCGGCGTGCCTCTCGGCTCGCTGGCCAGCTGCGTCAGCGACCGGCAAGAGGATCTCCTCAAGCAGCAGGTACTTGCAGCCGTAAGGAATCGAGAAGCCTGCGTAAGTTCGCACGGAACCTACCGCTTCGTCGAAACAAAGAACCTCAATGCGTTTTCGATGTGGATCGAACGCGCAGCCGGACGCCCGGCGTCCGATCGATGTGCCGAACTGACGCACGCGCTCGCGTGCCTGGAGTGAACCTCATATGAAGAGTCATGGGTTCCGCGCGAAGCTGCTTACGCTCTCCATGCTCATTTCGATTCTGGCCGCTGGCGGGGCGGCGAACGCGGCGGATCCGTCGCGCTGGATCGACTACCTCGACTTTGCCTACATCTACTCTTCGGCGGATGCGAACACCCTGGCCGAACGCTTCGATGGCTACGGCCAGGAGGCGGGGATGTCGCTCGAGGATTTCATCCTCGATCAGTACGAGATTCCGCGCGAGCAGACCCTCGACGAGGCCGAGATCCGACGCAAGGCGATCGCGTACTTCCTGCAGTACCTCGCCGACCGCAACCTCGAGAGCCTCGAGAAGGCCGTCGAGGCGATCGAGACCTTCAAGAGCCAGTCGGGCCGCCACGAGAACCTCTACTGGTATCGCTACATCATGGCCCACCGTTCGATCGAGGCGGGCAACCCCGATAGCTTCACCCGCCACCTGCTCGACATGTGGCTCGACGTGGTGGCGCCCCTCGAGAGTTCGTACGAGACCCTCTCGGCGCTGTCGCTCTCGCAGTCCCCGAACTCGGGCTTCGTCTCGGCGCTGCCCTACGTCTACGAGAACATCGCGCGGCTGATCGTGATCCGAAGCCAGGAGCGCGGGCTCACCAAGGATCTCGACCCGCTGGCCGCCCTGGTTCGCCTGCTGCACGACGGGCGCGTGGGTGGCCACCCCGATGTCATTCCGCTCGAGGCTTCCTCGAAGGGCTACCTCGATCGCATCGTC
>JANQEL010000058.1 GCA_028278345.1 Myxococcota bacterium
CTGCCGCGCATCGTGGGGTGGTCCGTGGCTTCGGAGATCATGTTCACCGGGCGCACCCTCAGCGCCGAGAAGTGCCTCGAGTACGGCATCGTGAACGAAGTCGTTCCGGGCGATCAGCTGATGGACAAGGCTCTCGACCTCGCGAAAGAGATCGCGGGCAACGCCCCGCTGGCCGTGCAGGCCACCAAGCGCATGATGCGCATGGCGCAGGGGGAGTCGTTCGAGGCGAACGTCCATCACGTCTTCCTGCAGCTGCTTCCGCTCTTCAAGTCGAAGGACTTCGTGGAAGGCTTCACCGCCTTCCTCGAGAAGCGCGACCCCGAATTCCACGGCCGCTAGGGCCGGGCGCGTCTAGGCACCGTAGGCGGCGAAGAAGGCGCGGATGCGTTTCGCATTCGCGCCCAGATCGCCGCGCCCGTCGCGCGACTTCGAGCGCAGATCGATCGCGCTGCCGCTTCCCGCACCCGGGCGGATGCGGATCACGACGTCGTCGACGAACTTGAAGACGGCGCTGCTCTCGCGCGCGTTGATCGTGCCGGCCGCTGCGTCGCGATGCACCACCTCCCAGCCGAGCTCCTCGGCGGTGGCGACCGCGTGTGCGAAGGCGTCGGCGGGGTCGCGTGCCACTTCGACGGTCTGCAGGTCGCTGTAGCTCGCGCGCACGATCGGAACGAAATCCGCCGGATAGCTCATGTCGCGGCCCTCGAAATCCGGCACGTCGGCCGCGCTCGCGAAGGCCGGCGGATCCTCGAGGTTCGTCGTGATGTCGTTGATGGGCGGGCTGCCGCCGCCGTCGCCCATTCCCGCGATGGTGACGGTGATCATCACCGCACCCGACGCCATGCCGAGCCAACCGCCCGTTCGTCCGGGGCCGTTCGGATCGTTGCGCGTGACGATCACCGCGGCGATCCCGAACGCCAGGGCGAGCAGGCCGGTGAAGAGCGCGATCACGTAGAAGTAGAAGGCACCCAGCGGGGGGATGAAGCAGATGTGCACCAGCAACAGCCCGAAGATCGCCCACGTCGGCGCGAAGGTGCCGAGGCGGGCCGCGATTCGCGAGGTGAGTGGCAGCGAGGTCGCTGTGGGGGAAGGGGCTGAAGGCGATTCGGACATGGGGGCTCCCGGGTTGAAGAGGAACCGGAGACGTTACGGGGGCGGGGCGCCCCGCGAAAGAGCACTCATGGCCGTGTGATACGTTTGCTCAATGCGGTCGATGCATCGCCGCGTCACCCATGCAGCCGCTCGTGCCGCGACGTTTCGTTTTCTCGTTCTCCTCGTGCTGCTCTTCAACACGCTGTCCGGACCGACGGCGTGTCGCGATCCCAACGACCGCGCGTCATCCGAAGCGAGAGAGACGCCCCGGGTTCCCGAAGCGTCCGTACCCTCCTCGCTCGAGGCTTTGTCCGGGACACTCGAGGTCGTGCCGTCGACGCTCAGGTCGAGTTGGCCACGCGACGGCACGCGAGCGTTGCCGCGCAGCGAGTGGATCCAACTCGAGTTCTCGGCACCGCCGGCAGCCGAGTGGGTCGAGAGCTTTCGACTGACATGCGGGGAAGCGCCGATCGGCCTCGAGGCCCACGCGGTGCGCCCGACCTTCTACGTCGTGAACCCGGTCGGTGAGCTGCCGGCCGCGACGCGCTGCATCTTCGACTGGCTCGAAGGCGGTGTGGTGCGCGACTTCGCCTTCCACACGGCACGGCGCGGAAGTCCCGCCGAGGTCGTCTACGACCGCGACGCCCCCGGCCTTTCGCCGCCGCTTCCCGACCACGATTTCTTGCGCGCCCACCCCGGGCATGCGACGGGCCTCGGCTTCGCGTTCGAGCGTTTCGGTGGCGAGCGCCCCCTTCAGCACTTCGCGTCCATGCTCGAGCGCGACCTCGCCGAACTCGATGGTTGGAGCCCCCTCACCCATCTACAGATCGCGCTTTCGGACGCCGCCGATCCAGCATCCCTGCCGCTTTCGCCGGCCGAATCGATCCATCCGGCCGCGGCGTTGCAGTGGATCGACATGGATCCGCGAAGCCCGGGTTTTGGCGAACGCATCGCCTTCCAGGTCGAACGCCGGGAGGACGCGGGCCCCGATGGCCGCATGCAGCATTCCCTTCTCCTGCATCCACTCCTCCCCCTGCGGCGGGGCGGGCGCTACGCACTGATCGCGACGCGAAACCTTCGCGCTTCTCCCGAGCGGCCCTTCGAACCCTCGATCTTCACCCAGCGCGTGCTCGGCAGACCGAGCGTCGATGAATCGCCCGCGGTTCGTCGGGTTCGCTCTCGCTTGCGATCGACACTGTGGGTCGCCGAGCACTACCTCTCGCCGCCGATACCGCGCGAAGACATGGCCCTCATCGTTCACCACACGGTGGGGAGCCTCGAAGGGATCGGGCGCGACCTCGCGCTCATCCGCCGCCAGCTCGGCGTGCGTCCCCCCGCGCGTGCGTCGATCGATCGCGTAGAGGGGGTGAACGATCCGGGCGATCCCCTCGAAGCGATCGTTCACGGGACCTGGCACGCACCTCGCTGGACACGCGGCGCCCACTTCCTACGGGACGCTTCGGGAACGCCCGTGATCGAAGACAGCGCCCCCATTCCCTTCACCCTGGCCCTACCGCGTGAGCGTGCGCTCGAGGGCGCGCCGATCGTGATCTATCAGCACGGCAACCCGGGCAACGCCCGTAGCGAGGTACCGATCGAAGCCCGCCGTGGGCTCGCCGAGGCGGGCTTCGCCGTCGTGGGCTTCAGCGACGTGTTCAACCGGGAACTCTCGCGCTTTCGTTCCCAGGCCGGGGTCGCGATCCTGGCGCAGTGGGCGAACGGCTTCGCCGCGCTGCGTCGCGGGGGCCGCGTGCCCGAGCGCTGGTTGCAGACCCACGCCGAGCAGTTGGCCTTCGTGCGCTTCGTGCAGTCGCTCGGCGACCTCGATCTATTGCCCCGCGGTCGTCCCGACGGTGTGCCGGATCTCGATGTCGAAGCCCCGTTCGGCTACCAGGGTGTGAGCGAAGGCGCGAATCACGCTCCCGCGTTCCTGGCCTTCGCGCCGGAAATCGCGGCGGCCACCTTGATCGCCGGTGGCGCGCCGATCACGGGGGCGTTGACCCATCAGATCGATGGCACGCTGGGAGGGGCGTACGCGACGCGCGCGCTCGGAGGACACGGCCGCGATCTCTGGTCGGCCCTCGTGTTGTTGCAGACCGCGCTCGATCGACAGGATCCGCTGAACTATGCGCCGCTGTTGTTCCGCGAAACGATCGAGGTCGAACAGACCCGGCGCAAGGCGAGCATCCTGTTGCAGGCGGGGCTCTACGACCGGCGCATCCCCAACCGCATGACCGATGCTCTCGCCTGGGCCATCGGGCCACTACCCCTGCTCGAACCGGTCAAGCGGGAGGTTCCGTTCCTGTCGCAACGCAGGGCGCCGATTCGCGCGAACCTCTCTCGCGACGCCACGGGCGCCTATCAGCAGGTCGTGCCTTTCGGGGTGGTGGGCGCAGGGGTCGGGCCCGATTGCCGCCCGCGGATGTTCGGCCTCAGCTACGCGCGGTCGGGGCATTTCTGCGCCCAGCTCGCTCCATCGGCGATCGCCGAACGCGTGGCGTTCTTTCTATCGGCACTCGAGGGGAGGACGCCGGTGATCGGCCGCTCTCTCGAAGACCTGAGCCAGGCAATCGATCCTCAGCGCGCCAACAGATCGATCACGAGGTGACTCATGCCGGCGACGCCCGTGCGCAGGGTCGGCTCGGGAACGGGTGCGTAGAGACTCGAATGGAGGGAGGGCAGGGGAGTGCCGCCGGGTCTTCGACTCTCTTCGATGGCTTCGCGTGAGACGCTGCCGAGACGGAACATGAAGCCCGGCACTTCGAGTACGCGTGCATAGCGACCGAAGTCTTCACCTCCCATCGAAGGGCGGCGTTCGATCACGCGTTCCTTGCCGAGGATGCGTTCGAAGATGCGGACGCCGCGCGCCACGAGTTCGGGGTTCGCGTAGACGGCGGGGGTGTAGCGGTCGCGCGGGACGACGTCGGGGGGACGCGGACACTTGAAGGTCTTGCAGGTGTCTTCGGCGATCTGTCGGATCGAATCGAGCAGCAACTCGCGCGATTCGTCGGAGTAGGAGCGAACCGTGAGGGCGAGATCGACTTCGTTCGGGATCACGTTGCTCTTGTGACCGCCGTGGAAGGAACCCACGGTGATGACGGCGGGGTCGAGGGGATCGACGCGCCGACTCACGATCGTCTGCAGCTGGGTGACGAAGTAGGCCGCGGTGGTAATCGGGTCGCTCGTGGTGTGGGGACGCGCGCCGTGGCCTCCGCGTCCGTAGATCTTGATCTCGACCGAGTCGACATTGGCGTGGGAGTAGCCCGAGGTGTACCCGACCTCGCCGGCTGCCAGGCCCGATTCGACGTGGAGGGAGATGGTGTAGTCGGGGCGCGGGAAGCGCTCGAACAAGCCGGCGTTGATCATCGCCAGTGCCCCGCGTCCGAGTTCTTCGGCCGGCTGCGCAATCGCGACCACGGTGCCCGACCAGAGATCGCGGTGTTCGCTCAGCAGCCGCGCCGTTCCAACGAGGCTCACCATGTGTACGTCGTGCCCGCACGCGTGCATCACGCCGGTGCGACGCCCGTCCTGCTGGGTGACCTCGACCCGGCTCGCGTAGGGAACCCCGGTTTCTTCGGTGACGGGAAGGGCGTCCATGTCACCGCGGATCAAAACCGTCTTGCCCTTCCCGTTCTCGAGTACGCCCACGACTCCGTGTCCGCCGACGGCCGTGGTGACCCGATAGCCGGCCGCGCGCAGCTCCTTCGCCATGCGCTTCGCGGTCTCCTCTTCTTCGAGGGAGAGTTCGGGATTGGCGTGTAGGTGTTCGTAGAGATCGACGAGGCCGTCGAGTTCGGCGTCGAGCCAACGGTCGACCGTGCGATCGCGCGCTTCGATATCGGCGGGCTCTGCAAGCAGCGGTTGGGCGATCAGGCTGGTCAGCGCGATTGCGGCGAAGGTTCGGTTCAGGCGGTTCATCGAGCGCCTCCTCTTTGCAGCGGACGGGCCGGTCGGCACGACCTATCATCGCGCGATTCGCACGATCCGCGATGCCAATGACCGAGGAGGCACCCCATGCTGACCAAGGGAACCCATCACGTCTCGCTCACCGTCGACGATATCGACGCGGCCACGCGCTTCTACGGTGAGCTCCTGGGGCTACCCGAAATCGAGCGACCGGATTTCGGCTTTCCCGGGGCCTGGTACCAGGCGGGCCCGGTGCAGCTGCACCTGATCCAGACGCCCGAGAGCATGCGCGGGCAGGCCGGGGGAACCACCGGCGGCAACGGCAACCCGATCGCGAACCACATCGCCTTCGAGATCGAGGATTACGCGGGAACCAAGGCGCGCCTCGAAGCCGAGGGCATCGAGGTGACGGCCTTCGGCGAGAACGTCGGCCAGATGTTCGTGAGTGATCCCCACGGCAATACGATCGAATTCATTGCGCCGGGGGGGCAACTCGGTCGGCCGGCTTCGCAATAGCGCGACCCGCGATGGAGCTGTTCATCGTTCGCCACGGTGAGGCGGGGCACGCCGTTAGCGACGCGGCGCGTACGCTGACCGACTACGGGCGCGATGAAGTGGCACGGGTGGCCGAAGCCCTCGCCGAACGCGGTGCCCGGCCGCGGCAGATCCGTCACAGCGGTCGCGTGCGCGCACGGGAGACCGCGGAGATTCTGGCTGCGAAGCTCGAGCCCGCCGCCGGAGTGATCGAGAGCCCGGGCCTCCACCCCGAAGACCCCGTCGAGCCCATCGCAATGTCCCTCTTCGGCGAGCGCGAATCGCTGATGCTCGTCGGCCACCTCCCGTTCGTGGCCCACCTCGTCGGTCGGCTCACCCAGGACGATGATCGCCGCGCACCGGTGACCTTCCCCACGGCGACCGTCGCGTGCCTCGAGGGCGAGGACGATCGCTGGGATCTCGCCTGGGTCGAACGTCCGCGTTGAGCGGGCCCGCAGACCGCTACGTGCGGGTGATCCGGCGGATCGCCTCTTCGACGTTCTCGCGCGAGTTGAAGGCGGAGATGCGGAAGTAGCCCTCGCCCGCCGGACCGAAGCCCGAACCCGGAGTGCCGACCACCTGGGCGTTCTCGAGCAGGTCGTCGAAGCAATCCCAGGAGCTCTGGCCGTCCTTCGTGCGCATCCAGATGTAGGGAGCGTGTTCGCCGCCGAATACGGTGAAGCCCGCCGCTGCGAGGCCCTCGCGAATCAAGCGTGCGTTGTCCATGTAGTGGCGCACCTGCTCCCGGGTCTGGGCCTGGCCTTCCTGCGAGAAGGTCGCCGCCGCTGCACGCTGGATCACGTAGGGCACCGAGTTGAATTTGGTGGCGTGACGCCTCCCCCACAGCGCATTCAGTGATACGCGTTCGCCGCTCTCGGTCGTGCCGCTCACGTTCTTCGGGATCACCATGTAGGCGCAGCGCACGCCGGTGAAGCCGGCGCGCTTCGAGAACGAACGCATCTCGATCGCGCAGTCGCGCGCGCCTTCGATCTCGAAGATCGAGCGCGGAAGGTCCGGGTCCTGGATGAAAGCGTCGTAGGCCGCGTCGAAGAGCAGCACCGCATCGCAATCCTTCGCCCAGGCGACCCAGGCTTCGAGGTTCTCGCGCGTCGCGACCGCACCGGTGGGATTGTTGGGCGAGCAGAGATAGGCGAGGTCGAGGGCCTCGTCGGGGGGCCCCGGCATGAAGCCATTCTCTTCGGTAGCGGCGAGGTAGCGGATGCCGCCGTAGTAGCCCTGGTCGTCGACTTCGCCGGTGCGCCCGGCCATCACGTTCGTGTCGACGTAGACCGGGTAGCTCGGATCGGTGACCGAGAGGGTGCAGCCCGCGCCGAAGATCTCCTGGATGTTGCCGCTGTCCTGCTTGCTGCCATCGGAGACGAAGATCTCGGAGGCCTCGAGTTCGATGCCCCGGGCGCGGTAGTCGTGCTCGCGGATCGCGTCGACCAGGAAGTCGTAGCCGTTCTCGGGCCCGTAGCCGCGAAAGCCCTTGTCCGTCCCCATCTCATCGACCGCTTCGCGCATGGCCGCAACGACTGCGGGGGCCAGCGGCAGGGTCACGTCGCCGATGCCGAGGCGGATGATGTCGGCGTCGGGGTGCGCTTCGGCGTACGCGCTCACGCGACGCCCGATTTCGGGGAAGAGGTAGCCGGCGGCGAGCTTCTGGAAGTTTTCGTTGATGCGGGCCATGTCTTGCGAGGTCTCCTGTCTTGCAGTCGTGTCGTGATTCAGAGGGTCGAGAAGAGCGTGCTCAGCTTCGAGCGGGTGCCAGGGCTTCGAGGGCGGCGAGATCCGGCGCCATGCCGCCATCCGGCCGGTAGGCCTGGATGCAGACGTGGTTCGCGCCCGCTTTGTAGTGGGCCTCGATGCGATCGCGCAGGGCCTGCTCGTCACCCCAGGCGACGATGGCGTCGACCAGCTTGTCGCTGCCGCCTTCGGCGAAGTCACGGTCCTCGAAGCCGAACTGTCTGAGGTTGTTCTGGTAGTTCGGCAGTCGCGTGTAGACGGCGAGGTTCTTGCGGGCGACGTCGCGCGCCTTCGCGGCGTCGGTTTCGAGGATCACCATCTGCTCGGGGCAGAGCCAGGCGTCGGGGCCCATCACCTTGCGCGCGCGTTCCGTGTGTTCCGGCGGCACCAGGTAGGGGTGGGCGCCGGCGGTCTTCGTCGCGGCCAGCTCGAGCATCTTGTCGCGCAGGGCCGCGATCACGATCGGGGCCTGGCTCGCGGGCTTCGCCCCCATGTAGAGCGCGCCTTCGAGGGCCTCGAGGTAGTTGCGCATCGCGGTGAGCGGCTTGCCGTAGTCGTGACCGCGCACCTTGCTCACCAGGTGCTCGTGACTCACGCCGAGGCCGAGCACGAAGCGACCGGGGGCGAGCTCTTCGATCGTCTGGTGGATGCCCTTCATCGTCATCGGATCGCGGGCGTAGATGTTCGCGATGCCGGTGGCGAAGACGAGGTTCGAGGTGCGGCCGGCCAGGAAGCCGATGAACGCGAAGGGATCCCGCCCCACGGCCTCGGGGGTCCACAATGCGGTGTAGCCCCAGCGCTCGAGTTGGTTGGCGAATTTGGCGGAATCTTCAGCGGACAGCGCGTCGAGCGCGGCCCAGACGCCGAGGCGTCCGAGGTCGGTGGGCATGGCGGAGGGGTCCTTGGCTGGTTTCGAGGGCGCGCGAGAGGTCGCTGGTTGGGAAAAGGCCGAATATCCTAGCAGCCCGCGGCGCGTCCGAAGCCGCACGGGCGGGAGGCGAAACACGTTGGCAAGGATGGCGATCGTCGGTGCGGTGTCGTTCGTCCTCGCCGTGGTGGGTTGGTTCGGAACCGACGCCCTCGAAGCCAACAACGACTTCTGCAACGCCTGCCATCTGCCGAACGGAGACGTGCTGCACGGCCAGATCCGCGCCGGTTTCGACGCACGGCCGCCGACGACGCTATCGAGCCTGCATCAGACCGCCGGGGAGCCTTCGCGTGCCTTTCGCTGCATCGACTGCCACGGTGGCGTGGGGTTCCTGGGGCGTGCCAAGGTGAAGGCTTTGGCGGCCAAGGACGCCCTCGTCTGGCTCGGCGGCGACTTCGATGAACCCGACCACATGGCCTACCCGCTGGGCGAGGAGGATTGCCGCCAATGTCACGAGAGCTTTCGCCCGGCCGAGGACGAGCAGGACGCCGCATTGCGGTTCCATGCCCTGGCGGTGCACAATGCCGACCTCGGATTCGACTGCGTCGAGTGTCATACCGCTCACGACGGTGGTGACGACCCGGCGACGTACTTCATGCACGCACAGAACGTGCGCGGGCAGTGTGGCCGCTGCCATTCGGAATTCCAGGAGGGAATGAAGTGATTGCTCAGCGAAAGAAGCTCGAGAGCGTGTCCAGCTCGTCGTCGATCGCGTTGATCCTGGCGGCAACGCTCGCCGCGACCAGCGCGAGTGCCTATCCGGGAGGCACGCCCGATTTCCAGACCGACGCCATTCCCTACTGCGCACCCTGCCACTCCTCGACGGACGAATCCGCGCTGGCCGGTGCGGGGGAGCGCGCGGCGAAGGAAGTCGCCGATCGCAAGCACATCGCCACCATCCTCGCGGGCGAAGGGGCGTACGGAAAGATCAGCGAGGAGGAGCGCCAGACCCTCGCCACCCACATCAAGGCGGTCGACGCCAACTCGACCGTGACGGTCGAGTACCCGCCCCAGGTCGCGAAGGGCGAGACCTTCCAGGTGACGATCAAGCTCACCGGCGGCGCCGGTCCGGTGGTGGGTGTCGCGCTGGTCGATCGCGCCCATCGCTGGTACGCGCGGGCCGCGACCCACGCGGGTTGGGAAATCGTAGGCGCCCCCACGATCATCGGGCCCGACGGTTCGCCCCAATCCGACTGGATCGAAAAGCGCCCGGAACGCTTCGGCCGCAACCTCACCTTCGTGAACATCAGCGGTGTGGAGTCCGACGCGGCGGCGGGGAGCTGGTCGAAGAGCAAGGTGATCTTCACCCTGAAGGCCCCCGACCAGGCCGGTGATCTGCCGCTGGTGGCGGCCTATTTCTACGGCACCGAGAAGGCCAGCCCCCTCGGTTACGAAACCCATCCCATCTACGGCAAGTTGATCCGCGGCACCTACACGGGTAAGAGCGGCCGCGTGAAGTTCTCGTCGGCGCACGTGATCTCGGTGCGGTAGCCGATCGAGAGTTTCCAACCCATGAGTACGAGTCCGGATACGACGACGCTTTCGGAATTCGCGTCGAAGGAACTGCTGCGCGAGCGCGGCGTAGCGTTCGCGAGTGAGCAGCAGGTGCGCGATGCCGAGGCCGCGGCGCAGGCGGCGGCGGAGATCCGCTTCCCCGTGGTGGTGAAGCTGTGCGGCGACGCGATCGCGCACAAGACCGAGCGCGATCTCGTGCGCCTCGCCCTGGCCGACGAAGCGGCCGTGCGCGAAGCCGCGAGCGAGTTGCTCGCCAAGGCCACTCCCGAAGACGGCGAAGTGAGCCTGCTCGTCGCCGAGATGGTGCGCGGCCGACGCGAACTGATCCTGGGCCTGGTGCGCGACGAGCAGTTCGGCCCCTGCGTGCTGCTCGGTCTCGGTGGGATCCTCGCCGAACTGCAGGGTGACGTGACCTTCGCGGCCGCGCCGGTCTCCGAAGTCGAAGCGCGCCGCATGATCTCGGCCCTCGCCGGACGCGATCTCATCCAGAAGCCGTTCCGCGGCGAGCCTGCCGTCGACGAAGACGCCCTGGTCCAGATGATCGTCGGGCTCGGGCAGCTGGGGATCGATCGCCCGGAGATCGCGAGCGTCGATCTCAATCCGGTGATCCTGGCCGGGAACAAGCCCATCGCCGTCGACGCCCTGGTGGAACTCGATCGCGAGGGAGATTCGCAGCCGGAAGCCGCCGCGGAGTCCACCCAGCGAAGCGATGCCGAACTCATCGCGCGCTACGAGCCGCTCTTCCGACCCCGGGGCGTGATCGTGGCCGGGGTGTCGAGCCATCCGGGCAAGTTCGGCTTCGCGACCCTGCACAACCTGCGCCGCTTCGGCTTCAAGGGCGAGATCTTCCCCGTGAAGCCCGACGGGGCCGACGTGCTGGGCGCCCCGACCCTCAGCGACGTCGCCGAGGTGCCCGACGGCGCCGCAGACCTCGTGTTCGTGTGCACGCCCAACAAGGCCAACATCGATCTCCTCCACGCCTGTGCGAAGAAGGGTGTGCGGGCGGCCTTCGTCACCAGCGCGGGTTATGGCGAAGCCGGGCCCGAGGGCGTCGCGATGCAGGAAGAACTCGTTCGCACGGCCGACGAACTGGGCATCCTGATGATCGGGCCGAACGGACAGGGCGTGATCTCGACTTCGGTGTCGATGTGCGCGCAGATCGTGCCTCCCTATCCGCCCGCGGGCTCGATCGCCGTGGCGAGCCAGAGCGGCAATCTCGTTTCATCGTTTCTCAACTACGCGTGCGGTACCGGGATCGGCGTGAGCAAGGCCGTATCCCTCGGCAACTCGGCGCAGACCTCGCTCTGCGATCTACTCGACTACTTCGCCGCCGACGACGAAACGCGCGTGGTGCTCGCCTACCTCGAAGGCGTGGCGGATGGCGAGCACTTCAAGCGCTCGGTCCGCAACCTCACCGCCCGCAAACCGCTGGTGCTGGTGAAGGGCGGGGTGGCCGAGACGGGCAAGCGCGCGGCGGCGAGCCATACGGGTGCACTCGCGAGCGACTCGCGGGTGTTCGACGGCATCTGCCAGCAGTACGGCGTGCTGCGACCCGAGTCCGTCGAAGAGGCCTTCGAGTGGGCCGCGACCCTGGCCACCCAGCCGCTTCCGAAGGGCCGCCGCACGGTGGTGTTCAGCACCGTCGGCGGTTGGGGAGTGCTCGCGGCCGATGCCTGCGCGGAAGTCGGTCTCGAACTGATCCCGCTACCGGCCGAATTGAAGGAGGCGATCGACCAGATGGTTCCAGCGCGCTGGAGCCGCAACAATCCGATCGATCTCGCCGGGGGTGAGGGCAGGGATACGATTCCCGAAGTGCTCTCGATGGTGGCGGGGCACGTCGATGTCGATGCCGTGATCCACCTCGGGCTCGGCATCCAGGGGGCGCAGGGGGGCACCTTCGCTTCCGGTCCCTTCTATCCCGACCACGGCCTCGAGCGCATCGCGACCTTCCACGCGCGCCAGGAGGCGCGATACGCCGAAGCGGCGCGGCAGGCCAGCGACGAGCACGACGTGCCCGTGCTCTCGGCCACGGAACTCGTCCACACCCACCCGGACAATCCCGGCCCCGCCTCGGTGGGGACGCAGGGGCGCTATTGCCACGCCAGTGCCCATCGTGCGGTGGGCGCCCTCAAGGCCCTCGTCGACTACGCGGAGTTCAGGCGAAGCGCCGAGCGCTGATCGCGCACCCTTGGCTGTGTGGCATCACCAGCGGTGCTGGACGCCGACGCCGAAGGTGAAGAAGTCGAAGTAGTCGAGGTTGGTGGCGGACCACAGGTAATCCGCGCCCACGTTTAGGACCCAGTTTCGGGTCACGTAGAAGTCGACGCCGCCTCCGCCGCGTACGAGGAGGTTGCCGGTCTCCTTGTTCTTCTTTACTCCGTTCGAGACCGTCTTGGTCTCGGTGCTGATCGCGAGGGTCCCGGTTCCGAGCAGCACGTAGGGCTGAATGCGGCCGGTCAGCAGATGTCCCTTGGCGTTGACCGTCGCGGCGACGAATTCGTAGTCGGCTTTCTGCAGTGTGCCTTCGGTCGGGGAATCGAAATCGCCTTCGAAGCCGCCGACCATCCAGTCGATGTCGACCTCCACGGAGACGCGTTCGTGGCAGCGGCGGCCGAAACCGAATCCAATGCCGCCGGAATGACGGCTGTCGAACTCGAAATCGATGGGGGCGGGAGATGTGGCGTCTGCGACGCCTTCTTCTTCCTTGCCGTCGTCGATCACTTCGAGGACGTAGGTACCGGAGAGCTGTCCGTACCAGCCGACGCGTTCGTAATCGTCGTCGCGCTCCTCGACCTCTTCCTCGATCGCCCAGCGGTCCTGGGTGCCGAGTTCGAGGGTCCAGCACGCGATCCCCGCGATCAGGCCGGCGCCGAAGGTGGCGCCACCGGCCTGGGTGCCGTTGAAGGGCGTTTTGGCCTGCGCCGAGGGCGCGTGGAGCGCAATCGCGCAGAAGACGGCGACGAGCAAGGCGCTCCCGCGACAACAGATCGGCCCAACAGCAACGCCACGCTTCACGCTTCCTTCCTCTCCTCGGCTGATCCCCCACGATGTCATTCACGGAGTTCCGTCGCAAGTTGATCCTCGGGGATCGCCCGGGTTGCAACACGCCGTCGTGGTTGGTGGCGCACTCGGCTGGCTGCGACTCGTGCCTTGCAACTGGTGGTTTCCCCCTCCGGGGTGGGGAGACGGGTCGCCAGCGGGCTGCTTGAAAGGCGCTGGGTTCTACGCGATTCTTGTTTTTCCCGCTCGCGGAACCGGCCCAACTCCGGGTTTCGCGGGGCGACACCGTTTCGTACGACCCCGAGTGAGGACATCCCCCGCGAATGCGCTTGCAGCTGCTGAACAGGGCGAGCGATCCAGGCTTGCCGCTATGGCTCGCATTGATCGCCTTGGCCTCGATCTGCCTTTCGTGTCGTGGCTTCGACGATCGCGCCGGTGCATCCGGGGCCGTCGAGGCGCCCGTTGTCGACGTGGCGGGTACCTGGGAGGGAGAGTGGAGCACGACGCTCGGCGTTCCCGAGTCGGGAACCGTGACGTTCACCCTCGAGCAGGACGAGGACGGCAACGTATTCGGCACGTCGGTGTGGACGAACTCCCAGTGTTGGTCGTTCGAAGATCCGGCTGACGTCGGCGTTTCGACTGACCAGGACTCGATGCCCTTCAGCGGCACCGTGGTCGGGAGTCTGATCCCGGCGGCGGCGGTGATCAATCGCCTGGCCGACCCGGTGGGCTCGTCTCCGCAGCGCGTCGGAATGCAGGCGACCGGTCGCCTCGAGATCATCGGCGACCGCATGGCGGGGACGTACGTGGTGACGACTCCGATCACGCCGCCCGATCCCTCGGTGGGGCGCTGCGCCGACGATCTGTTCCGACGCAACAATCGCGGCGTCGTCGACCTCAGGCGTACTGAAGACTAGCCAGCGGCTCGGGCTGCTCGACGCCCCGGCGCGGTCCGACTACGGCAGTCGAACTTCGGGCAGCGGGTGTCGGTAGAGCTTCGCGGCGTTCTCGTGCGCGATCTTGCGGATCTCTTCGTCGGACAGGCCGCCCAGCACATCGAGCATCACCTGCTGGGTGTCGGGCCAGGTTCCGTCGCCGTGCGGGTAGTCGGATTCGAAGAGGATGTTGTCGATGCCGATGGTGTCGCGGGTCACGATGGTCGAGGGGTCGTCGATCATGCAGAACCAGAAGTTGCGGCGGAGCACGTCCGTTGGCCCGTTCTGCTTGTCCGGCCAGTTCGCTCCGTAGCCCGAGCGCGACATGATGTTGTTCACCCGGTCGATCAGCCCCGCGACCCAGCCGATGCCTCCCTCCGACATGGCGATCTTGAGTTCGGGATATCGGGTCGGCCAGGGACTCCAGAGCCACTCCGCGCAGGCCGAGATCGCCATCGGCCCGAAGAGGGTGGCGCCGAGCTCGAGCATCGGCGCGCCCGGCGGCATCTTGGGGAAGCCCGATGAGCCGATGTGCAGGTTCACCACGGTCTCGGTTTCCGCGCAGGCGCGGATGATGGGTTCCCAGTAGTCGTCGAACACGGGCGGATAGCCGAGTTCGTGGGGTTGCTCGGGCATCGTGACCGCGGTGAAGCCGCGCTTCGCATTGCGGCGGATCTCTTCGGCCCCCTTTTCGGGATCCGACAGGAAGGTGATGCCGAGGGGAACGATGCGGTCGGGGTAGGGCGAGTGCCATTCGTCCCATAGCCAATCGTTCCAGGCGCGCACGCAGGCGAGGCCGAGTTCCTGGTCCTTGGCTTCGGAGAAGAGGGTGCCCCCGAAGCCGGTCACGCCCGAAGGGAAGTTCACCGAGGCGTGGATGCCGCCGATGTCCATGTCCTTGATGCGATGGTGGATGTCGTAGCAACCGGGGCGCACTTCTTCGTAGCGGCTGGGCTCGACGCGATGATCTTCGCGCGGCCGTCCGGCGACGCACATGAAACCGACCTGGAAGTAGGGCTGCTCTTCGAACATCCACACTTCGTGGCCTTCTTCGGTTTCGACGACCTGCGGCGCCTGCTCGGAGAACTTCGCGGGCAGGCGGCCTTCGAAAGTGTGCTTCGGTTCCATCAAGTGATCGTCGACGGAGAAGAGCGTGTAGTGAACCTTGCGGGGGTCGGGATCCGGCAGCAGGGGGCGCGTGACCGGGCGTTTGATTCCGAGCTTGACGACCTTCACCATGGTTCGATCCTCCAAGGCGGTGTGACGACACTCCCGAGGATAGAGCTTCGCTTCTGTAGCCGTGCTCGCGTTGCCGCTGGCTATCGCGCGATCGCCGTGCGCGCGGCGCGCCGGCCGAAGAAGATGCCGTCGCCCAGAGAGAGGCCGCTGCTGTAGCCGCCGACCGAGATGCCCGAGGTGGCGCGACCTGCGGCATGGAGTCCCGCAATGGCGTCGCCGTTCGGGTCGAGGACGCGACTGTCGGGGTCGGTCCACAAGCCGCCGAGGGTGAAGGCGGCGTAGAGGGCCTTCTCGGTCGTGCAGTCGAAGGCGCCGAAGGGCGGTGTGTCGAGGGGCTTCAGGTAGTCGCGGCCCTTGTGGAAGACGGGGTCTTCGCTCTTCTCCGCGTGTCGGTTGTAGACGCTCATGGTGGCTTCGAGGCTTCCGGCGGGCAGGCCGAGTTCGCCTTCGAGTTCGCCGAAGCTCTCGCCGACGCCTGCGACCTCGCCGAAGTAGGTCGGCTTCTCGAATACGGCATCGTCGACGATCAACCAGGCGCGCCCGTGGTTGTGGAGCAGGGCGGCTTCGCCGAGGCGGCCGTAATAGGTGTCTTCGTTGACGAAGCGCTGGCCCTGGGCGTTGACCAGCACACCGCGCTTGAGCCCCCACGGTTGGGTGATCGGGAGCGAGATCGAGATCGCGCTCATGTTCAAGGTGGCTGCACCGGCGGCGGTACCGAGGTTGATGCCGCTGCCGTCGTCGCCGTCGGCGGCGACGCGCATGCCGCAGAGTTTCGCCAGCGGTGCGTGGTGCTCGAGCATGGTGTCGTTCAACACGAAGCCGCCGGTGGCGATCACGATGCCCTTGCGGATGCGCACATTGCGCACTTCGCCGAAGACCTCGATCGCCGCACCCACCACTTCGCCGTCGGTTTCCTGGAACAGCGCGGTGCAGCGCGCGTTCATCCACTTCTCGGCGGGGCACTTCTCGACTTCCTCGCAGAGCACCTTCATCAACAGCGGGCCACCCTGGTGTTCGATCTGGGGAACGTGTCCGCGCGGGGCAGGGACGGCGATCTCGCAGAAGGGATGCACCTGCTCGGCGCCGCTCCAGACGAGGCCATCGTCGGTCGGGGGTTCGCCACTCGTGCCGTGGTAGTAGGTCTGCTTGAAGGGAACGCCGTGGCCGACGAGCCAGTCGTACTGCTCGACCGAGCCGTCGCAGTAGAGGCGGATCTTGGCTTCGTCGGGGTTCGGGCCGACCGAAGCCATCAGGTACTTGTACATCTCGTCGGCGCTGTCCTCGAAGCCACAGCTGCGCTGGAGGGGCGTGCCTCCGCCCATATAGATGACGCCGCCACTCATCGCCGAGGTGCCGCCGCCTCCTCCGCCGCGTTCGATCACCAGGGTGTCGGCACCGAGGGCCGTGGCTTCGAGGGTCGCTGCGGCACCGGCGGCCCCGAGGCCCACGACCAGGACGTCGACTTCGCGATGCCACTGCGCTGCGGTTTGCGGATCGAGGTTGAGTCGGCTCATGCGACCTCCCATTCGCCCGCGGCCAGGGGATTCGCGCCGGGGGGTGTGTTCATTCTAGTGTGTTCGCGTGCAGCGAAGCCGCTTCGAACTGAAACCCGAGCAACCGTACTCGTTGGTCCGTACTGCGGCGCGTCTCGTCCGTTTCAGTCAGCGGGTCGATCGTCTGGACGACGCGGGTACCTACAGCCGCTGCGTGGTGCTCGACGGTCGACCGGTGCTGATCGAGGTGCGCCAGACCGCGCCGCCCTCGCGAGCGCGCCTCGAGGTGCGGCTCGCGGGGGAGGGTGTTCGCAGATCCGCCGTGCAGCAGGCCGCTGCGCGATTCGTCGAACGCTCGCTCGGAACCGCGTGTGGACTGCGCGCCTTCTATGGGGCGTTCGCGCGCGACCCCTTTCTCGCGGACGCGATCGCGCAACATCGCGGCCTGGCCTTGTGCGGCGGCGCCTCGCTCTTCGAGGCGATGGTGACCTCGATCCTGGCCCAGCAGGTGAACCTGCAGTTCGCCTACTCGATCTACGACGCCCTGGTGGATCGCTACGGCGAGCGCCTCGATGTCGAGGGCGTGACGCGTCTCGCCTTTCCCACCCCCCAGCGGCTCTCTCGCGTGCGCGAAACCACCCTGCGCGGATTCAAGCTGAGTGGCGCCAAGGCCGGTGCCATCCGTCGCATCGCTCGTGCCTTCGCGATGGGTGAACTCGACGAGGGCGAACTCGAAGGCCTCGACGACGAAGCGGTGATCGAACGGCTCGTGGCCTACAAGGGCATTGGGCGTTGGACGGCCGAGACTTCGCTGATCCGCGGGCTCGGGCGCCTCGATGTCTTTCCCGCCGGTGACCTCGGCGTGGTGAAGCGGATCGCGATCGACATGCTCGGCCGCGACGGTGTCGCCAAAGAGGGGGAGATGCGCGACTTCGCCGAGCGCTGGCGACCGCATCGAAGCCTGGCGCTGATCTACGCCTACGCCTCTCTCTACGGCGCGGATCGAAAGAAGCAGGCGGAGCGCTAGTTGCCGCGGTTCAGGATCAGCGCGCTCGTGGGCACTGCGGTGCCCGCCGTGACGAGCACGTTCTCGGCGTCGGGCACCTGGTTCACTGCACTCCCGCGAACCTGACGCACCCCTTCGGCGATGCCGTTCAACCCGTGGATGTAGGCCTCGCCGAGTTGCCCGCCATTCGGGTTGACCGGCAGGCGGCCGCCCATCTCGATGTTGCCGTCCTTGACGAAGTCCTTCCCTTCGCCGGTCTTGCAGAAGCCGAACTCTTCGAGCTGGGGAAGCACCAGCGGCGTGAAGTGGTCGTAGATCACCGCCGTCTGGATGTCGTCGGGGCCGAGGCCGGTGTCGCGCCAGAGCTGCTTCGCCACGATGCCCATCTCGGGGATGCCCGTGATCTCGTCGCGGTAGTAGCTCTTCATCATCTGCTGATCTTCGCCACTTCCCATCGCGGCGGCGGCGATCACGGCGGGAGGCTGGGGCATGTCCTTCGCGCGCTCGAGGGTGGTGACGATGAACGCCTGCCCGCCGTCGCTTTCCTGGCAGCAGTCGAGCAGGTGGAGGGGCTTTACGATCCAGCGGCTCTCCTGGTGTTCCTTCAGGGTGATCGGCTTCCCGTAGAAGAAGGCCTTCGGGTTGGTGGCGGCGTGCTTGCGATCCGCGACGGCGACGTGGCCGAAATCCTCGCTCGTGGCGCCGTACTCGTGCATGTAGCGGCGCGCGAACATCGCCACCCAGGAGGCGGGGGTCAGCAGGCCGAAGGGCGAGCTCCAACCGAAGTCGACATCGACGGGGCTCGCGCTCGAGCCGCGATCCTGCACGCCGGTGCCGAAGCGCGTCTCCGATCGTTCGTTGAAGGCGCGGAAGACGAGGCAGTAGTTGCAGGCGCCGCTGTTCACCGCCATCGCGGCCTGGTGGATCGTCGCGCAGGCGGCGCCGCCGCTGTGGTGGATGCGACTGAAGTGGGTGAGTTCCTTGATGCCGAGGTTGCGCGCGACTTCGATCTCCGGGTTCTCTTCGACGGTGAAGTTCACCATGCCGTCGATCTGGTGCGGCTCGAGACCCGCGTCGCGAATCGCGGCGTCGGCGCATTCGATCGCGAGACGCAGGGTCGAGCGCCCGGAGTGCTTCGAGAACTCGGTGGCGCCGATGCCCGCGATCGCGGTCTTGCCGGCGAATTCCATGCTCATGCCCCATCACCTGGAAGTTCGAGATCGATCGTGCCCGTGAGGTGATGCCCCATGCGGTTGGTGCCCCGGACCTTCAGCGTGACGACGCCGCGACCACTCGCGACCTGGCCCTTGTCGCTGACCTCGCCGTACATCGTCATCGTGTCGTAGGGGTAGTTGGGTACGCCGAGACGGATGCGCAGGTTCTTGAGTACGGCTTCGGGCCCCGCCCAATCGGTCACGTAGCGCGAGGACAGACCGCTCGAGGTCAGGATGTTCATGAAGATGTCGGGGCTGCCGCGCTTGATCGCGAGATCGCGATCGTGGTGCACATCCTGGTAGTCGCGGGAAGCGATCGCCGTCGACACGATCAGGGTGGGGGTGATCGGGATCGGGCAGGGCGCAAGTCGATCGCCGACCTCCACGTCTTCGAAGCGAAGCGTGGTTTCGCGGCGCGCCGGACGCACGGGGCGGAACACCGGGAGTTCGACTCCGTTGCATTCCTGGATCGAGAGTTCGACATCCATCCCGATCTCGACGAACTCCTCTTCGACGTCGACCACGTTCGACAGCAGGCGGGTGCCCTCTTCGAGTTCGATCAGGCCCACGATCAGGGGATAGTCGAAGGAGGGGATCTTGGGATGCACGGGTTCGACGTGGCTGTAGACCTTCCCGCGACCACTCGCGACCATCCAACCGAGGTCGTAGGCGCCGCACTTCGGGCAGCGCACCATCGGGGGGTGGTGTAGGGCGCCGCACTCGCAACTCTGGATCCGCAGTTCGCCCTGGGCGATGCCATCCCAGAAGAACTTCGTGTCCCGCGAGATGCCGGGCTTGGGCCGAGTGGGACGCGGCTTCGCGGGGCCCGCCTCGTCTGCACTCGCCGCCATGCGCCCGGTGCCGGGCTTGAACTTCAGGATGCGGAAGGTCATCGAGCCGACGACCTCCCCGGACTCCGTCGTGTAGTCGGTCACCGTGGTGACGAAATGCCCGGTGCCCAGCGCCGTGGCCTTCTCTTCGGAGACGTCGGTGACGCGGCCCGCGCCGTGGACCGTCTCGCCGAGCTTCAGGTAGCGTGCGTAGTCGTGCTCGGAGTTGGTCGCGACCACCGAGGTGTATCCCGCCGCATCGAGTTTCGCGTAGGTCTCGACGCCGCGGTTGCGATAGGACGCCGGCGGATGCAGCCCCGCCATCCCCCAGGCGTTCAACATGGCCGGCGGCGCGACGATCTCACCGTGGATCGACTTCGCTGCGAAGTCGGCGTCGATGTAGCACGGGTTGAAGTCCTCCATCGCATCCGACCAATGCCGAATCATCGCCTGGTTGACTTCGTCGCGCGCGGGCAGGGGAGCCCCCATCACCTTTCCGACGTCGCCGCGCAGCGACTCGAGCAGCGCAACCTTCTCCGCCGCGTCTTCCGCGGAACCTTCACTCATGCGATCACATCCTCTCGGCGCCGCAGATTAATCGCTGGCTGCGGCCCGATCCAGCGCACCCGGACTCGCGTCTGGGGCGCTAGTGGTTCGCGAGATAGGTGTAGCCGCGCAGCCCTTCTTCGTAGTGCTTGCGCAGGCGGGCCGATTCGCCGAGGGTGATCTCGCCGCGGCGTAGGGCGGCTTCGGAGGCGCGCCGCACGCGCTCGATCAGCGTGGCCGGCTCGTATTGCACGTAGTGCAACACCTCGGAGACCTCGTCGCCGTCCACGACGTGCTCGATCGAGTAGCCCCCGTCGTCGTCGAGTTTCACGTGCACCGCGTCGGTGTCGCCGAAGAGGTTGTGGAGATCGCCCAGGATCTCCTGATAGGCCCCGACCAGGAACATGCCGATGTAGTAGGGCTCGCCGTTCAACTCGTGCAGATCGATCGTGCGCTCCTCGCCCGGGGCCGAGGGCGGTGCGATGAAGCGGTCGATCTTGCCGTCGCTATCGCAGGTGAGGTCGGCGAATACGCCGCGTCGGGTCGGTGCTTCGTCCAGGCGGTGGATCGGAAGGATGGGGAAGAGCTGCTTCACGGCCCAATGGTCGGGTGCCGACTGGAAGACCGAAAAGTTGCCGTAGTAGGTGTCGGCGAGATCGTTCTCGAGGGCGGCCAGGTCGTCGGGGATCTGGGGCAGGGCGCGCGCTGCGACCAGGATCCGTTCGCAACAGTGGAGGAAGTGCCGATCGGCTTCGGCCCGCTGGCGCAGGCTCAGGTAGCCGAGGCCGAATCGGCTGTTCACCTCGTCGCGGATCTGCAGCGCGTCGTGATAGGCCTCCTGCACGCCGCCATCTTCGAGAGTGGCCATGACCCGTTCGAAGTCGCGCGTGATTCGCGCATCATCCGAGCCACTCCGGGCCGGCGCGGTTTCCGAGCGAAGCTTCGCCGCGCCGAGGATGTCGAAGACCAGCACCGAGTGATGCGCGACCAGCGCACGCCCGCTCTCTGTGACGATGTCGGGGTGCGGTTCGCGCGTGGCTTCGCACGCTTCGTGGATCGCACCGACGACGTCGTTCGCGTATTCCTGCAGGTCGTAGTTCATCGACGAGTTCGAATCGCTCTGCGATCCGTCGTAGTCGACGCCGAGCCCGCCCCCCACGTCGATCATGTGGAGATTCGAAGCACCCATCTGCCGCAAGCCGACGTAGAGCCGACTGATCTCGCGCAGTGCATCCTTGTGGGCGCGAATCTGCGTGATCTGCGAACCGATGTGGATGTGGATCAGCTCGAGGCAATCGAGCAGGCCTTCGCTGTAGAGCCGGTCGGCGACGTCGACGATCTCCGACGGCGCGAGCCCGAACTTCGAACGTGCGCCGGTCGACTCCGTCCACTTGCCCGCGCCCGCGGCCGAGGGACGCCCGCGAATTCCGATGTGCGGCCGGATGCCCAGCTGTTGGCATTGTTTGATCAGCAGCTCCACCTCGTGGATGCGGTCGATCACGATCACCGGCTTGCGCCCGAGGCGCTGCGCGAGCAGGGCCGTTTCGATGTAGGCGCGATCCTTGTAGCCGTTGCAGATGATCGGCGCGTCTTCGGTATCGAGGAGCGCGAGTGCGATCAACAGTTCGGGCTTGCTCCCCGCCTCGAGCCCGATTCCGCGCGAAGCGCCGTGTTGGATCAGCTCCTCCACCACGTGGCGCTGCTGGTTCACCTTGATGGGATACACCCCGCGATAACGACCGCGGTAGCCGAACTGATCGATCGCGCTCGAAAACGCATCCCCCACCTCGGCGATGCGCTGGGCGAGGATGTCCGAGAAGCGGATCAGCAGCGGCGTTCGCGTACCGCGCTCGCGCAGCTGGTCGACGAGAGCCATCAGATCGATCGACCGCGCCTCGTCGCGCGCCGGTCGCACGACGACCGCGCCTTCGTCGTTCACGCCGAAGAAACCGTCGCCCCAGCGGTCGAGGCCGTAGCGCTCGATGCTCTTGTCGATCGTCCAGTCGCTCATGCTATGCGCGCGGTTCGGGGTCGAACCCCGCGAGAGCGACCTCGCTCTGCTCGCCGGTTTCGAGTCGTCTTCGCATCACCACGCCGCGTTCGACCTCGTCGGGACCGAGCAACCAGAGTGTTGCGACGCCGTCCTTGTCGGCATCGGAGATCACGCGTTTCAGTTTCGGCGTTCCGAGCACGAGCTCGACGCGATGGCCGGCTGCGCGAAGCCGTGTTGCCACCTCGATCGCCGCCGGCCGCTGGGCTTCCTCGAAGGCGAAGACCACGTCGTCTACCTCGCGCGCGAGTTCGGGCAGCTTGCCCATGTCGGAGAGCAACTCGGCGATCACCACGTCGCCGAAGCCGAAGCCGGCGGCCGGGATGCTCGGGCCACCGAGGGCTTCGGTCAAACGGTCGTAGCGCCCGCCGCCACAGATCGCGCGCAGGGCGCCGCGGGTGTCGAAGGCCTCGAAGACGATGCCCGCGTAGTAGGCGAGGCCGCGCACCACCGATGCGTCGAACACGACGCGATCGTCGACTCCATAGGCGGCGAGAAGCGACCACAGGCGCAGCAGATCGCTCCCGGCCGTGCTGTCCGAAGGCGCCGCGGCGACGGCGTCCTCGAGGTTCTTCACCTCGAGCATCGCGACCACGTCGCGGGCGGAGGCGGCATCGAGGCCGACGGCCCCCGCCGGATCGACCAGCATGTCGGTCACCGTTTCGGCCCCGACCTTGTCGATCTTGTCGATCACGACGCACAGGGGCTCGAAGGCCTCGGGGCGATCCTTCAGCACGCCTGCGCGCAGGCTCGCCTCGAGCAGGCTGCGGCTGTTGATGCGGATCTTCACGTGATCACGCTCGAGACCGACGGCGTCCACCAGGCTTGTAATCGCGGCGATCAGCTCGGCCTCCGCGGTCACCCCGGGTTCGCCGTAGATGTCCATGTTCCACTGATAGTGCTCGCGCTTGCGGCCGCGGGTCATGCGCTCGTAGCGCCAGTTCTGGGTGACCGTGAACCAGCGCAGGGGCATGCGCAGGCCACCGGCACGGGCCATCACCATCCGCGCGATCGATGGGGTCATTTCCGGACGCAGGGCGAGGTGTCGGCCGTGCAATTCGAAGTGGTAGAGCTGGTCGACGATCTCTTCGCCGGCTTTTCGCATGAAGAGCTCGGCGTGTTCGACGATCGGGGCGTCGACCTCCTCGAACCCGAAGCGCGCCGCCACCTCGCGGAAGTGGCCAAACAACCACTCCCGGAAGCGCTGATCCTCCGGGAAGAGATCCCGGGTTCCGCGCGGAGGCTTCAGGTTTTGCTTACTCATGGCCGCTATTTACCACGTCGCTCTCCGCCACGCCGTCGATTCGCGGGGTGGGGCGCGGCGAGGCCTGCTAAGAACCCGACTCACAGATTCCGACCGAGCCAGGTGCCCGGATTCGGTCCGAGATCAAGGCGCGGAACGGCGCGCGTAGCCAAAGCTACGGGCGCTGTTTCGCAACGCAGAGATCGGGACGAAGGCGGGTAGCTGGCGACCGAGGAATTTGCGAGTCGGGTTCTGCACCCCGGGCCCTCGACCGGGGTCGATCGTAGCGAGCAGGCCAGCGGCCAAGATCGATCGGGAAGGCCCGGTCGGAAAGATCAACTGGAGGATCCATCCATGGGCGACCGCGTGCGGTCCGGCGGTTTCGTACTTCTTTCTATCTCTTCTCTCCTGCTTGCGAGCCTGGTCGCCTGCAGCGGAGAGAGCGAAGCGCCGAAGCAGGCGTCCGCGCCGGCGGCGAAGCCCGCCGCGAAACCGGCGCCGAAGCCCAAGGCTCCCGATCTTTCCCAAGCCCTCGTGCTGAGCCTCGCCTCCTTCGCCCCCTTCGAGAAGGGCAAGCCGCCGAAGGCGCTGCCGGCCCGGATGGAATTCATCTCGTTCACCGACGGCAAGTGGCACGTGAGCCAGCTCGAGGACGCCGAGAGCGACGTCTTCCACAAGGCCATGCACTACCGGACGCCCGGCGGTGAGGATCGCATCCTGACGGTGGCCGGCTCCAAGGCCCGCGTGGCCTTGTGGTCGAAGGGCGACGCGGGACACAGCGCCGAGATCCTGTGGGAGAAGGACTTCGGCGGAAAATTCAGCCGCATGCGCGACGTCGAGGTAGGGGATCTCTTCGGCGACGGACGCGCCTCGCTTGCCGTCGCGACCCACGACCAGGGCGTGGTGGCCACCCTCGCGCCCAACGAGGACGGGAGCTTCGAGGTCACGGAGATCGACGTCGAGGCGGACACCTTCGTGCATGAGATCGAGCTGGGCGACCTCGACGGCGACGGTGCCCTCGAGGTGTACGCGACGCCGTCGGAGCCGAATCGCCTCGACGGGGCCTCGCAGTCAGGCCAGGTGACTCGCTATGTGCCCAAGACGGGTGAGGGCCGAACCGTGGCAGCCGACCTCGGTGATCGTCACGCCAAGGAGATCTACGTGGGTGACGTCGACGGCAACGGCCGCGACGAACTCTACGTGGTGGTCGAGGGGCACCTCGACAAGGAGTCGAACACGATCGACCAGAAGACCGAGGTGCGCCGCTACGAAGCGGATACCGACCCGGCCGCCGGCGTTGTGATCGCCGAGCTTCCCGACTATCTGTGTCGCTTCCTCACCGTGGGCGACATCGACGGCGACGGGAAGAAGGAGATGGTCGCTGCGGCCTACAGCAGCGGGATCTGGCTACTGCGCCCGGCCGACGACCCCATGCAGCCGTGGAAGGTCGAACTGCTCGACAAGAACTCGGGCGGTTTCGAGCACGCCGCGATCCTCTCGGACCTCGACGGCGACGGAAAGGACGAGCTCTACGTCGCGAGTGACAAGCACAAGAAGGTGCGCCGCTACACCTGGAATGGCACGCGCATGGTTCCCGAGACAATCTACACGCGGCCGCGCGGCGAGGGCGGCGTGTTCACCTGGAACATCATGCCCGTCCCGCTGTCGCTCGTTCCGTAGTTCGGCCGAGCGCTGCGGCAAATCTGACCGCGGTTCATTTCGCCACGATGAACGGCACGTTTATCGCGCCGTTTGCGGTCGTTCGCGGGCCCACTCGCGTCGCGGAATCCCTGCAAAATTCCGTTGTCATTGAAGCACTCGCAGGGGTATAACTGCCGAGGTCCGTCGTACGGGCACGGTAGTGGAATCTCTTGGGGGAAAGCGCGAGTTCGCGCATTTCCTGCGGGCCTTGCTCGGTGGCTTCCGCACTGGTTTCCAGAGCGGGTCGCCGGAACAGGGATGCTTGGAAGTGAGCCTCCGGGTTCACGGCATGTGGCGCAGAACGAGTGGGTTGTCGGAAATTTCGAAAGCACGAAACCGCGAACACTGCGCGCCGATGCCCCCCATCGCGACACCTGCGTTGGGCCTGGTTGCTGGCCGCGATTCTGGTTTCGAGCGCGGCGACCATTCCCGCGAACGCCTTCGAACTGCTCGACGGTAAGTTCGAAGCCCACGGCTTCTTCGAGAGTCAGCTTCGCGTCCTGAACGAAGACTTCAGCGAAGACTGGGACGTCGCCCAGTGGTACCAGGTGTTCAACGTCGAGCTCGAACTCGACCTCATCGACGACACCTGGATGGGCATCGATCTGCTCTCGGCCTTCGTGCGTCTCGAGGTCCGCTACGACTGCGTCTACACCCAGGGCTGCGGGATGTTCGAGTCGATCAACGCCTGGGGTGACGACGCCAAGAGCCTCCCGCGGCGCCTCAGCAACGGCTACGACCACGACGCGGCGGGCGAGCTGTTCATCGCCCGCGGCGAGCGGCTTTCGGGCGCCACGACCGATCCCGTCGCCCTCGACGACCTGCAGGGCTTCCGGATCATCTCCGAGACCGAAGGGCAGACCCTCTACACGAACACCGAGGGCAACGAACTCGGCCAGGATCGCTTCCTCGCCCCCGAGCCCGGCGAACCCTGCGAACGCGACAACGCGCAGTACCACAACTGCTTCGTGGGGCCGACGCCCTTCAGCCTGAACTTCCGCGACTTCGACGACTACAAGTTCACGCAGATCGAAACCAAGACGGGCATCATCGCGCGCCTCGGGCCCTGGTTGCCGAAGAACCACATCGACTCCGTTGGCACGATGTCGACGACCCCGAACCCCTTCGACTCGGCGGCGATCAACGAAGTGCTCTTCGTCGGCTACGTCGACCACGAGGGCTTTCGCACCGACTACCTGAACGAGTTCGAAGCCGCGGACTTTCCGCTGCCGCCGGGAGTACCGCCGGCCAACATCGGCGACATCGACGCCACCCTGCTCACCGATCCCACCGTCAACGTTCGGGTCAACATCAAGTACCCGGAAGAGGCGGAGAACATGATCGGGCTGCGCATTCCGAACATCAAGAACAACAGCATGCCGGCGCCCCCTGAAGAGGATACGGACAAGCTCTTCATGACCCTCGATGAGTTCGGGCGGGGCAGCGTCGGCGATGACATGCAGACGATCTCCCTCGATTATCCGAAGCTGGGTGTCGGGGGGCTTGGCGGCAAGCCCTTCCGCCCGATCTCGATCGTCGACCACGACGAGGCCTTCTACTACGGCGACGACGTCGAAGAGATCGAGTTGAACCTCGATTGCGAGCGCACCGATCTGGGCGGCTCGCGCTGCTACGTGCGCGAGGTCGGCGCGACGATCGAGTACGACGTCAACGACAAGCCGATCGAACTCGACGACTTCAACGTCAAGTTTCAGGAGTACTACCGAGAGCTCCAGGTGGCCCAGCGAACGGTCTGCCAGACGGGGGACATGGCCTGCTTCGAGCGCGTCTTCGTCGATGAGATGTCCGACGAAGGCTTCGACGTGACGTGCCCGGTCGGAGTCGATTGCGGCGTTTCCCTGGCCACGGTGATCGAGGATGCCTTCGAGGAGATCGAGGCCCTCGACTGCCTCGAGTCGGAGTGGAACTGCTCGGATCAGCTGCTGGCGTCGGTGGAACAGACCCTCGCCGATCTCGAAGCCGGCGGTGTGACCCTCACGTGCACCGACGGCGTCGACTGCGACGAAGACATCTCGAAGTACGTGATCCGCTTCGGCACCCACTACGTGATCAGCGCAACGCGCAGCGACAGCGTGGCGCGCGGCAACTTCATCCCTTCGAAGCCCTTTCGCGAGCTGTTGGACTCCGGGCGTCTGGCGAAGCTGCCCTTCAACTTCAGCGAGAGCGAGCGCGCCTGGAACCGCGGCTACGCGCAGAACGACGAAAAGGAGCTGAAGGAGGCCTACCTCGACATCGAGTTGATGGACTCCCGACTCTGGTTGCGCATCGGCAAGCAGAGCATCGTCTGGGGCAAGACCGAACTCTTCCGCACCACCGACCAGTTCAACCCACAGGATCTCGCGCTGGCCTCATTGCCGAGCCTCGAGGAGTCG
>JANQEL010000076.1 GCA_028278345.1 Myxococcota bacterium
CATCGGCGAGGACGAGACGCGCCAGGCGCGACCGCCCACGGACTTCGAGATCGAAGGCGCCAAGGTGAACGCGGTCGAACACCGCGGCGTCGCGGGCAACGTCGTCGAGTTCGACGGCGACCTCGGCCTCGTGATCGGTGCCGGTGGCGGCTCGCTCACGCTGTTCGACGCGGTGCGCAAGCACGGCGGCAAGCCGGCCAACTACTGCGAGATCGGCGGCAACCCGTCGATGAGCAAGGCCAAGAACCTCACCAAGCTGATCCTCAGCAAGCCCGGCGTCGACAAGATCGCCGTCATGATGAACGTGGTGTCCAACACGCGCGTCGACATCGTCGCGCGCGGGGTGATCGCGGGCTGCATCGAGGCGGGGCGCGATCCGAGCGAAGCGATCGCGATCTTCCGCATCCCGGGAGCTTGGGAGGAAGAGGGTTTCAAGATCCTCGAGAAGTACGGTGTCGACTACTGCGACCGCAGCGTTTCGATGTACGACGCGGCGGGGCGCGCAGTCGCCAAGATGGCGGCGGGGGGCTGAATCATGTCGATCCTGATCGACAAGGACACGTCGTTCATCATCCAGGGAATCACGGGCCGCGAGGCCGTGAACCTCACGCGTGAGAACCTCGACTACGGCGCCAACATCATCGGCGGCGTGACGCCGGGCCGCGCAGGGCGCGACATCTACGGCGTGAAGGTCTACGACTGCGTGGCCGACGTCCTGAAGCACGAAGGCCAGCAGCCCTACGGCTCCATCGTCTCGGTGCCGCCGCGCTTCACGAAGGACGCGGTCTTCGAGGCGCTGCACAACGACATCAAGTTGATCGTCGTCGTGACGGAGAACATCCCACGGCGCGAAGTCGCCCAGATGGTCGAGCTCGCCAACCTCAAGGGCGCGCGCATCATCGGGCCCAACTGCCTCGGCTTGATCTCCCCCGGCGAAGCCAAGATGGGCGGCGTGGGCGGCCCCGCGGCGAACACGCGCCAGGCCTACACGAAGGGCAACATCGGCGTGATGTCGCGCTCGGGCGGCATGACGACCGAGATCGCCTCGACCCTCACGGCTGCCGGCATGGGCCAGAGCACGTGCGTTTCGATCGGTGGCGACGCCATCGTGGGCACCACCTACGCCGAGCTGATGCCCTTCTTCGTCGAGGATCCCGACACCGAAGCGATCGCCATCTACTCCGAGCCCGGCGGCCGCATGGAAGCGGAGCTCGCCGAGTGGATCGCCGACAACGAGTGCAAGATCCCAGTCGTGGCGTTCATGGCCGGCCGCTTCATGGATGAAATGAAGGGCATGCGCTTCGGCCACGCCGGTACGATCGTCGAGGGCAAGGAAGACACCACCGCCGACAAGATCGAGCGCATGCGCAAGGCCGGCATCTCGGTCGCCGAACGCATCGAAGAAATCCCCGAACTGATCAAGCAGCGACTCGCAGAGAAGTAGAGCGACGCGCCTTTGCTTGGCCGCGCATCTTTGCTTGGCCGCGCACTCCAGGAGACCCACCATGCCCGGACTCTTCATCGATGTCCAAGTGAACGACGACGTTGCGAAAGACCCCGATGTCGCGCGCAAGCTCGAGGAATCGTGCTCGGTCGACATCTTCAAGGCCAGCGACAGCGGGGTCGAGATCGTCGAGGAGAACCTCGACGAGTGCGTGCTGTGTGATCTTTGTCTCGCCGCCGCGCCCGAAGGCAGCGTGCGCGTCGTGAAGCTCTACGACCAGGGTTGAGCACCCCCGGCGATACGCGTGAGAACGCACCCGCTGTCGAAGCGGGGGAGGTCGAGCTCTCGGTCGTGATGCCGTGTCTCGACGAAGCCGAGACCCTCGCGACCTGTATCGACAAGGTTCACCGCTTCTTCGAACGCAGCGGTGTCCGCGGTGAAGTCGTCGTGGCCGACAACGGCAGCACGGATGGCTCGCAGCAGATCGCGCGGGATCACGGTGCGCGGGTCGTCGACGTCGAGCGACGCGGCTATGGCAGTGCGCTTCGCGGAGGCATCGAAGCCGCGCGTGGCCGCTTCGTCGTAATGGGCGACGCCGACGACAGCTACGACTTCCTGGCCCTCGACGACTTCCTGCGCGAACTGCGCGCGGGGTGTGATCTCGTGATGGGCAATCGCTTCCGCGGCGGCATTGCGCCGGGCGCCATGCCCTTCCTGCACCGCTACCTCGGAAACCCCGTGCTGAGTCTGATCGGTCGCGTCTTCTTTCGCGCCGGTGTGGGCGACTTCCACTGCGGGCTGCGCGGCTTTCGCAAGGACGCCTACGCGAAAATGAAGCTGCGAAGCACCGGGATGGAGTTCGCGAGCGAGATGGTGATCAAGAGCACCCTGCTCGGCCTCGACATCGCGGAAGTACCCACCACACTGCAGCCCGATGGCCGAACCCGTGCGCCGCACCTTCGCACCTGGCGCGATGGCTGGCGTCACCTGCGCTTCATGCTGCTCTTCAGCCCGCGTTGGTTGTTCCTGATCCCGGGCGTCATCGCGTTCGTGATCGGGGCCGTCGTCGCGGGGGCGTTGGTCCAGGGGCCGGTGGTGCTCGGCGCCGTCGAGTTCGACATCCAGACCCTCTACGCGGCGAGCATGCTGAGTCTGTTGGGCTATCAGCTGATCGTGTTCGCGCTCTTCACCAAGGCGTTCGCGGTGACCGAAGGCTTCCATCCGCGGCCCGCCTACTACGACTGGATCTACGACTACATCAACCTCGAAGCCGGGGTGATCGTCGGGCTCGCGATGTTCGCCGTGGGGGTCGGCCTGCTCGCTTCGGCGATCCTCGGCTGGCAGGCCGTCGACTTCGGCGGCCTCGACCCGCGCGAAACCATGCGGCAGGTGGTTCCAGGTGGACTCCTGATGACGCTCGGAGTGCAGACCATCTATTCGAGTTTCTTCTTGAGCATCCTCGGGCTCGATCGGGATTGAGGATGCAGACGCTTTCGAAGCGAGCCGGCGTTGCGATGATCGGGGTCGCGATCGCGCTATTCGCTTCGGGCTGTGTGCCGCTGTCGGGCGGCTGGTCGACGGAGGTGCTCGGGCAGCTCCATCCCGAGATCGCATTGCCCGAGGGGCACCGACTCGGCGACACGCCTCCGCACTTCTGGCCCACGGGCGATCGCGCCTGGCTCTTCCTCTGCCGTTTCGACACGAGCGATGAGATCACGGTCGCGCTTCCCGTCGATGCCGCCGAAGACGAAAAGAGGGACCTTCGGATCGCCCTCGAAGCCTGGCAGGGGGCGGGGCTTGGGGTCCGCTTTCGCGAGACGACTTCGCCCGAGGCCGAGATCATCATGCAGTTCGACGACTCGCGAGCGCGGGGACTCGCGCCGCTCGCCGGCACGGGGCTCACCGTGACCGACTGCGAGGTCGATCGCGCGAGCGCGCCCGAGAGCAATTCGCCCGGGCAGCTCGCGGCGAAGCTCGTGCGCGCGCGCGTGATCCTGCGTCGCAGCAACCCCGACACCGTTGGTCGCGAGATTCCCCTGAGCTCCGACCAGCGACTCGGGGCCGCGCTTCACGAGTTGGGCCATGCGCTGGGTTTCGCGGGGCACATCGGTTCGCAGGACTCGATCATGACGACGACGACCGAGCGCATCCGTTCGATCGGCCGGGGTGTTCGAGCGGGGGAGGGCCTGCGCGAACCGAGTCTCGTTGCCCTCTACACCCTGCCGAACGGCGTCGTCGTGGGCAGCGCCTCGCTCTCACCCGCTGCCGTGCGCGATCTGCGCGGCGCGAGTCGTCTCGCGCAGGAGCGCCAGTGGCAGGGGCCCTTCGTGCGCGTCGGCCAACGCAGCGCCCAGCTCCACTATCGCCGCGGCTCCGCGATGGCGGGACGACTCGCCGTCGCCGACTACGCGAAACAACTCCGCAGCGACGCGCCGCTCGGGTTCGCCCCCACGACCCTCGTGCGCTTCCTGCAATCCAGACGCGAGGATTGAGCGCCCGGGTTCTTCAGGCCGAACCCTCGACGTGGAAGAGCTTGTTGTAGATGCGCCACTCCCCTTCGTCGCGGATCAGCGAGAGCGTGTCGAGGAAGGTGTTGCCCTCGTAGTCGTCGCGCACGAGGGCGACGGCGGTATCTCCCGCGATCTCGAGGGAGAGGATCTCGAGGCGGGGTTCGTCACCGCGCTCCTTCGCCGACGGCTGCACCCCGGCGCAGATCTGCGCGAACTGCGCGACGGTGAGTTCGCTGAGCTTCGGGCTCCCGAGATAACCCACGATGCGGGCGTTGGGATGGAAGGCGGCGTGGGTCTTGTCGGCGCTCGACTCGAACATTCCCTCGAAATAGGTCTGCACCACGGCTTCGATCTCGGCTTTGTCGTTCATTCGGATCCGGGCTCCTTTCTCATCCACCGGGTGGCGCGAATACGTCGTCGATTTTCTCGAGCACGTCAGCGGGGAGCTTCTGTCCCGCCGCCTTGCAGTTCTCGGCGAGTTGTTCGCCGGAGGTGGCGCCGACGATCACGCTCGAGACGCCCGGGTCGCGCAGGCACCAGGCCAGGGCGAGCTGCGACATCGAGATCCCCAGCTCGTCGGCGAGCGGCAGCAGGCGTTCGACGCGCGCGAGCTCACCGCCCTCGAGGTAGCGCTGCATCCAGCGCCCGTGCTTGGCGTCGGTGGCGCGACTGCCCTCGGGCATGGCGCCGCCGCAGTACTTGCCCGTGAGCACACCCTGGGCCAGGGGGCTGAAGACGATCTGCCCGAGTCCGAGCCGCTTCGACTCCGGCAGGACGCTCGCCTCGATGCTGCGCCGCATGATCGAGTAGTTGGGCTGATTCGAGATCGGCCGCGGCGCGCGCAGGTCGTCCGCGATGCCGCAGGCTTCGGCGATCTGTTCGGCGCTCCACTCGGAGACACCCCAGTACAGCACCTTGCCCGCCCGGATCAGATCGTCGTAGGCCCGCACGGTTTCGGCGACCGGGGTATCGGGATCCGGCCGATGACATTGGTGGATGTCGAGGTAGTCGGTCTGCAAGCGCGAGAGCGAACCCTCGACACTCTCGAAGATGTGCTTGCGCGAGAGTCCGTGATCGTTGGGCCGCTCGCTCATCGCGAAGAAGCACTTGGTCGCGATCACCAGATGGTGGCGCGGGATGGCGCGAAGGGTTCGTCCGAGCACCTCTTCGGCGGCGCCCGTCGCGTACACGTCCGCGGTGTCGAAGAAGTTGATGCCCATCTCGTAGGCGGCTTCGATCACCTTCGCGCTGTCGGAGACGTCGACCGCCGAGCCGAAGGTGAGCCAGCTTCCGAGCGAGATCTCCGAAACCTCGAGGCCACAGTTTCCGACGCGCCGATACTCCATGGCTTCACGGTAGCGTGATACGCTCGCGCCATGCTGAACCTGGCCAGCGATACCCCACCCGATTGGGCCGAGCGCGCAAGCGGGGCCCTCGACGAAATCCTGCTCGACCACGCCCACTGCGAGAAGAAGGCGGCGGGTGGGGCGTTGCGTCTCCTGTTCAGTTACCCGAACCAGGTCTTCCTGCAGCGCCCGCTCGCGGAGCTCGCCCAGGAAGAACTCACCCACTTCCAGCAGCTGCTCGACATCCTCGACGTCCGTGGCATTCCCTTCGAGCGTCAGAAGCCGAGCCCCTACGCCGGGCGCCTCCATGCGCTGGTCGAGCCGAAGGAACCGCGGCGCCTGACGGATCTGCTGCTCGTATGCGCCCTGATCGAGGCGCGCAGCTGCGAGCGCATGAAGTGCCTCGCCGAGGCGCCGATCGACCCCGAACTGCAGTCCTTTTACAAAGATCTCCTCGCCTCCGAGGCGCGGCATCACCAGGTGTACGTCGAACTGGCGTGTCAGGTCGAAGCGCCGGAGGTGGTGCGCTCACGTCTGCAGGAACTCGCGGAGATCGAAGCGCGGATCCTCGAAGAGGGCGGCCCCGACGTTCGCCTGCACAGCTGAAGGCTACGCGGCGAGTTCCTCGCGAAGCGCGGCGATCAAACGCTCGACATTCTCCACCCGCGCGTTCTCGCCCATCAGGCCCACACGCCAGATCTTCCCGGCGAGGGCACCGAGACCGGCGCCGACTTCGATCCCGTGTTCGTTCAAGAGCCTTCCGCGCAACGCGGCTTCGTCCCGGGCCAACACGTTGTCGGGGAGCAGCAGCGAGGTCAGCATCGGCAGGCGATGCGCCTCGTCGACCAGCGGTTTGAAGCCGAGGGGCTCGACGCCTTCGATCAGCGCCGCTGCGGCCTCGCGATGACGCGCTTCGCGCGCGGCCATGCCTTCTTCCTCGACCAGCGACAGACCCGCGTGAAGGGCGTAGACCGAGGAGATCGGTGCGGTGTGGTGGTAGACGCGCTTTTCGCCCTCGTAGTAACCGGCGAGCAGGGAGACGTCGAGGTACCAGCTCTGCACCGGGCGCGTTCGCGCGCGCACGCGATCGAGGGCGCGCTCACTGAAACTCACCGGCGAAAGACTCGGCGGACACGAGAGGCACTTCTGCGTTCCGCTATACGCCGCGTCGACACCCCAGGCGTCGAGTTCGACCGGAATGCCACCCAGCGAGGTCACGCAGTCGAGCACCACGAGGCTTCCGGCTTCGCGGGCGGCGGCCGCGATCTCGGGGACGCTCTGCAGCACGCCGGTCGACGTTTCCGCGTGCACGAAGGAAACCACCGCCGGCCGCACACGCCCGATCGCCTCGATCATGGCGTCGATGTCGAGGGGCCGTCCCCACTCGGCCTCGACGCGTTCGACGTTGGCGCCGGCGCGCGAAGCCACCTCGCACATTCGTCCACCGAACACGCCGTTCACCCCGACCAACACGGTGTCCCCCGGTTCGAGCAGGTTCACCAGGCAGGCCTCCATGCCCGAGCTGCCCGTGGCGGAGAGCGGCAGCGTGAATGCGTTCTGCGTACCGAACACGTGGCGCAGGCTTTCCTTCACCTCGTCGAGCAGCGAGATGAACTGCGGGTCGAGGTGGCCGAGTAGCGGCTGCGACATCGCCTCGAGGACACGGGGGTGGGCGTTGCTCGGCCCGGGGCCGAGGAGGAGACGTTCGGGGAGCGTCTTCAGATCGATCATGGGCGGAGACTAGTTCCCCACAATGCAGCTCGCGAGAAGTCTGGGCCGGACGCGCATGGGAATCTCCAACTCCCTGGCCCGCGACTCCGGGTTTCGCGCGCACGAGCCCTGCGACCGCGGATTATTTCCGTCTGCGAAATGGGGCGTTTCGCACCGATCTTCGGGCGCGTCCAGCCGTCGCGGCGGATTCGATGATCCGCCGGCCGTCCCAACGATTGACTCAGCTCCCGGATGCCCCGCCTCATGTCGAAGTGATGAAAGGGGAATCTCGCAGGCAGGCCAGTTCGTCGCGGCTCTGGCGAAGAGGGCTTCGGGGGTCGAGGGATGTAGCCGCTCCACGCATCTCCGGACCCCGAGTGTGACATCGAGGTACGCAACGCGTTGCTGCCTGACGGGACCGATTGCGGAGCGGTATCGAATACACCACGACAGACAGAGAGATACATATGCGGCGCGTCTCAGCCGCGCGCCGGGCGGAGGGAATGGGCATGACCGCACGATCGGGAATGGGCCGACGTGACTTCCTCAAGGGCGCTGCAGCGACCTTCACCGCAGTATCTGCAGCCGAGCTTCTCTCGCTATCGGTGCTGCGACCTGCCTCTGCGGCAGCGATCAATCCGCTCGAGGGCTATCCCGATCGAGACTGGGAAAAGCTCTATCGCGACATCTACGCGTACGATGATTCCTTCGTCTTCGTCTGTACGCCCAATTGCACCCACAACTGCTACCTCGAAGCCTTCGTAAAGAACGGCGTCATCACCCGTTGCGGTCCCACACAGCGTTTCAACGAGGCTACGGACGTCTACGGAACCAAGGCTTCCCAGCGTTGGGATCCGCGTCATTGCAACAAGGGTATCGCGGTCGTTCGACGCTTTACGGGCGATCGTCGGGTCAAGAGCCCGAAGATCCGCCGTGGTTTCAAGGAATGGGTCGATCGCGGTTTTCCGCGCGGCGACGACGGTCTCCCACCGGCCGAGATGTTCCGGCGTGGCGAAGACAGCTTCATGACGATCGGCTGGGAGGAAGCCTATTCGATCATGGCGCAGGTCCAGGAACACCTGGCGCGCTACTACAGCGGTGACAAGGGTGCCGAGCGCCTGCTCGCGCAGGACTATCACCCGGCCATGGTCGACGCCTGCGAAGGCGCGGGTACGCGAACACTGAAGTTTCGGGGCGGTATGCCGGTGCTCGGCTCGATCAAGCTCTTCGGTCAGTATCGCCAGGCGAACTCGATGGCGCTGCTCGACGCGCACATCCGCGGCGTCGACGCCGATGAGAGCAAGGGAGGCGTCGGCCTCGACAATTACACCTGGCACACCGACCTGCCTCCTGGCCATCCCATGGTCTGCGGGCAGCAGACGATCGATTTCGATCTCGCGAACGTCGAGTACGCGAAAGTCGCGATCCTGTGGGGCATGAACTGGATCTCGACCAAGATGCCCGATGCCCACTTCCTCACCGAAGCGCGTATGAAGGGAACACGGGTCATCTCGATCACCACCGAATACAGTTCGACGGCTTCGAAGTCCGACGAGATCATCGTCCTGCGTCCGGGCACCGATCCCGCGTTTGCGCTCGGTGTCGCGCGCGAGATCATCGAAGAGGGGCTCTATGATGAAGATTTCGTCAAGGGCCACACCGACCTTCCGCTTCTCGTCCGCATGGACACGAAGGAGCTGCTTCGCGCGAAGGACGTGATCCCCGGCTACCAGAACGCGAAGCTCGAGCGGACGCGTCTGCTCAAGAAGGGTGAGAAGGTCGCGCCGTTTGCGACGAACGAAGGGCATCCGGTCGTCTCGGAGGAGATGCGCGAGGAGTGGGGTGACTTCGTCGTCTGGGATGCCAAGACCAAGGCTCCGGCCGCCGTGTCGCGCGACGACATCGGGAAGTACTTCTTCGAACGCGGCGTCGATCCGGCCCTCGAAGGCAGCTTCAAGGCCACCGTGGGCGGAACAGAAGTCGAGTTGCGCCCCGTGTTCGATCTCGTTCGTCAGCACCTGAAGGAGACCTGGCCACTCGAAAACGTCGAGAAGGTCACCTGGGCCCCGCAGAGCGCAGTGAAGAGTGTCGCGCGGCAATGCGCCGCGAACCCCGAGGGAGTGCTCTTCACCGTGGGCATGGGGCCGAACCAGATGTTCAACGCCGACCAGAAGGATCGGGCGATCATGCTCGTCGCGGCCCTGACCCGGAACATCGGCTTCCGGGGCGGCAACGTCGGAAGCTACGCGGGCAACTACCGGGCGGCGTACTTCAACGGGATGCCGCAGTACATGGGGGAGGATCCGTTCGATCCGGAACTCGACCCGAAGAAGAAGGTCCGCATTCGGCCGAAGTTCCGCATGCAGTCGGCCCACTACTACAGCCATGGCGACTCACCGCTCGACGTGCACGGCAAGGTCTACAACGGTAAGAGCCACATGCCGCTGCCGACCAAGCACCTGTGGTTCTCCGGCTCGAATTCGCTGCTGGGCAACGCGAAGGGTCACTACGACGTCGTGATGAATCTGCTGCGTCATCCGGCCTACCGGGAGAAGTCCCAGAGCAAACGGATGATCGACGCCGTGTTCATCAACGAGTGGTGGTGGACCAGCAGTTGCGAGTACGCCGACATGGTGCTCGGCGTCGATTCATGGGGGGAATACAACGTCCACGACATGACGAACTCGTGCACGAATCCCTTCATGCAGGTGATGCCGCTCTCGAAGATCGACCGCATTCACAACACGCGCTCCGATTCGGAGATCTATGCAGGCGTTGCTGCCAAGCTCGCGGAGATCACGGGCGACAATCGCTTCAACGACTACTGGCACTTCATCGCAAAGGACAAGGCGAAGACCTACATCCAGCGCGTACTGGATCACAGCAATATCTCGAAGGGCTACGACTTCGACGAACTGCTCGAGAAGGCGGAGAAGGGAATCCCGGTGATGATGATGGGGCGCTCCTATCCGAAGTTCATCGGATACGAACAGAGCGTAGAGTGCCTGCCGTGGTACAACCGGACGGGTCGGCTCGAGTTCCTGCGAGACGAGCCCGAGTTCCGCATGCACGGCGAGAACATCCCACTGCATCGCGAGCCGATCGACGCGACGTTCCATCAACCGAACGTGATCGTCGCCGAACCGCATCCGCTGATTCGGCCGGATACGCCCGAGGACCTGGGCTTTTCGCGAGAGGATCTGAAGGGCGAAACGCGACAGGTACGCAACGTCGTCATGACACCAAAGGAACTCCTCGAGACGAAGCACCCCCTCATGGAGCACGGCTTCACCCACCAGTGGATCACGCCCAAGTACCGCCATAGTGTCCACACCCTGGTTTCGGATCTCGACCTGCTCGCGATCTGGTGGGGCCCGTACGGCGATATGTACCGCCACGACAAGCGGTCGCCGTGGGTGGGGGAGGGCTACGTCGACATCAACCCGACGGATGCGAAGGAAATGGGCATCGGGGATGGTGACTACGTGTGGATCGATCCCGATCCCGAAGACCGTCCCTTCCACGGTTGGCAGGAGCGTCCGGAGGAAGCCAAGGTTTCGCGTGCGATGATGCGCGCCCGGTATTACCCGGGCACGCCACGCGGCATCGCGCGGACGTTCTTCCACTTCGCGGGTGCCTCGTTCGGCAGCGTGCAGGGTCACGAAAGTCGCGAGGATGGCCAGGCGAAGAGCCCCGTCACCGGCTTCCAGGCGATGTACCGATACGGCAGCCACCAGAGCGGAACGCGTTCGTGGCTGCGGCCGACCCTGCTCACCGATTCGCTGGTGCGTAAGGAGCTGATGGGCCAGGGGATCGGTACGGGCTTCTGCCCGGACGTCCACTGCGCCAACGGTGCACCGCGCGAATCCTTCGTGAAGTTCGAGCGCGCAGAAGCGGGCGGCAAGGACGGTTCGAGTCCCTGGGAGCCCATCGCCATGGGAATCCGACCGGGCCAGGAGAGTGACGCCATGAAACGATTCCTCGCCGGCGATTTCGTCGAAGTCGACAAGTCCGAAGAGAAGGAGGGGTGAGAGATGCCGAAAGTGTTCAATTGGCAGCTGGGCCGCGAGATGGACTACCCCTATCCCGACGCGCGCCCCGACAAGCAGATCGCCTGGATCTTCGACCTCAACAAATGCATCGCGTGCCAGACCTGTTCGATTGCGTGCAAGATGACATGGTCGTCCGGACGCGGTCAGGAGTACATGTTCTGGAACAACGTCGAGACCAAGCCCTACGGCGGCTACCCGAAGGCCTGGGACCTCAAGGTCCTCGAGAAGATCGGCTCGGGGAAGTGGACCGACGACGGCCAATACGAAGGCAATACGATCTTCGAAGCCGCCGACGGACGCACCGAGGTCATGGTCGGCTATCGACCCGGCGACGAAGAGTGGAACCACCCGAACATCGGTGAGGATGTGATCGCGGGCGGAGAGATGCCGCAAGGGGCGCACATCACCGAAGACACGCATCCGCTGTGGTTCTTCTATATGCCCAGGATCTGCAACCACTGCACGCATCCCGCGTGCCTATCGGCGTGCCCGCGCAAGGCCATCTACAAGCGAGAAGAAGACGGGATCGTGGTGATCAACCAGGAGCGTTGCCGCGGCTACCGCGAGTGTGTGAAGGGTTGTCCGTACGGCAAGTCGCTCTTCCGGGCCAACCACGAAGTCTCGGAGAAGTGCATCGGCTGTTATCCCAAGGTCGAGAAGGGCAAACAGACCCAGTGCGTCGAGAACTGCATTGGGAAGATTCGCGGGCAGGGCTTCATTGCCGACCCCGTCAAGGGCAAGCCCCGCGAAGACAACCCGGTCGACTATCTCGTCCACGTGCGAAAGATGGCGCTGCCCCTCTACCCACAGTTTGGGACTGGCCCGAACGTCTACTACATCCCGCCCATCCACTCGCCGGTGGGCTTCCTCGAGCAGATGTTCGGCCCCGGCGTGCAACACGCCATCGACCAGTATCGCACCGTCCCGGAGGACGACACGCTGGCCGGTCTCTTGCAGCTGTTCGGGAGTTCTCCCTTCATCATGGAGAAATTCAAAGTGAAGAAGAAGGTCGCCTACGGCTATGACGCGAAAGGTAGGCAGGTTGCGAAGGTCCCGATCACGGAACCCGAGCAGATGCGCGATGGCTACGACAAGAAGCGCGACGTCTACCGACTCGACGTCACATGAGGGGGCAAGCGATGAGAGTCCGTCGATCGATCTGTCTTGCGGGTGCGGCGCTCAGTCTTGTTCTGGCCCACGGCGCGGGCGCGCAGCCCCCGGCGCTCGATGAGGTACGGGTCGTTTTCGTTCGCGACGGCGTGTACGTCAGCCCGACCGATCCCGCGTGGGAGGAGATCCCCGAGACCACATACTCGCTCCAGTCCCAAATGATCACACCGCCCGTGGGCGGGGGGAGTGTTTCGAAGATCTCGTTGCGTGCGACCCACGACGCCGAGGAACTGGCGGTCCGGCTCGAATGGGCGGATGCGACCGCGGATCGGGGTGTGGGGGTAGACACCTTCCGCGACGCGGTGGCGATCGGTTTTCCGGTCGGGAGGCCGACCGTGAATCCGTCTCCTTTCATGGGCGACGAGAAGCACCCCGTCGTGATCTGGCAATGGGCCGCCGATTTCGATGCGGATGCCGAGGGCAAGAGCCGCTTCGGCGAACGCTACCCGCATTCGGAGGGCGTCTGGATCTTTCCACAGGATCTCATGGTCAAGAGCAGGGTTCGGGGCTGGCGGGGCGCGAACCCCGTCATCGAATACGTGGCCCGCGGTTTCGGGACCTTGACACCGCGCATCGAGACCACCGTCGAAGGGGAGAGCGACTACAAGCGCGGTCGCTGGAGCGTGGTGCTGCGGCGCAAACTCACCACCCGAAACGAACTCGATCCGGTGTTCATCCCCGGTGAAGGCTCGTCCCTGATCCTGGCCGTCTGGAATGGCTCCGAAGAGGAGGTCACATCCCGCAAGTCCGTCACATATCAGTGGATCCCGGCTCACTTCGACGATGCACGTTCGACGACGGCGCGCGTTGGCCAGGGAGGCAGCGATGGAGCCCAGTGAGGCCTGGGCGCACGAAACGCGCGAGGCGGCGATCCAGACGAGCCTGGACCGCGCGTGTGTGTACGGTGCGCTGGCATCGATTTTCCGCGCGCCGGACGGGGTCGGGTTCGCGAACGCGCGCGCGAGAGATCTACCGCGTCAATGCGAAGCGCTCGAGAGACTCAGTGCCGACGATCAGCTGCTGTCGATCGCTCGGGAACTTCGCGACACCTTCGAGCAGGCGGACTTCGTCCGACTGTCGCGCGCCTATGACCTTGCCTTCGACGAGAGCAGTGGGATTCGCTGCGCCCCCACGGAAATGGACCAGCTCGAAGAGATTCCCCAGCTCGAAATGACACGGACCTTCGAGATGGCGGATGTCGGCGGGTTCTACCGCGCATTCGGCGTCGAAATCGCAGACGGTGGCGAACGGGTGGACCACATCGCTGCCGAACTCGAGTTCATGAACCTGCTCGCGGTCAAGGAAGCCATTGCACTCGGAGAGGAGGGCGTGACAGAGGGGCCCGGCGAGCACGCCCAGATATGCCGCGACGCCTCACGAGCGTTCCTGCGTGATCACCTGACCCGTTGGGCACCGCGCCTGGGAGAGGGGCTCGCCGTCGCCGGTGGCGATCCGATCTTCAGTCTGGCGGGTCGGCTGCTTGGCGCGTTCATCCCCTTCGACGCGGAACGCATCGATGCCAGCCGAGCGCCGATTCACAAGCTCGATCCCGCGAATGCGCCGCACCGCGGAGCGCACTGAACAGCACCGCGACCGGAAACCCTTTCCTCAATCGACATATCCGATCGCACGCAGGGCGCGAAGGGTATCTTCGTCGATGCCGCGACCAGAACGGGTGACCCCGCGGCTCGAGGAAGCGGCCCGTGGCCCCCGGTTCGTCGTCGGCGTCGAGCGAGGCCGTGGTCACGGTGCCCCGAGACTCCTCTCGTGGGAGTGGCGGTGAATCTCGGGTAACGACGCACGAGTCGCGTGCGACAAGCGAGCGCGAATCCCCATGCGCGTTTGACACCCGAACGGCGCGGGCGTAGCGTGCGCATCGACTGCGAACTCGGGCAGTTCTGGAGCGTCACGTGGCCTCGAAGAAGAGCAAAGGCAACCGCAGTGGGGGCGGCGCCTCCGGCGTGCCGGCCTGGTTGGGCGTCGCTGTGGCGCTGTTGATCGCGGGGGCGGCTGCCTTCGCGTTGCTCACGGTCCAGCGCGGAGCCGATCGCGAGCCGGAAGCCGTGCCGAAGCTATCCGGGGAACCCGAATCCCCGACCCAGCACGATCGCGATCAGATCGATCAGGCCAGTCGCGATCAGCTGCGCGACATCCTACGCGCGGCCGACAACGGCGACGCACCGTGACTTCGCGACAGGGCAGGACCCAGGTCGAAAAGCGCGAAGCCGAGTGGCTCGCCCCCTATGCGGTGAAGAGCGGCGAGTCGCGCGGGCGCCTTCACGGCGAAGCCGAGCACGACGTGCGCACCGCCTTCCAGCGTGATCGAGATCGCGTGATCCACAGCCGCGCCTTCCGCCGTCTCGAGTACAAGACCCAGGTCTTCGTCTATCACGAGGGCGACCACTATCGGAACCGTCTCACCCACACGATCGAGAATGCGCAGATCGCCCGGACCCTCGCGCGCGCATTGCGGCTGAACGAAGACCTCGCCGAAGCGGTCGCCCTGGCCCACGACCTCGGCCACACCCCCTTCGCCCACGCCGGAGAACGCGTGCTCGACGAACTGATGCGCGATGAGGGCGGCTTCGATCACAACCGGCAGACCCTTCGCGTCGTCGACCTACTCGAGTTTCGCTACCCGGCCTTCGACGGTCTCAACCTCTGCTTCGAAACGCGCGAGGGGTTGCTCAAGCACGGATGCGACTGGCCGCATCCCGTGGCCGTCCCCGAACTCGAGAACCAGCGCTACCTCGAAGCCCAGATCGCCGACCTCGCCGACGAGATCGCCTACTCGAATCACGATCTCGACGACGGACTCTCGAGTGGCATCCTCGAGCGCGACGAGCTCGAGTCGCTGTGGATCTGGCGCGAAGCGCGAAAGATCGCGGAGGATCGCTGGGCGCAGGCGGGGGCGCAGGTCGAGGCGCGCCAGATCATCACTGCGCTGATCGATCTCTGGGTCCACGACGCGATCGAGTCGAGCAGCGATCGCCTGGAGCGGGCCCGACCCGACACCGCCGACGATGCGCGCCGCTGCGAAGAACCGCTGATCGGCTACTCGCCGGACGTCGAAAGCGGCAAGCGCGAACTCAAGCAGTACCTGCGCGAGCACTTCTACTACCACCCGCGCGTGCGTCGCATGACCGATCGGGCGGAGCAGATCCTGACGGATCTCTTCGCGATCCATCGCGCCGACCTGAGCCTGCTGCCCGAGAAGGTGCGCGGCGGGTCGGGCCAGGAAGATCCCGCCCGCATGGTGTGTGACTACATCGCCGGCATGACCGACCGCTTCGCGATGGCGACCCACGCGCGCCTCGCCTCCGCGCACGAGCGCCACTGAGCGCCACTGAGCGCCGCGCCCACCCCGGGCCGGCCGCCGCCCCGCCGGCGAGGCGGGCGGGCCCCATCGGGCCGATCCGCGCCGCAAGGAGCGCCGTTTCACCGCGATTTCCCTGGGAAAATCCGGTTCTGCCTGCGGATGGCCGGGGCGGGTTGGGATATCGTTCGGCGCATCGTCGGTCCATGGGGGGGCCGCCGCCGGTCGCGCTGCTGCTGCGACCGCCCATCCGCCTTTTTTCGACCCACTTTCGTGCGGGCTGCTCGCCAGTCCGCGAAGCGATTCCAACCGTGACTTCTTGCACCGTCGCATCCGCGACGCTCTCCCACCGCAGCGCGCATCCTTCATCGACGTTCGTCCCGAGGGCCGAGCGATGAGTCTGCCCGAAGCCCTCGAGCGGGCGGCGGTGGCGCTGCCGCACTCCGCCGACGCGATCCGCCCGGCCAATGGCGATCCGGTACAACTGCTCGCCACCCTCGATGCCTCGGCCTGCGGTGAAGTGCTCGCCTGGTTGCTCGGTGAAGCCCCGGAAGAAGGGGAGGAGCTGCTCGCCGCCTGGTGCGAAAGCGACGAGGGCGCCCAGCGCGTTCAACAGGTCGATCCCAAGGCGCTGCCAAAGGCGGGGCGCAAGCTGCTGCGTCGCGCGATCCATCGTCTGCGCACGAGCGGGGTCGAGTTGGCGGAGCAGCCGCCCGCCGAGAAGGTGGTCGCGAAGCTCTCGGCCGTCGAAGACGAGATCGATGGCGCCTATCTCACTTCCGTCGATCCGCGCGGGAGCGTCTTGCTGTTCATCGTCGAAGCCAACCCGGGGCGGGGCGCGCGCTTGTTCCAGATCCTGCTCGACGAACGCCGCGGTGTCGTCGAGTTCGACGTCTACTCGACCGGGCGCAGCCGCACCCGAAGCTTCCTGCGCAAGCTCACCGAAACCAGCGCCACCGGCGCGACGGGGGCCGTCGAAGTCGACGGTGAGGTCGCGCGCGCCTTCTTCCAACGCATCGCGGCCGCCCATCCCAAGGATCGCCCCTACCCGCGCGCCTTTAGCGAATGGCGACGCAAGCTCGAAGAAGGGGCGGGCGGTGCACAGCCCGGCGTGGCGGTGCGCGAGATGTTGGGCGCTGCGAGTTCTCCCGATGGTCTTTCACGCGTCGCCGAACGCGTGGCGAACGGCGAGGTCGGTCCCTGGCCCGCCGAATCGAATCGCCTGACCGAGGTCTCCGCGACGCTCAACAGCGCGATGGACGAGGTGGTGAAGCTCGAAGGGGACGCGCGGGACGAAGCCCGAAGCAGTGCGCTGGCCGAAGCCGTCGATGCGCTCTTCGACGATGCCCACGCCGCCGACACGGCGGCGCGCTTCGAAGTGAGCGCCTATGTGAGTGCCCTCGCAGGGCGTGAAGAAGAGGCACGCGATCACCTCGCGGCGGCCGCGGCCTTCGGCGAGGGATTGCTTTCCGACAACCCGGTGGCCACGGCCCTCGCCGAGCTCGTCTTCGCCTCGACGCTGAAGCGCGCCGAAACCCCGGAGGCCGACGCGGCCTCCGACACGTCGGAAGAGACGTAGGGGCCGGGGGAGTCGACGTGCTACTTGCGAGGGGACGCTTCTGGAACGCCGCGCTGTCGAAGACGGAGCGCACGGTCCTGCTCAGCCTGCTGCGCGACGAGCTGCCCGAGGAGTACCGCGAGCTGCGCGAAATGAAGATCGAAGTGCCCCTCGATAGTTGGAACCGCCTGCAGAAGCACGCACGCACGGATCGCAAACTGCTCGGCGGCATCATGCTCGATTTCACGAACCAGAAAGATCAATTGTCGGTCGCCGTAGGAAGCGACCGCTTGTTCAGCGAACTGCAAAGCGTCATCAGTGACGCCACGCTCTCGCTGGTGGAAAACACGGTCCTTACCCTGACCCAGGTGGACGTCGGGGCAGAATAGAAACTGACGAAGCTCGTTGCGACGACCGCGCCATCGCCCTCCGAGGCTGAGACCGCGGGCCGCGCGAGCTTCGAGGAGATCCCATGATGAGAAGGTTTTCGAGGCGTCGCCGGCCGGGGGCCGGTGATGTCGCGATCAATGGAGAGCGGGTTTTCGCGCGGATGCTCGAAGAGGGCATCCTCGACCTCGCACGTCTGGAACCACTGGCCGCCGACGCGATCGAAGAGGTTCCCGACAGCTACGCCGCGATCGGGCAGGGCGAAGACAAGAACGGGCGTGCGGTGCTCGTCAGCTTTGCGCCGCGTTCAGCCGGCGACGCGCTGCTCGCGGGCCTGATCGCCGCCGCGAAGCAGGGGGGCGATGCGCCCTTCGATGG
>JANQEL010000103.1 GCA_028278345.1 Myxococcota bacterium
CTTCGGCGCCCTTCCACCTGTTGATCTTCGGTGGGAGCCAGGGCGCACGGCAGATCAACGAAGCGATGATGGCGGCGGCGCCGCGCCTGGCCTCGATGCAGGTCGAGGTCTTCCACTCGGCCGGGGAAGCCGATCGCGATCGCGTCGCCGAGGCCTACGAAAAGGCTGGGGTCACTGCGACCGTGGTCGCCTTCGAGCCCGATCTGCCGTCGCGCTATGCCTGGGCGGATCTGGCGATCTGTCGCGCGGGTGCCCTCACCATTGCGGAACTCGCGCTTTCGGGCCTGCCCGCCCTGCTCGTCCCCTATCCCTACGCCGCGGACGATCACCAGGCCGCCAACGCCCACGAACTCGAGAAGCTCGGTGCAGCCCGGCGCTTGAAGGGCCTCGAAGATCCGGTCGCCGGCGGTGCCGTGATCGCGGACCTGCTCGGCGAACTCTTCGCCTCGCCGGAGACGCTGGTCGCGATGCGCCAGGCCTCCCGCGAGATGGCGCGGCCCGACGCGGCGCGCGACATCGCCGACGCCTGCTGCGCGCTGCTCGATGCCACCGGTGGAGGAGCGCGATGAGCGAAACGCGCCACATCCACTTCGTCGGGATCGCAGGCGTCGGCATGTCGGGACTCGCCGAATTGATGCACGCACGCGGCGCCGCGGTGAGTGGTTCGGATCTCGCTGGTGGGCGGATCGTCGATCACTTGCGCGAGCTCGGCGTCGAGGTCGCCCTCGGACATGAAGCCGGCAACGTCGCGCGGGCCGATCTCGTCGTGATCTCGACCGCGATCCAGGCCGACAACCCCGAGGTCGTGGCCGCGCGCGAACGCGGCATCTCCGTCGTCCACCGCAGTGAGCTGCTGGCCGAGGCGATGAACGATCAACGCGGCATCGCGATCTCCGGCACCCATGGCAAGACGACCACCACCGCTCTCGTCGCCCAACTGCTCGTGCGGGGAGGACTCGATCCGACAGCGCTGGTCGGCGGTGCACTGAGCGACGAGCGCGGTCTGCGAAGCGGCGCCGTGATCGGCGCGAGCCCGTGGTTCGTCACCGAAGCCGACGAGTCCGACGGTTCGTTCCTGCGCCTCGCACCGCGCATCGCCGTCGTCACCAATATCGACGCCGATCACCTCGACCACTACGGCGACATGAAGGCGCTCGAGAACGCCTTCTTCCGCTTTGCCTCGAGCGTTCCCGAAGACGGTCTCGTCGTGATCTGCCAGGACCACGCCGCGACCCGCACCCTCGCCAACCGCTTGAAGGGCCGTGTACTCCGCTACGGGCTCGAAGCCGGCGCCGATCTCGCCGCCTACACCTCTCGCGCAGATGGCTTCGAGGTTCGATTTCACGGCGATGCCCTCGGGCGCGTCGAGCTGCCGCTGCCGGGCGCGCACAACGTCGCGAACGCGCTGGCGTCCATCGCGGTTGGCCTCGAACTCGGCGTCGACTTCGAGGTGATGCGGCGGGCGCTCGCCGACTTCCGCGGCGTGGCGCGACGCTTCGAGACCAAGGGCAAGGCCAAGGGCATTCGCGTCGTCGACGACTATGGGCATCACCCGGTGGAAGTACGCGCCACCCTCGAAGCGGCGCAGAGCCAGAACCCGGGCCGCGTCGTCGTGATCTTCCAACCGCATCGCTTCACGCGCACCCGCGACCTGCTGAACGAGTTCGCGGGGGCGTTCGGCGACGCGGACGTGCTGGTCATCGCCGACACCTACGCGGCCGGCGAAGCGCCGATCGCAGGGGCCGAAGCGAGCACCCTCGCCGCGGCCATCGCCGATGCGGGAGCACGCGAAGTTCGCTTCATCGCGACCCTCGACGAAATCGCCGAAACCCTTCCCGCCGAGCTGCGCGCGAGAGATCTCGTACTCACCCTCGGCGCCGGAGATGTCACGAAGCTCGGCCCGATGTTGCTCGAACGGTTGGCTGGCGGGGAGGACGGCGAATGATCGCGCCCGAAGCCCAGGCCGCGCTGACCGACGCACTCGGCGAAGCCATCCGCTTCGACGTGGCGATGTCCCGCTACACCTCGCTGCGGATCGGCGGCAACGCGGACGCGATCGCGACTCCCGGGAGCGCCCTGCAGGTCGAAGCGTTGCTGCGCATCTGTCACCGACATCGCGTACCCCACTGCGTGCTCGGCAATGGCTTCAACACCCTCGTGCTCGACGGCGGAGTCGAAGGGGTCGTGATCCTCACCCATGGCCTGCGCGGCCTCGAAGAACGCCCGGACGGTTGCGTTCGCGCCGAAGCCGGCGTGTCCCACGCGAGCCTGATGGGCCTGTGTCAGCGCGAAGGGCTCACCGGCCTCGAGTTCGGTGCGGGCATTCCGGGGACGATCGGGGGTTGGGTCGCGATGAACGCCGGCATCGGCGAGCGCGAAGCCAAGGACGTCGTCCGCCGGGTCGAGGTCGTGAGCCCCACCGGGCGCAAGCGCAAGCACCTCACACGCGAAGCGCTGTGCTTCCGCTACCGCGCCCTGCGCGGTCTGGCACCGGGTTCGGTGATCGTCTCGGCCTGGCTCGGCGTCGAAGCCAGCGAACCCGAACGCGTGAAGCAGGAAGTGAAGCGCATGCTCGCCAAGCGCACGGGCAGCCAACCCCTCGACGTGCCGTCGTGCGGTTCGGTCTTCAAGAACCCGCCGGGCGACTACGCCGGGCGCCTGATCGAAGCCGCCGGCTTGAAGGGGCACCGCGTGGGCGGCGCCGAGATCTCGACGGTCCACGCGAACTTCATCGCGAACCAGGGCGGCGCGAAGGCCAGCGACGTCCTCGCGCTGATTCGCGAAGCGCAGCAGACGGTGAAACGAGAGAGCGGCATCTCACTGGAGCCCGAGGTTCGCATCCTCGGTCGGGAGGCGGCATGAGTCCCAAGCGTCGGAACCATCAGGGGCGAGCGCGACAGAGTGCGCTGGTGAACCGCTTGAACCGCAAGCATCGCCGCGACCCCTTCCATGCGCGCGGCTGGCTGCGCGTCGACCCCGCGCGCGTACAGGGAGTGGACGGCGATCTGGCACGCCGCATGCTGGTGACCTCGGGCTTCGTGCTCGCGCTGCTCATCGGCGCCACCGCGGGTCCCGCCCTCGTCGCCTCCTGGCAGGACGACGAACAGGGGGCGCGCATCCACTCCGTTGCGGTGCAGGGCAATGCGCGACTCAGCGCCGAGACCGTCGCCCTCGCGACCGGCGTCGCACGCGGCAGCGCACTCGCCGCCCTCGATCGCCACGACATCGAAGCGAAGCTCTCGGCCCACCCGCTGATCGCGACCGCCCATGCCGCCCTGTTGCCCGACGGCCAGCTCGTCGTTCGCATCGAGGAGCGCGAGCCGCGCGCCCTGCTCCGCAGCCCGGGCGGCGACAAGAGCGAGCCGAAGTGGCGCCTCGTCGACGCCAGCGGAACGCCCTTCGCCGAAACCCGTGTCGAAGCCTGGAGTCGCCTACCTCGACTCCGCAGTGCCCAGGCCTTCGAAGACGACGCCGCGGCCGCACCGCTGGGCGATGCGATCGAACTCGCGGCGGCCCTCGAAGACCCGCGCTTCGCGGCCCTCAAGCACCGCGAGATCGAGGTGCCGGCCGAAGCGACCAGCGCGGGCTGGGTGATTCACACGCGCGGCAATCCGCGGCGCGTCCTGTTGGGAAAGGAGGAGGTGAAACCGCGCCTCGAACGCCTCGCGATGCTGCTCGACGCGAAGCTGCCCGAAGCGCGCACCGCCACGGAAATCGATTTGCGTTTTGCGGGACAGGCCGTCCTGCGAAGTCGGCCCGCTTCGAAGTAGAGCGGGCCCAAAGCGGCGTCTTCGCGTGGATTCGCGAAGTCGTCCACAACTGACCGTTCGGGAAACCGCGGTCATGACGTCAACCCGGATTACTCATGAAGCCCTGCTGCGAACACCGCTCGTGCCGCCGCTTCACGACCTTCTCGCGACGGGCTTCATGAGTAATCCGGGTTGACTGGGGGTGAGACATGGCAAGGAAGGATGATCTGATCGTCGGGTTGGACATCGGTACGACCAAGATCTGCGCGATCGTGGCCGAACGCACGGAGAACGGTGTCGACATCATCGGCACCGGGACCCACATCAGCAAAGGGCTGCGCAAGGGTGTCGTGATCGACATCGACGCCACCGTGCAGTCGATCAAGATGGCGGTCGAAGAAGCGGAGATGATGGCCGATTGCGAGATTGCGTCGGTCTACGCCGGCATCGCGGGTGGCCACATCCGCGGCTTCAATTCGCACGGCGTGGTCGCACTGAAGGATCGCGAAGTGCGGCAGAGTGACATCCGCCGCGTGATCGATGCCGCGAAAGCCGTCGCCATCCCCATGGACCGCGAAGTCATCCACGTGATCCCGCAGGAGTTCGTGATCGACGAGCAGGATGGCATCCGCGAGCCGCTGGGCATGAGCGGTGTGCGTCTCGAATCGAAGATCCACATCGTGACGGCCGCGGTCACCAGCGCGCAGAACATCGTGAAGTCGTGCAACAAGGCGGGGCTGAACGTGATCGACATCGTGCTCGAGCCGCTGGCGAGCGCCCAGGCGGTGCTGGCGAGCGACGAGCGCGACCTCGGCGTGTGCATGATCGACATCGGTGGCGGCACGAC
>JANQEL010000124.1 GCA_028278345.1 Myxococcota bacterium
AGCAGTTCGACTGGGAGGTGCCGGACTGGCTGGTGATCCCCGGCGGCAACCTCGGCAACGTTTCGGCCCTGGGCAAGGGACTCGACATGATGCTCGAGCTCGGCCTGATCAAGCGCAAGCCACGCATCTGCCTCGCCCAGGCCGAGAGCGCGAACCCCCTCTATCTCTCGTATCAGAGGGACTTCGAGGTCTTCGAGCCGATCGCGGCTCGCACCACCGTGGCGTCGGCGATCCAGATCGGGAATCCGGTTTCGGTGAAGAAGGCGATCGACGCCTTGAAGCGATACGACGGCGTGGTCGAGCAGGCGAGCGAGGGCGAGATCATGGAGGCCTGCGCCCAGGCCGATCGCACGGGGCTGTTCAATTGCCCCCACACCGGCGTGGCCCTCGCGGCCACCCGCAAGCTGATCGATCGCGGATCGATCAAGTCGGACGATCGCGTGGTGGTGATCTCCACCGCCCATGGGCTCAAGTTCGTCGACTTCAAGCTCGACTATCACAACCTCGCGCTGGCGGAACACACCCCCGAACACGCGAACCCGCCGATCGAACTCCCCGCCGACTACGCGACCGTCCGCGATCGCATGCTGCGCGAGATCGACATGCGGCGGTCCTCGTAGGCCAAACTCGCGAACCGCGTCGGGATCGGGGATGCTGTCCCTGCGCCCGATAGGCGGTGGAGGCGATGTTTACAGGAATCGTGGAAACCGTCGGCACGATCGTGTCGACGGAACCCAGTGGGGAAGGGCGCCGGCTGCGCGTGCGCGCCCCGGAAGTGCTCGACGACACCAAGCTCGGCGACAGCATCGCGGTGAACGGCGCCTGCCTCACCGTGTGCGATCTCGACGAAGCCCACGTGAGCTTCGACGCCGTGCGCGAGACCCTCGACAAGACGGCCATCGGCGCCCTCGAGCCCGGCAAGCGCGTGAACCTCGAACGCGCCATGCGGGCCGACGGCCGCTTCGACGGTCACATCGTGCAGGGTCACGTCGATGGCGTGGGCCGCGTGCGCGAGTGGAAACGCAACGCCGATGATGTCGAGTTGCACATCGAATGCGCACCGGAGTTGGCGAGACAGCTCGTCGACAAGGGATCCGTCACGGTTCAGGGGGTGTCCCTCACGGTCGTGGTGGCGCGGGACGATGGGTTCCATGTCGCCCTGATTCCCCACACCCTCGAAGTCACCACCCTCGGTGAGCTCTCGCCGGGCGATGGGGTGAATCTCGAAGCGGACATCCTTGGCAAGTACGTCGCCAACTACCTGGCCCGCGTGGCCCCCGAGGTCGGATCCTCCCAAAGATGATGCAAAGCCTGATTCCCCTGTTGCTCGCGGCCACGGCGGCCACGGCGTCCCCGAACGGCTGGCAGCAGGTGCTCGATCGGGTCGCGCCCTCGGTCGTGGTGATCCGCGTGAGCGCGCCGCGTTCCTTCGACTCGAACTCGCCGGGCTACATGACGGCGACGGGCTTCGTGGTCGACGCCGAGCGGGGGATCCTGCTCACCAACCGCCACGTCGTGATGCCGGGGCCCGTGGTGAGCGAGGCCGTCTTCCTCAACAACGAAGAGGTCGACATCCACGCGATCTACCGCGACCCGGTGCACGACTTCGGCTTCTATCGCTTCGATCCGGAAGACGTGCGCTTCATGGACGTGAAGCCCCTGAAGCTGCGCCCCGAGAAGGCAGCCGTAGGCGTCGAGATCCGCGTGGTCGGCAACGACGCCGGCGAGAAGCTCGCCTTCCTGGCCGGCACGATCGCGCGCCTGGACCGCGACGCCCCGACCTACGGCCGCAAGGGCTACAACGACTTCAACACCTTCTACTACCAGGCGGCGTCGAGTACCTCTGGCGGTTCGTCGGGTTCGCCGGTGGTCGACATCGACGGCGATGTGATCGCGATCAACGCCGGCGGTTCGCGCTCGGCGGCCTCGAGCTTCTATCTCCCTCTCGATCGCGCGGTGCGGGCCCTCGAACTGATTCAGAAGGGCGAGCCGGTCACCCGCGGCACCCTGCAGACTACCCTCAAGTACCGCCCCTACGACGAACTGCGGCGCCTCGGGTTGCGCGCGGAGACCGAGGCCGAGGTGCGCCGCCGCTTTCCCGACGGCACCGGCATGGTGGTGGTGACGCGCAACGTGCCCGAGGGCCCGGCCGACGGCTCCCTCGAACCCGGCGACATCATCGTGCGCTTGAACGGGCAGTGGGTGACGTCGTTCATTCCGATCGAAGCGGCCCTCGATGCGCGGGTCGGTCAAACGGTCGAAGTCGAGGTCGAGCGCGGGGGTGAGCCCATCCAGGTCGAGATCGAGGTGGGCGACCTCCACGCGGTGAGCCCCTCGCGCTATCTCGAATTCGGCGGTGGCGTCTTGAACGAACTCTCCTACCAACAGGCGCGCAACAACAGCGTGCCCGTGGGTGGCGTGTACGTGTCATCGCCCGGCTATGCGCTCGGCAAGGCGCGCATCGCCGCGGGGAGCGTGATCGTGCAGGTCGACGGCGTCGACGTCGCGACCCTCGACGACTTCGAGCGCGAGATGGGCAGCAAACCCGACGGCACCCGCGTGCCCGTTCGCTACTACGCGCTTCACAATCCGCGCACCACGGCGGTATCGGTGGTTCGCGTCGACCGCACCTGGTTCACCATGCAGCACTGCGTGCGCGACGACAGCGAAGGCCACTGGCCCTGCGAATCGTCACCTGCCGCACCGGCCCCCGAACCCGCCGAGCCCGGAACCACCCGCTTCACCGACCAGGGCGACCGCGCGCTGCGCACCCTCGCACCTTCCCTCGCGATGGTGACCTACGACATCCCCTACCGCGTCGACGGTGTGCACGGCGAGGGTTTCCAGGGGGCGGGGTTGATCGTCGACGCCGAGAAGGGCCTCGTGGTGGTCGATCGCGAGACCGTGCCGATTGCCATGGGCGACCTGAAACTCACCTTCGGCGGTTCGATCACGGTGCCGGGGGAAGTCGTCTACCTGCATCCCGAACACAACATCGCCGTCGTGCGCTACGACCCCGCGCTGCTCGGCGACACGCCGATCGTGAGCGCGCAACTGCGCCCGCGCTCCCTGACCGCGGGCGACGAGGTCTGGCTGGTCGGCTGGAGCCTGCGCGAGAAGCTGATCTCGCGGAAGACCGAGATCTCGGGGCTCGAGCCCGTTTCGCTCTCGCTCACCTATCCGCCGCGCTTTCGCGATCGCAATCTCGAGGGCTACCGCGTGACGGACATTCCGGGGACGACCGGCGGTGTCCTCGCGGATGCCCGCGGGCGCGTGCACGCGCTGTGGGCCTCGTACTCGAACGGCCACGGCAAGAACATGCGGCAGTTCTTCGTGGGCATCCCGATCGAGCGCGTGATCGAGATCGTCGAACCGCTGCGCGAAGGGCGCGAGGTGGGTTGGCGGAGTCTCGGTGTCGAGTTCCGTCCGCTCAACATCGCCGATGCACGCGATCGCGGGCTCTCCGACGCGCGGGCGACCCAGGTCGAGGCCCACGACCCCTCGTCGCCGCGCCTGCTCTCGGTGGTGCGCATGAGCTACGACAGCGCCGCCCGCGACGTGGTGGAGGAGGGCGATCTGCTGCTCGAGGTGGATGGCGAGCTGGTCACCGACTTCGCGCAGATCGAACGCGCCTGTCAGAAGAAGGAAGTGAAGCTCCTGCTGTTGCGCGACGGCGAGGAGGTCGAAGTCGTCGCGAAGACGCGCCTGCTCGACGGCTCGGGGACCGAGCGCGCACTGCTGTGGGCGGGAACCCTGCTGCAGCGCCCGCCGCCGGCCGTCGCCACCCAGCGAAAGCTCCCGCGGCTCGGCGTCTACGTCGCTCGCTTCTGGTACGGCTCTCCCGCGAACCGCTACGGGCTGCGGGCGACGCGACGAATCATCGAGGTCGATGGACAGCCGACACCGGACCTCGACGCCTTCGCGGCGGCGGTGGCGGACAAGCCCGACCGCGGGCCGGTGCGGATCAAGACCGTCGATCTCGACGGCGGTTTCGAGGTGATCACGCTGAAACTCGATCTCGAGTTCTGGCCCACCTACGAGCTGATCCACAAGGAGGACGGCTGGACGCGCCGCAAGGTCGGGTCGTAGCGTTCGGCTAGAGCAGCTGCTCCATCATCAGGGTCGCGATTCCGAGGAACGAGAAGAAGCCGAAGGCGTCGGTGAAGAAGGTCACGACGACCCCCGAGCCGAGCGCTGGATCCTGCCCCATGCCCTTGAGCGCCAGCGGTACGGTGGCGCCGAGCAGGCCGGCGATCGCCATCGTCGCCACCATCGCGGTGAAGATCACGAAGCCGAGAGCGGGATCGCCCTGCCACAGGTAGATGACTCCCGCGCTCGCGATCCCGGTGATGGCACCGAGCACCATCCCCACCAGGAACTCCTTGCCGACGGCGCGGATGCCGCTCGAGAATTCGATCTCGCCCAGGGCGATCGCGCGGGTGATCACGGTGAGCGTCTGAATGCCGCCGTTGCCTCCCATGCCCGCGACCACCGGAAGCAGCACGGCGAGGGCGACCTGCTGTTCGATCGTCCTCTGGAAGAGGCCCACCACCCAGGCGGCGGCGAAACAAGTCGCGAGGTTCGCGAGCATCCACGGCAGGCGCTTGCGTACGCTCTGGCTGGGCGCGGTGAAGACACGGTCTTCTTCCTGCAGGCCGGCGAGGTGGTACATGTCCTCGGTGGCTTCTTCGGTGATGACGTCGATCACGTCGTCGACGGTGATCACACCGAGTAGCGTGCCGTCGACATCGGTCACGGGGATGGCGAGCAGGTCGTAGCGCGCGACGAGCTTCGCAACTTCTTCCTGATCGGCTTCCGGCGGCGTGCTGATGGCCTGGGTGATCATCATGTCGCTGCACGGGCGATCGGGGGGCGACGCGACCAGGCGACGGATCGGCACCACGCCCTTGAGCCGTCGCTCTTCGTCGACCACGTAGAGATAGAGGATCGACTCGTCGAGATCGCCGCTCGCGCGAATCGAATCGATCGCCTCCTGGGCGGTCATCTTCTCGTCGAGGGCGGTATAGGCCGTGGTCATCGCGCGGCCCGCGCTGCTCGGCGGGTAGATCTCGGCTTTGCGCAGCGCTTCGCGTGTGCCGTCGGGAAGCATCGCGCGTACGGCTTCAGCGCGTTCTTCCGGAATGCCCTCGATCAGCTCGAGCATGTCGTCGAGTTCGACGCGGCCGAGCAGATCGACCACGCGCTGATCCGAAACCGCGTCGAAGATCTGGGGCAGGAGTTCCGGCGGCAGCTCCTTCAACATGGCCGCCGCGCGGTGATGCTTGAAGAGCAGGTCGATGACGGTGCGGATCTCGTCGGGGGTCAGATCCGCGAGCAGGGGCCCCAGGTCGGCCGGGTGGATCCGCTCGAGCATGCGCTCCACGCGATAGTGCACGCCGCTCGCGAGCAGGCGCCGCAAGATGCGGGTCGTGATGACCGGGGGCGTCTGGGCGTTGCTGCTGCTCGCCATGGTCGGTGGTCTCGTCGGGGTCTACGCCGGTCAGGCATCTCTGCGACCCAGTCGGTACCGCAGATCGCCGACGACCGCCTCCCGAGCGCGGGAGCGACTCACAGGCGCGGAGAAGGTCTACGGCGTGGGTCGAACGCTCCAGGCTGGTCCGGAGATTTCCCATCTGGATGTAAAGGTTTCTCCCCAGTTGCCGATCAGTTGCTCATTGCAGATCCGGTCCCTGGCGTGGCCGAGTCGAGATGGGGGTGAGATGGGGCGTACGAAGCTGCGGGGGGTCGAATGCGCGGGGGTCGAGCTCGCGATCGAGGTGCCGTCCAATTGGAATTGGGATTGGGCGGATGCACCCTGGGCGGGGTCGAGCGTGTTGCCCCATGAGCCCGACGTCTTCATCGGCGTGCGAGTGACCGCTCCCGAAGGCCCCGAGCGGGAGAGCGTTCGCTACACCGCCCGCGGTGTGCACTTCGAGGTCGGGTCGACTCGCGAGGATTGGGTCGTCGCCGTCTACGGACCTCGCGGCCTCGAACGCTCGGCGCGATTCGATGCCGACTTTCGCCAGGGCGAGATTCGCGTCGCGCCCGATGCGATCCGCGATCTCGCACATCCCCTGGCGCATCCCCTCGACGAACTGATCTTGTTTCATCGACTCGTTCGCGAGGGCTGCCTCGTCGTCGATGCCCGCATGCGGGCCGAGAGCGGCGAAGCGCAGCTCTTCTTCGATACGCCGCAGACGCCAAATACGCCCTCGATTCCGGGTTTCGCGGTCCGTTCTCGTGGATCGACCCTGGTGCTGAGGCCCGCCGTCGAGCGATCGACCGGAGGCGAAACCGGCGTATGGGTCTACACCGCACCGTGGCAGAGCGCGGGAGAAGGTCCCGCACCGTTGCCCTCGCGGTCACGTCTGGCCGAGATCCATCTCCTCGCGGGCGAGGACGACAGCGACCTGCCGAGCTGCCACTCCCGCGAACTCTCTCCTCGCGCAGCCTCGAACGAGCTGCTGCGACACGTCCACGCGCCGATGCACGACGGCGATGCCCTCGCGCGCCTCGCCGAGGTCGTCGAGCGGGTGGTTCGCCAGGTGCGGGTCTCGCGTCTCGATGCGCCCGCCATGAGCGAGTCTTTCGTGCTCGACTGGGACGCGCCGGGTGCAGCTCTGGGCTTCTCCGCGCCGGCCGCCTGAGCGCGGCCCTGTCGCGTCTGCGTCGGATGTGGCCCGCGGTACTCGTTGATCCAGGCGGCTGATGGATTATTGACCCGCCAACCCGGGTCTTCACCCGTTGCGCGCCGCCACCTCGCCCGAGACCCTGCAGTAGCCCCGAGGGGTTGCCGCGCTGAACGAACGGCCATGTTCCTGGCGCCCGGGAGCCGGCCGTGGGAAAGCTGCGCGGTGGGAGGCTGCGAGAGGGTACACTCGACGCTGCGAGACGCGTGAGTTGGGAAGGGCTTCTTGCGGGTTTGTCAGCACCCGCCCGGGTGTCCCCTGCAACCCGGCTCGGGCTCTCGCAACTGGGGAGCTGGGCATGAGGCAGATCATCGAGGACATCGTCCGATCGCTCGTCGATCATCCGGACCAGGTGCAGATCAAGGAAGTCGTTGGAGAACACGCGCACGTTCTCGAACTTCGCGTTGCCAAGGAAGACCTCGGTAAGGTCATCGGGAAAGGCGGTTCCCACGCATCGGCGATTCGCACGCTGATGGCCGCCGCCAGTGGCAAAGAGAAGAAGCGTTACATCCTCGAGATCATCGAATACTGAGGATCGTCGCACCGCCGGCGGTACGGCTCGCCGGATACGCGGAATCAATCCCGCCGCTGCGCCGACTCGCGCGTTCGCGGTGAGGGCGCGATAGGGCGACGAGATCGGTCGCCCCAGTCACGATTTCGTGACTCGTGCGCGTCGAGTTCGCGACGCCTGCTCCCATCTGGGAACCATGAGTCGCCGGGTTACGTCCATCGTTGCACACGCGATGCGCGTCGGCGTAGGCGGCATGTGGCTTGCTTTCGAGAAGCATCTCGGTTGGACGACCCGAGCCCCGGGTTCGCAGCGAGTGGGAGCAGAGTGGTATGAGCCAGCATCACGCAGAAGCCATCGGCGTTGCCTTCGGACGCGGTATCGACTTGTTCGTCGCGGGCGATCACGAAGCGGCGCAGCCGCACTTCCAGACGGTGGTCGACGCCGATCCCGATCATGCGCGCGGGCGCTCCTACCTCGGAGTTTGTCTCGCCACCTGCGAGCGACGTTTCGAAGAAGCGCTGGCGCTGTGCACCTCGGCTTCGAAGCAGGAGTTCTTCAATCCCGAGGTCTACCTGAACCTCGCGCGCGTCTATCTCCACTTCGGCTTCAAGGCCGAAGGGCGGCGCTACCTGTTGCGCGGGCAGATGATCGATCCCGCCAACCCCGTCATCCAGCAGGAACTCGATCGCCTCGGCCGACGCGTCGAGCCGGTGCTTCGCTTCCTGCCGCGTCGTCACTTCGTCAATCGCTGGCTCGGCACCGCGAAACACGCTCTGGGTCGCGGTACGCGAGGACGCGCGGCGGCCTGAAAGCGGCTACAGACGGCCGTTCGGCGCCCCTGAACCCGTGTTTTCACCACCCATTTCGCGTGCTTGACTTCGCCCGCGCGAGACACTAAACATCCGCGCTCGCGAAATTGGAGACCGAGACGTGGGTAGTGTGATCAAGAAGCGGCGCAAGAAGATGCGCAAGCACAAGCAGCGTAAGCTGCTGAAGCGCCAGCGACACAAGCGAAAGCGCTAGACGCTTCGCGCTGAAACAGGCGTTTCCGGGGACGTAACGTTCCCAAAACACCACAGAATTGAGTTCTTTCATGCGGCGCAACACGACTCGGACGTGTTGCGCCGCATTGTTTTTTCGCGCTTCACACGGTGTGTGACGTCGTTCGAAACGTCGTTGCGGCCGATGCAGGATCGATCGCGCGTGTCATCGATGCCGTTCGCGGTTTCCTCGCGCTCTTGTGTCGTGCGCTGCAACAGTACGAAAACGCAACGCTTTCTTGGCTTTCCGTGGCTTGCCGAGAGACCCGACGCTGCATTCAACCCGGTTGTTGCAAGCCGAGTCCAATGCCGCGATCCCGCGCTCAGCTCGTAGCGTGAAGTTTGGACTGCATGCGATCCACATCTCCAGGTCGATGCAATCAACGCGTTGGATCGATGCTTCCAACGCGTCGACCCAACGTCGAACAGCGCGTCAGCATCATGCCTTGCAGTGTTTTTCATTTGCTTGGAACCGCGTATACGCGCGATTCAACGTTTCAATGCGTTCTTTTTCGAAAGGTACTTCGCTGTTGATCGCTGATTCGTGTCGTTGCCCGCAGTTTCACGATTCACTGCGTTGTTTTTTTTCAGCTTTTCTCTTGACTACGTCAAAACGACGGTGTTAGCGTCATCGGCAACAATGGCTCTAGCGGTTCGGATTTAGACATGAAGGCGAATCTTTTGCCTTCAAGTTGCAGAAATCGGTTCCCGATAGGGGGCATGAGCAACACGATCATGCAACTCATTGTGGTCAAAGAGGGAAGGGGACTCTGAACCGAGGAATGTCGGCAAACGCCGAGGCTCTTCGGTTTTCGTGTGTTTGGGGCTCCTGGACCTTGATCGATTGCTGAGCCGGATCGTGAATCTCGAGTCAATGACAAAAGGGGGGTGACACCCAATGGCTGCACGACGAAAGAAGGCCGCCAAGAAGAAGGCGACCCGCAAGAAGGCCGCCCGCCGCAAGAAGGCAGGCAAGAAGAAGGCCCGCAAGAAGAAGGCCGCCAAGAAGAAGGCCCGAAAGAAGGCTGGCAAGAAGAAGGCCCGCCGCAAGAAGGCCGCCAAGAAGAAGGCCAAGCGCAAGGCTTCGAAGAAGAAGGCTCGCCGCAAGGCCGGTAAGAAGAAGAAGGCCGGCAAGAAGAAGGCCCGCCGCAAGAAGCGCTAGGGCGTTCTGGAAAGAAGGCCCCGGGCAGAAATGCCTGACATTTTGGGGCCTTAGGACCCCGGCCGGCTCACGCCGGCCGTGGTTTCCTTCTTTCGAGGCCTGCACTAGCCTGCCGCGTCCTCGAAGACCGCATCACCGCACCACCGCACCGAAAGAGAGGGGTTCACACCATGGCGCGCATCACGATCGAAGACTGCATGGAGCAGGTCCCGAACCGTTTCCAACTGGTTCAGATGGCCGCCATCCGTGCCAAGCAGCTCAAGCGCGGCGCGCACGCCTTCCTCGACAAGGACGACAACAAAGAGGTCGTCACCGCGCTCCGCGAGATCGCCGACGGCATCGTGAAGCCCGACGTCTCCGAGGTGCCCGAAATCGACCCGCGCTTCATCACCCGCGGTACGCCGAGCGCCGTCGAGGCCCTGCGCGCCGAAGCGGAACCGAGCGAGCCCGAAGCTCCGGCGGAAGAAGCGGAAGAAGCCGAAGCGCCGGAAGAAGCGCCCGCCGAATAGCGCGCTGGCGTTTCGCTCGAGCGGCCGGAGCTAGCTGACCGGCTGCACCGGGATCCGGAACTTCACCCGGGTTCCCTGGTCGGCTTCGCTGACCAGATCGATCTCCCCTTCGAGCAGCACCAGCAGGTCGCGCACGAGGGTGAGGCCGAGACCGGCGCCGCGGTACTTCGACGAGTGGCCGACGTCCACCTGGAAGAACTCGTCGAAGACGAACTCCTGGTCGTCGGCACAGATCCCGATCCCCTGATCGCGCACTTCGCATTCGAGGAAGTCGCCGTCGAGGCGCGTCTCGATCACGATCTCGCCCGCTTCGCTGAACTTCGCGGCGTTGTCGAGCAGCAGGAAGAGGATCTGGTTGACCTTCGCGAGGTCGGCCTTGAACACGGGCATCGGTGCTTCGATCTGCTTGGTGATCGTGATCGGCTTGCCCGCAATCGTGTCCTGCACGCTGAAGATGGCTTCCTCGATCAACTCGGGCATGCTCACTTCGCGCAGCTGGATCGGAAGTTCGCCCTGTTTGAGGCGCCAGAGATCCAGAATGTTCTCGAGGGTGCGCTGGAAGGCGGTGCCCTCGTCGAGGGCGTTGCGCATGCTCGCCTTGGCGCTCTCAGAGATGTTCTCGTTCTCGCCGGCCAGCACCGAGATGATCGCCTCGATAATGCTGTTGAGCGGCGTGCGCAGCTCGCGCGACATCTTCTCGATGAAGTCGTTCTTGAGCTTCTCGATCTTGCCGAGCTTCTCATTGTTGCGGAGCAGCTCGATGTCCTGGGCGAAGAGGGCTTCGCTGAGCTTCAGGAGTTCGTCGCTCTGGTCTTCGCCGCCACTGCCGCCGATTTCGTCGGTCTCCATCAGCTTCTTGCGAAGTTCCACGAGCTCCGCCGAGATCAAGGCGTGGTCGAGATGGATCGAGGCCG
>JANQEL010000163.1 GCA_028278345.1 Myxococcota bacterium
CGCCGTCGGTGCCGCTTGCGAGGGCGACATCGATGCGGCGGTTGATGATCAGGCGTACGGCGGGGTTCTCCTTGCGCGCGATCTCTCCGACTTCACGCACGAGAGCGATCAGCGGCGCCGCGTCGAGTTCGCGCTCGCGAAGCTGGATCCAATCGACCCCCGAAGCCGCGGCCGCGCGAATGGCTTCCGAAAGCGGAAGCCGACAGACCGAACGATCGACGACGAGGGAAAGGACGGGTCGCGTGCCCGCGACCCGTGCGATCGCGTCGCTCAAAAAGTCGCGATCTGGTCGAGCGGGCTCGACGCCTGGGCGTAGAGCCTTCGCGGCATGCGGCCGGCCTCGTAGGCGAGACGCCCGGCGCGGATGCCGAGCTTCATCGCCTCGGCCATCGCCACGGGATCCTTCGCGTGGGCGATGCCGGTGTTCATCAGCACCGCCGTCGCTCCGAGTTCCATCGCGAGGGCCGCATCACTCGCTGTCCCCACGCCGGCGTCGACGATCACCGGTACCTCGACGGTCTCGAGGATGATGCGCAGGTTTGCGGGATTGCGGATGCCGAGCCCCGAGCCGATCGGCGCTGCCAGCGGCATCACCGCGGGACACCCCATGGCTTCGAGGCGCTGGCACGAGACGGGGTCGTCGCTGATGTACGGCAGCACGGTGAAGCCATCGTCGAGCAGGATCTTCGCGGCTTCGAGGGTGCCCGGGATGTCGGGGAAGAGGGTGCGTTCATCGCCGATCACTTCGAGCTTCACGAGATGGGTACCGAGCAACTCGCGCCCGAGCTGGGCGGTGGTGACGGCGTCTTCGACCGTGTAGCAGCCCGCCGTGTTGGGCAGGATGGTGAAGCGATCGGGGGAGATCACGTCGAGCAGACGCGGGCCCTTGTCGGCGTCGAAGTTCACGCGGCGCAGGGCCACGGTGACCATCTCGGCGCCGCTGGCCTCGACGCAGGCGAGGTTCTGTTCGAAGGATTCGTACTTCCCCGTGCCGACGATGAGGCGCGAAGTGAAGGTGTGATTGCCTAGCTGATACGGTTCGGAACCGGACATGGTTCATCCTCCTCCCACGGCTTCGAGGATCTCGACGCGATCCCCGTCGACGAGTTCGACGCTCGCGTAGCGGCCGCGCGGCACGATGTCGCGGTTGATTGCGACGGCGACGCGCTTGTCGCCCAATTCGAGTTGTTCGAGCAGCGCCCCCAGCGTGCACGGCGAGGCGAGATCGCGCGGTTCTCCGTTCAGTTGGATGGTCTGTCGCTGCATGCGGCGCAGCGTAGCGATTGGCGAACGAAGGAAGCAGGGCCGCGGGCGAATTTCGCGGGCGCTTCGGTCATACTCCGGATGCACCGACGACGACCTGGGGGGCGGGGCGGAGGACATGGCACACGCGGCCGGCCACGAAAACGCGAGCGCCGAGGCGATCATCGATCTCGCGGCCCTGCGCGAGAACCTCGCGACCGCCCGGCGGCTGGCGGGCACCCATGAAGGGACGGGCCGGGATCGCGAAGTCGTCGCGGTCATCAAGGCCGACGCCTATGGCCACGGTGCGGTGGCGGCGGGGCGTGCGCTGGCCGACGCCCACGTGAAGCGCCTGGCCGTGGTCACGGTCGAGGAGGCCGTCGAGCTGCGCGATGCGGGCATCGCCGCACCGCAGATCCTCGTGCTCGGTGGCTTGCAGACCGCGGACGCCGCGCGCGAAGCGGCAGCGCGGGGGCTCACACCGGTGATCCACGACGCGGGCGGCTGCGAACTCGCCGAGCAGGCGGCGCGCGTGCTTGGCGCGCCGCTGGCGGTGCACGTCGAAATCGATACCGGGATGACGCGCATGGGGGTCCCCCGGGCCGAAGCGGAGTCCCTGCTCGCGCGCATCGGCGAAACCCGCAGCGTCGACCTCGATGGTGTCTTCACCCATCTCAGTCGCGCCGACGAGCCGGATCTTTCTCCCTCTCTCGAACAGCTCCAGAGCTTTCGCGAACTGCTCGCGAAGGCGGCGGCGGGCGGCGTCGAACCCGGTTGCATCCACGCCTTCAACTCGGCGGCGTTGCTCCCGGGCAAGGCCCTCGCCGACGGCCTGCCCGAGGCCTCCGCCGTGCGCCCCGGGCTCATGCTCTACGGCGTGAATCCCGCGCCGCACTTCGACGCCCCACTGCGAGCCGTGATGCGACTCGAAGCGCGCATTCTCCGGATCGAGGAGGTGCCCCAGGGCCGCCCCGTCGGCTACGGCGCGACCTATCGATCGAATCGAACCACGCGCATCGCGACCCTCGGCCTCGGCTACGCCGACGGCGTGGCGCGTGCGATGACCGGCCCGGCCGAGGTCTGGTTCGCGGGGCGCCGTCGACCCTTCGCGGGGCGCGTCTCGATGGACTACGTGGGCGTCGATCTCGGCCCCGACGCCGCCGACGACCCGGTGCACGTCGGCGATCGCGTCGTGCTCTTTGGCAACGCGGGGCGCGACGCCGGTGGGATCGCGGTGGAGGAGGTCGCAGCCTGGTCGAACACGATCGCTTACGAACCGCTGGTGCGGGTGGGTGAACGTGTCCCGCGTCGCATCGTCGATTGATCTCGAACGCCGCAGCGCCTGATTGACTTCGAAACGCCCTGCGGGTACACCCCGCGGCGAATCCACCAGCGAAAGGTCACCCCCCGTGAAGGTACTCGTCGTCGGTTCCGGCGGACGCGAACACGCGCTCGCCTGGAAGATCGCCCAGAGCGATCGCGTCACTGAAGTGATCGCTGCGCCCGGTAGCGCGGGCATGGAGGGTGTGGCGCGCTGCGTGCCCGCCGTTTCGGTGGGGGATCAGGATGCGTTGACCTCCCTTTGCCAGGGCGAAGCCGTCGACCTCGTGGTCGTCGGCCCCGAAGATCCGCTGGCGGCGGGCCTGGCCGATCGGCTGCGCGAAGCCGGCTTCGCGGTCTTCGGCCCCTCGGCCGCCGCGGCCCGGCTCGAGGGCAGCAAAGCCTTCGCGAAGGCCTTCATGGAGCGGCACGGCGTTCCCACCGCTGCCCATCGCCGCTTCGACGATGTCGAAGAGGCCGTCGCCTGGGTGCGCGAGCGCGGCACCCGCTGCGTGGTGAAGGCGGATGGCCTCGCGGCCGGCAAGGGCGTCGCGATGTGCGAGACCCCGGGCGAAGCCCAGACCGCCCTGCGCGAGATGATGCAGGACCGCCGTTTCGGCGACGCCGGTGCGAGCGTCGTGGTCGAGGATTGGCTCGAAGGCGAAGAGGCTTCCTACTACGCGATCACCGATGGGGAGAACATCGTCACCCTTGCCGCGGCCCAGGACCACAAGCGTGCCCTCGACGGCGATCGCGGCGAGAACACGGGAGGCATGGGGGCCTACTCGCCGGCGCCGGTCTTCGACGCCGAAGTCGAACGCCGCGCCTACGAGCGCATCGTTGTGCCGACGATTCGCGGCATGGCCGAAGAGGGCATGCCCTATGTCGGGGTGCTCTACGTCGGCCTGATGATCGATGCCGCGGGTGATCCCTACGTGATCGAGTTCAACGTTCGCTTCGGCGACCCCGAAACCCAGCCCTTGATGCTGCAGGCCGAAGGCGACGTCTTTCCACTCCTGCTCGGCGCCGCGACCGGTGCCCTCGATGCGTCTTCCCGCGATGGAGGACTCGCCTGGCCCGGCGCGGCCGTCTGCGTGGTGATGGCCTCCGACGGCTATCCGCGCGACTACCCCAAGGGCAAGGCGATCGACGGGCTGGCAGGCGACGGCGCACTGGCGCGCGAAGACGATTCGGTCGTCGTATTCCACGCCGGCACGCGTCGCGCCGAAAACGGCGGCTTCGAAACCAGCGGTGGGCGCGTGCTCGGGGTGACCGCCCGCGGTGCATCGGTGCAGGAAGCGCGCGACCGGGCCTACAAGGCGGTGGCCGAGATCTCCTTCGACGGCGCGCAGCATCGCGGCGACATCGCCGCGCGCGCCCTCGATCGCTGAACCCCGCGCGCGATCGAAGTCGCTGACGATGTCCGATCCCCTCTCTCGTCTGATTTCCCTCGACGCCGCGATCGACGTGCTGCTGCGCGATGAGTTGCTCGCCTTCCCGACGGAGACGGTCTGGGGGCTCGGGGCGCGCGCTGTTTCGTCCGCGGCGGTCGGGCGGCTGCAGGACTTCAAGGGCAGGGCGGCCAATCAGCCGATCTCGGTGCTGGTCGATGCGCCGGAGCGTCTCGACTCCCTCGGCTTCGGGCTCGACGCGCTTTCCCGCGCTGTCGTCGACGCCTTCTGGCCAGGCCCGCTCACGGTCGTGCTCGCGGGAAGCGCGCAGTCGCCCTTTGCCGAGGGGATCGGCGGTGCCGAAGGCGCAGTGGGTTTCCGCTGCAGCGATCATCCGCGCTGCCGCGAGTTGGTGGAGGCGGCCTTCGAACGCGACGTGGGGCCGATCACGGCGACCAGCTTCAATCGCACCGGCGCTCCGCCGGTGCAGACGCGCGCCGAGGCGGTGAGCCTCGCCGCGTCGGACGGGAAGGCGAATGTGCGCTGTCTCGATCCCGGCCCCCACGACGCCCTCGCCGAGTCGCCGAGCACGGTGATCGATCTGAGCGTGCGGCCCGCCCGGGTGCTGCGCTGGGGGGCCATCGGCGCCTCCGCGCTAGAGGCGGTGGTGCCCGATCTCGGCGGAGTTCCGGTGGAGGAGTGACGTGGGGCCGGTGGCTTTGGTACACCCCCGCGTGAGATGGCGGCCCGAAATGCACGTCCTCCGCCGCATCCCGCTCTCCCCCCCGGAAACCCCAACCCACGATTCGCGCTCCGAATTTCGCGTGGCACCCGCGCGAGGGGTCTTCATCCCCGGCACGCTTCTTCCGCGAGCCGACGGCCGTTCGTCGCGAATCCCCGTTCCAACAAGAAGAACCGAATCAGGGAGCTTTCTTCCGGATGACCATCGCCCGTCCATTTCGCGCCGTCCGCTACGACACCGAACGCGCCCAGTTGTCGAACGTGATCGTGCCGCCCTACGACGTGATCGCCGCCGACGAACGCGAGACCTACTACACGCGTGATCCACACAACGCGATTCGCTTCGAACTCACCCGCAAGGCTTCCGACGAAGCCGACGCCGACTACCGCGAAGTCGGGGAGACCCTCGCGCAGTGGCGGGGCGAAGGCGTGCTGCTTCGCGACGACGAACCCGGCTACTACGTGATGCGCCAGCGCTTCACCGCCCCGAGCGGCGGCGTGCTCGAGCGCATCGGCTTCTTCGCCGAGCTCGGCCTCGAAGACTATTCGGCCCGCGTCGTGCGACCCCACGAACGCACCCTGGCGGGCCCGAAGGCGGATCGCCTCAAGGTGCTCCGCGCGTCGCGCGCGAACCTCTCTTCGGTCTTCCTGCTCTACGAAGATCGCGAGCAGAAGCTCGCGCCCATCCTGGCGCGCGCCCTCGAAGCGGGCATGATCGCCGAGGCCCGCGACGATGCCGGGGTCGAGTATGCCCTCGCGCGTCTCACCGATGCCGACGACGTAGAAACCGTGCAGGCCTTCATGGGCGACTCGCCCACCGTGATCGCCGACGGGCATCACCGCTACGAGACGGCGCTCGCCTATCGCGATGAGTGCCGCGCCAACGCGACCTCGCCCAACCCGAACGCCCCCTATGAGTCGACCCTCGCCTTCTTCGCCAACGCCTATGCGCCGGGAAGCCTGCTGCTGCCGATCCACCGCGTGGTGAAGAAGGACGCCTGCGCGGCGCCCCCCACCGATGACGACTGGGCGGCGGCCCTGCCGGGTTGGCAGTGCAAACGCGTGCCGTTTGGCGAAGCCGATTCGATCGCATCGCTGCTCGAAGCGCATCTCGAGCCGCTCACGGGTACGCCCGCCTTCGCAGCCGACGACGCCCAGGGTGAACTCCGCATCTTCTCGCGCGATTCGAAGGCCGACGACGATCTGGTGGTGCGCATCCTCGAGAACGAAGTGCTCGCGAGTGTCTTCGATCTCGACACCGAAGCCATTCGCAACGGTGCGGTGAGTTTTCCGAAGAGCGCGCCCCGCGCCGCGGACGAAGTGCGCAAGGGCGACGGTTGCGTGGCTCTCTACATCAACGCGCTATCGCCCGACGATGTCTTCCGCGTGACTGCCGAAGGCGAGGTGATGCCCCAGAAGTCGACCTTCTTTTATCCCAAGGTTCCGACGGGCATGGTGTTCCGGGACCATCGGCCGTGAGTCGCGATCCGGCAAAGCCCGCCGGGCCGCGCAGCGTGGCCGATGCGCTCGGCGAAGTGCTCGGAGGCAAGGCGCTCGAACGCGCCGAGCCCATCGCCGAGATCGGCGCGCGTTGGGAAGCGCTGGTCGGCGAAGAGGTCGCGGCGCATTGTCGACCCGCTGGGATGAAGGCCGGGGTGTTGTTCGCCGACGTCGATTCGAGTGTGTGGTGTCAGCAGCTGCAGCTGCGAAGCCCGGAGATCCTCGCGGCCCTGCGTCGCGGGCTCGGGGAAGCGGCGCCCACCGACCTGCGATTGCGCGTCGGCTATGCTCGCTCGTCGCAAGCAGCTGCCGCGCGAGTCGAGAAAGCCGAGCGAAACGTGACCGAGGAGTGACCCCATCGTGAGCGATCCCACGCGAGAAGCCGACGAGAACGCGCAAGACCGGGTGCTGCGCTGCGACCTGTGCGGCGACCAGGCCCAGAGCGTGCGGCGCATCGCCCTCGACGGCGAATACGACCGGCTGCGAAAGCCCCATCAGGTGATGTACGCCTGCGCGACCTGCTCCGAGAAGAAGGAGCGCGAACGCCTGGGCCTCGATCGCCGGGCGGGGCGGGGCTGAGGCCCCCCTGAAGGCCTGCCCGCGGTTGACCCGAAAGGGCGGTTTTCCTAGAGTGCGCGACCGCTTAGCGGGGTTTCACGCCGGTCTTCGCTGATTCACCCCGCCACGACGGCTCCGCCGAGTTCGTCTCAATCACTACACCTCAAAGAACAGGACCGTGTTCATGGTCAAGCTCCGTCTCGTACGCATGGGTGCCAAGAAGCGCCCCTTCTACCGCATCGTCGCGATCGACGAGCGCGAAAAGCGCAGCGGTCGCCCGCTCGAATTCCTCGGCACCTACGATCCCAAGACGAAGGATGCCGACATCAAGGTCGAAACCGAAGCCGTCGACGCCTGGCTCGCGAAGGGCGCCGTGATGAGCCCGACGGTGAAGTCCCTCGTGGCGCGCGCGCGTCGCGCGGCTGCCGCCGGGAGTGCCTGAGCATGGGCGACGCGAGCAAGGACGCGGCTGAGCTCATCGCCTTCATCGCCAAGGGCATCGTGAGCGAGCCCGATGACGTCGAGGTGAAGGTGCGCGACGACGGCGCGCTGCTCGAACTCGAAACCGATGACGACGATCGCGGCCGCGTGATCGGCCGCCAGGGCCGCATCGCCAAGTCGATGCGCGCGATCCTCCAGGCCTCGAGCGTCGGGGGCGACACCCGCCTCGAAATCGTCGACTGAGCTTTGCGCGCATGGCGCGGGCTTCACGCCTGGTGGAACTCGGTCGCATCGTGGGTGCCCACGGTCTCCGAGGCGAAGTGCGTGTGCGGTTCTTCGGTGACGATCCCCTCCACCTGATCGAAGCCGAGCAGGTCCTGCTGGGCGACGGGCGCGAAGACGAACGCGCCCAGCCGTATGTCGTGCGCGGCGCCGGTTCGGGTCGTGCGAACGAGGTGCGCCTGCAGTTGGCGGGCGTCCGCGATCGCGATGCCGCCGAGGCGTTGAAGGGCTCCCTGGTGCTCGCGGAAGCGGAGGACCTCGAGCCCCTCGAAGACGACGAGTTCTACTGGCACGAACTGGTGGGCTGCGAAGTGACGACCGAAGCCGGCACTCGGGTGGGCACGGTAAGCGAGATCTGGGAGACCGGCGCTCACGACGTCCTGGTCGTGCGCGACGAAGCCGGCCATCAGAACCTGATACCCACCGCGCGCGAAGTGACACGGGAGATCGACCGCGAGGCCCGCCGCATCGTGATCGCTGACCTGCCTGGATTGATCGACCTGGGGGCCACGGCCGATCCGCAAGACCCCGGCGACACGAAGAACCCCGATGGCTGATCTCGAAATCGATGTGCTGACGATCTTCCCCGAGCTCTTCGAGCCCTTCTTCGAGGCCTCCTTCGTCGCGATGGCGCGCGAGCGCGACCAGGCCCGCATCGAAGCCCACGACTTGCGCGCCTGGACGGACGATCGGCATCGCACGGTCGACGACACGCCCTACGGCGGCGGGCCCGGCATGTTGATGAAGCCCGAGCCGCTGGTTGCGGCCATCGAGGCCCTCGCGGGTGCGAAGGGGCCCGAGCGCGAGACGAAGGTGGTGCTTCTCACGCCCCAGGGCCGCCGCCTCGACCAGCCCTGGCTCGAGCAGGCTTCTCGCCAGCGGAAGTTCCTGCTGGTCTGCGGCCGCTATGAAGGGGTGGATCAGCGGGCGATCGATCTCGCGATCGACGAGGAGATCTCGCTCGGCGACTACGTCCTGTGTGGGGGGGAGATCCCCGCCATGGTGCTGATCGAGGGGATGGTGCGGCTGCTTCCGGGCCTGCTCGGAAACGCAGAATCCGTGGCAAAAGAGTCATTTACGCAGGAAATTCTCGAGGGACCACAGTACACTCGGCCGCCGATTTTTCGCGGCCTCGAGGTACCGGAGATTCTCCGCTCGGGTCACCACGCGGAGATCGAACGCTGGCGTCGCGAACGCGCAATCGAATGGACGCGGGAACGACGGCCGGATCTGTTGGTCGATCGAAAAGACGATCGAAAAAGCGATCGGGACGATCAATCGGACAGATCGGACACGCCTGCGTCGAACATCAAGGACGACACGAGGAAGCCAAAATGAACCGCCTCGACTTCATCGAAAAAGATTCCCTGCGCCGCGATCTGCCGCCCTTCCGGGTCGGCGACCAGGTGCGCGTGCACGTGAAGGTCCGCGAGGGCGACAAGGAACGCGTCCAGGTCTTCGAGGGCCTCTGCCTCCGCCGCCGCGGAGCGAACCACGGCGAGACCTTCACCGTGCGCAAGGTGAGCAACGGCGTCGGCGTCGAGCGCGTCTTCCCCGTGCAGTCGCCGCTGATCACCAAGCTCGAGATCATGAACCGCGGCTTCGTGCGCCGCTCGCGCCTCTACTACATGCGCGACCTCACGGGCAAGAAGGCCCGCCTGCACTCGAAGGTGCGCGACGTCTCGCACCTCATCTCCCCCGAGGAAGAAGAGCGTCGGGCGGCGGGCGAGGGCGCCGCTGGCGCCGGCAAGACGAAGAAGAAGCGCGGCAAGAAGGCCAAGGCCGCCCGCGCCGCCGCGAAGGCCGCGAAGAAGGCCGAGTCGGCCGAATAGGGCAGCGGGAGCGTTCGCTTTCGGCGTTCGCGCTTCAGTCGTTCGCGTCGAAGGCCGCGGGCCAGTGCTCGATCCGCCAGCGTTGGCTGCGGTCGTGCGCGCTTGTTTCGACGTGAACCGCCACGACGTCGAAGCGCACGTTGGCAATGTGTCGCCTGCGGTTCGAGAGCCAGGCGATCGCCGCGCGTTGCATGCGCGCGCGCTTGCGGGCGTCGATGGCAGCGAATGGCCCGCCGTGTCGTCCGCCGCGACGGGTCTTCACCTCGACGAAGATCGCGGTGCGTCCGCGGCGTGCGATCAGGTCGATCTCGACCCCGCCCACGCGAACGTTGCGATCTTCGATGCGATACCCTTGCGCTTCGAGGTAGTTGGCGGCACGGCGTTCGCCTTCTCGCCCCAGCTGCTGGCGGCCGGGGTCGCGGCGCGGATCTTCGGGCATTCGAGCTTTCCCCGGGACCGGGGAGGGGCAAGCTAGCTGATGGGCACCCTGTATGTCGTGGCGACGCCGATCGGCAACCTCGAGGACGTGACCTTGAGGGCACTGCGCGTGCTGCGCGAAGTCGACGCGCTCTACGCCGAAGACACCCGGCGAACGCAGATCCTGCTCGATCGCTTCGAGATCGATCGGCGGCCGGTGTCGTTGCACGAGCACAACGAGGCCTCGCGGGTCGAGGCCGTGCTCGATGCGCTCGCCTCCGACCACAGCGTGGCGCTCGTGTCGGACGCGGGGGTCCCGCTGGTTTCGGATCCGGGTGCGCGCGTGGTTGCAGCGGCGATCGAGGCGGGACACGTCGTCGAGCCCGTGCCAGGTCCTTCCGCCGTACTCTCCGCCCTCGTGGTCGCCGGTTTCGAGGTCGCCCCGTTTGCCTTCCTCGGCTTTCTGCCCCGCGTGGCCGGTGCGCGGGAAGCCGTGCTCGAGTCGTACCGCGCGCGATCCGAAACGCTCGTGATGTTCGACTCGCCCGCCCGCCTGCACGAGCGCCTGCTCGAGTTGTCGACCCGCTTTCCGGAACGCCGGGCGTGTGTGGCGCGCGAACTCACCAAGCGTCACGAGGAAGTCGCGCGGGGAAGCTGCGCCGAGTTGGCGGAGCACTTCGCCGAGGGCGTCAAAGGGGAGTGCACGATCGTGCTCGACGGTGCCCGGGGCGAAGTCGCCGATCGGGAAGCGCGCGCCGCCGGAGAGGTCGCCCCGCTCGACGCCGAGGCTCTCGATCGCGAGATCGAGGCGGCCCTCGACGCGGGCAAGCGCCATCGCGAGATCGTGGCCGAACTCGCCCCGCGAACCTCGCTTCCGCGCAAACGCGTCTACGCCCGGGTGCAGGAAGTGAAGGACGAACGGCGCGAAGGCAGCGAGGGCGGCACGTGAAGCCGCAACACCTCCCGCGTCTGCTCCGCACCCTGCGTCACTACCGACCGGTGCAACTCGCCGCCCAGCTTCGCCACGTGCTCCAGGAAGAAGGGCGCCCCGGTCCGCCGCGAGGGGCCGCGCCGCCGATGGCGATCGAGGGCGCGACCGCACCCTTCCTCCCCGCGCCGCCGCACGCGAAGTTCGACGGCGAAGCCGGGTTCGAGTTGATTCGGCGCAAGCACCGCTTCGGGGGGGCTATCGATTGGCAGTTCGACGAACTCGGTCCGCTGTGGGCGTTTCATCTGCATCAATTCGATTGGGCGCGCAGCCCGGGCGTCGACCCCGCTGCTCGCACGCGCCTGATCCTCGATTGGATCGAGCACTGCGAGCGCAGTTACGGTTGGGCCCCGCACCCGATCTCCCTTCGTATCCTCTCCTGGGGGAAGCTCATCCTGACCCCCGGCGCACTCGTGCTCGGCGCGCAGGAGCGCGAGACGCTCCACGCTTCCCTCGCCCAGCAGGCCGAAGCGCTCGCGGGTCGTCTCGAGTACCGCCTGCAGGCGAATCACCTGTTCTCGAACCTGCTGGGCCTGGTGTTCGCCGGAGTGCTCTTCGAGGGGTCGCACGCGGCGCGTTGGTTGGGGCACGAACCCCTGCTTCGCCGCGAACTCGAGCGCCAGATCCTGTCCGATGGTTCCCACGTCGAGCGCAGCCCGATGTACCACGCTCTCTTGTTGGAGAACGTGCTCGATCTGTTGAACGTCGCGCTGGCCTCGCAAGGGCGCGCGCCGCAGGCCCTGGTGCAAGCCCTGGAGGATGCCGCGGCGCGAATGCTCGGCGCGCACGCGGTGTGGACCCATCCCGACGGCGAGATCGCGCTCCTCGGCGACGCGGCTTTCGACATCGCGCATGCACCGCGGGTCCTGAGCGACTACGCGGCGTCCCTCGGAGTCGATGCTCGTGCGCCGGCGTCGGGACAGCTGGTGGATGCCGGCGTGTATCGCCTCGAAGCGGGGGCCTTCACGCTGATCGCGACGACGGGCCCCCCCGCGCCGAGTCATCAGCCGGGGCATGCCCACTGCGACGCGCTCTCGTTCGAACTCTCCTACGGCGACGAGCGGGTGATCAGCGATACAGGCGTTTCGGAGTACATCCCCGGACCCCTGCGCGAAGCCAGCCGCGCCACTTCGTCTCACGCGACGATCCAACTCGGCGACCAGGAACAGAGTGAGATCTGGAGTGCCCACCGCGTCGGGGGGAGGGCGAACTGTCGTGTGGTCGCCGCGGACGACGCCGAGCTTCGCGCGAGTTGTTCTCCCTGGTCGCTTCCGAAGACGAGCCACGAACGACACTTTTCCGTTCGACCTTCACAGGTCGAGATCGCCGATCGCATCGAAGGCGAGGGCGGGACGGTTCGCCTCTTCCTGCCGATGGGGCCCGATGTCGAAGCCCTCGAACTCGACCGAGAGGGGCGGGCCGCACATCTGCGACTTCGCAGCGGCACGGCGTTGTCGCTGGAGTTGCCGAATGGTGTCGATTGGCAGATCGAGCGCCGACCCTGGTTCCCGCGCTTCGGTGAGGCTGCAGAGCGCGACACTTTGGTGGGAAAAGCCGGCGCGCTGGCTTCGAGTCGCATCGTCTTCCGCGAACGCGCTTCCTGATCCCTCGCGCGACCTCACCGCCCGGCAGCTTCGCTTCGCGCGCGCGTGTGTCGTGCGCGAAACGGCCCTTTCCCATCCTGCGCAGGCGTGAGCGCTCGCTGCGGGGTTGCGACTCTCTTCTGCCGCGTCTTGCACCACCCCGGAGCGAGGCTGACGCGTTCCTGCGCGCGAAGTGGGTTTTCCCTTTATTGGTGATGCGTTGCACCGATGTGAGGTCTTGTGATCCGGGTGGCGTTTGCTCACAATTCGCGACCCCTAATGGGCCGCGTTGGCCACTTACCCGGCACTCAGGCGTGCGGCGGGCTCGGCGAGCCGCAGACGCCTTCGGGTGTGCAGTTTCGATCGAAGACGCGAGAACACGGGGACGGAGTACCACATGAACATCCTGGGGATTTCGGCGTACTACCACGACAGTGCGGCCTGCCTCGTGCAGGACGGCAAGCTCGTGGCGGCGGCCCAGGAAGAGCGGTTCACGCGCAAGAAGCACGACCACCGCTTTCCCAAGCACGCAATCGACTACTGCCTCGAAGAAGCGGGTATCGCGCACGAGGATCTCAACCTCGTCGCCTTCTACGACAAGCCGCTGCTGAAGTTCGATCGCATCCTCGAGACCTACATCGCGGTGGCGCCGCGCGGCTTCAAGCTCTTCATGATGGGGCTTCCGCTGTGGCTGAAAGAGAAACTCCACACCCCCCGCGAACTCGACGCCGGCCTCGAGGGCAAGTACAAGGGTCGCTTCGTCTTCACCGAGCACCACCAGTCCCACGCCGCGAGCGCCTTCTTTCCCTCGCCCTTCGATGAAGCCGCCGTGCTCACGATGGACGGCGTGGGTGAGTGGGCCACCGGTTCGATCGCCAAGGGCCAGGGCCACGAGATCACGATGCTCAAGGAGATGCGCTTCCCGCACTCCATCGGCCTGCTCTACTCGGCCATGACCTACTTCACCGGCTTCAAGGTGAACAGCGGCGAGTACAAGCTGATGGGCCTCGCGCCCTACGGCGAGCCGATCTACCGCGATCGCATCATGGACAACCTGCTCGACCTCAAGGCCGACGGTTCGTTCAAGATGGACATGGACTACTTCGCCTACTGCCACGACGACGTGATGACCTCGCCGAAGATGGAAGAACTCTTCGACGGGCCGGCGCGTCAGGCCGAGAGTGAGATCACCCAGCGCGAGATGGACATCGCGGCATCGATCCAGGCCGTGACGGAAGAGGTCGTGATGCGCACCGCGCGCACCGCGCACGAGATCACGGGTTCGAAGAACCTGGTGATGGCCGGGGGCGTGGCGCTCAACTGCGTGGCGAACGGCAAGGTCCTGCGCGAAGGCCCCTTCGAGAACGTCTGGATCCAGCCGGCGGCTGGTGATGCAGGCGGGGCTCTCGGTGCGGCGCTCTTCGTCTGGCACCAGCTACTGGGCAACGAACGCAACAACGAGGGCAAGGACAGCCAGTTCGGCTCCTTCCTCGGCGGGCGCGAGAGCAAAGAGGACATCAAGGCCTATCTCCACTCGGTGGGCGCCGTCTATCAGCACCTTCCCGACGAAGACAAGCTGTGCGAGCGCGTGGCCGAGTTGATCGCCGAAGAGAACGTGGTGGGCCACGTCTGCGGTCGCATGGAGTTCGGCCCCCGCGCCCTCGGCGCGCGCTCGATCATCGGCGATGCGCGCTCGCCGAAGATGCAGGAAGTGATGAATGTGAAGATCAAGTTCCGTGAATCCTTCCGCCCCTTCGCACCGGCGGTGATGCACGAGCACGTCGACGAGTACTTCGAGATGCGCCCGATGGAAGACAGCCCCTACATGCTGCTCGTGGCGCCGGTGAAGGACGACAAGCGCCTCAACACCGAGGATCACGGCGAGAAGGGCCTCGACAAGCTCAAGCAGCTGCGCAGCGTCGTACCCGCGATCACCCACGTCGACTACTCGGCCCGGGTGCAGACGATCGACAAGGAACGCAACCCGCGCTTCTACGGGATCATCGACAAGTTCAAGGACCAGACGGGCTCCCCCGTGCTGATCAACACGAGCTTCAACGTGCGCGGCGAGCCCATCGTGCGCAACGCCGAGGACGCCTACCGCTGCTTCATGCACACCAATATGGACGTGCTGGTGCTCGAGAACTTCATCCTGCTCAAGAACGACCAGCCGAACGCGCGTGAGATCGACCTCGAGGCCTATCTCACCGAGTTCGCCCTCGACTGATCCCGGCTAGCGAGACGAGAACCGACATGGCACAGATGATCGAAATGAACTGGAAGCCGGATGCGAAGACCCTTCGCAACTTCGGCTTCATCGCGGTACTCGGCTTCGGCTTCGTGGCGACGATCGCCCACTACGAGTGGTTGATCTTCGCAATGGGGCTCGGGGCCGCGAAACCCTACGTGGTGAACACCTTCATCGGCCTCGCCGCGTATTCGGGGATCATGGGTCTGGTCTTTCCGAAGGCGGTCCAGCCCGTCTACGTCGGGCTCGCCGTGCTCACCTACCCGATCGGGTTCGTGCTCTCCTACCTCATCATGGGGTTCCTATACTTCCTGATCATCACGCCGACGGGGCTGGTGATGCGCCTGGTCGGCCACGACCCCCTCGATCGCAAGTGGGATCCCGAGGCCGAGACCTATTGGCACGACAGCCGCCCGCCGCGGCCGAGTGAGCATTATTTCCGCCAGTTCTAGAATCGAGCGACCGTCCCACCACGGTCGTATGGAGAACGTCATGTCCGATCAACCGAGCAACGACAACAACGATTTCGCAGCGCAGTCCGAAGGCGAGCGTACGGGCCTCGTGGGCGAGTTCGTCGACTTCTTGAAGGACAACAAGAAGTGGTGGCTCGCGCCCATCATCGTGTCGATCCTCGGGCTCGGCGTCCTGGTGATGCTCGGCGGCACAGCGGCCGCACCGTTCATCTACACGCTCTTCTAGAAAGCAGCGAACGGATCGACTCGGGTTGGACTGGGGCCCTCTCAGTCCGACCCGAGCATTTCCAGCAGCGCGGCCTCGTCGAGCACCGGCACTTCGAGTTTCTGGGCCTTGGCGAGCTTGCTGCCTGCGGCCTCGCCGGCCACGAGGTAGTCGGTCTTCTTCGAGACCGAACCCGTCACCTTGCCGCCGGCGTCGATGATGCGTTCCTTGAAGTGATCGCGGGGCTGGGAGAGGGTGCCCGTGAGCACGAAGGTCTTGCCCGCCAGCGCTCCGTCCGCGGTGGACTTCGCGGAACGCTTCTTCGGCGCCTTCCAGCGCAGGCCCAGTCCGATCAGGCGGTCGACCTCGGCGCGGTTGCGGGGATCGGCGAAGAAGCTGGCGACGCTCTCGGCGATCGTCGGGCCGATGCCCTCGACGGCCGCGATGTCACTTTCCTTCGCTTCGAGCAGGCTCGCGAGGTCGCCGAAGCCGTCGGCGAGAAGCTCTGCGATGGTGGCGCCCACGTGGCGGATGCCGAGGGCGATCAGGAAGCGCGCGAAGGTGGTTTCCTTCGCCTTGTCGAGGCTGGCGAGCAGGTTGTCGGCCGATTTCTCGCCCATGCGTTCGAGGCCGATCAGCGTGTCGCGGTCGAGGTCGAAGAGATCCGAGAGCCGCTTCACGTGACCGAGGTCGACGAGTTGTTCGATCAGCTTCTCGCCGAGACCGTCGACGTCGAGGGCCCCGCGGCTCGCGAGGTGCCAGACGTTGTTCTTGAGCTGCGCCGGGCAGTCGATGTTGGGGCAGCGGGTGACCGCTTCGTCGACCAGCCGGATCGTCTCGTCGCCGCAGACCGGGCAGGTTTCGGGTAGTCGGTACAGGCGCGGAGCGTCCTTGCCCGTCTTGCGACGATCGAGCAGCACGCGCACCACCTGGGGGATCACGTCGCCGGCCCGCTGCACCACGACCTCGTCGCCGATGCGCAGATCCTTGCGATCGATTTCGTCCTGGTTGTGGAGGGAGGTGTTCGAGACCGTGACGCCGCCGACGCGGACGGGATCGAGCTTGGCGACGGGGGTCAGCGCTCCCGTGCGCCCGACCTGGGCTTCGATGTCGAGCAGGGTGGTGGTGGCCTGCTCGGGCGGGAACTTGAAGGCCACGGCCCAACGCGGAGAGCGGGAGAGGGTGCCGAGCTCTTCCTGCAGGGCGAGGTCGTCGACCTTGAAGACCGTGCCGTCGATCTCGACGGGTAGCTCGCTTCGCTTCAAGAGGAGTTTCTCGTGGTAGGCGACCGCGGCGTCGATGTCGTCGCACACCGCGCACTCGGGGGACACGACGAAGCCCCAGGCTACGAGGCAGTGGAGCACTTCGCTCTGGCTGGCGAGGCTCCCGGGTCGACCGTCCGCGACGGAATAGGCGCGAAACTCGAGGGAGCGGAGCCGCTCGGTGTCGATCTCGTGCAGTTGCCGCAGGCCTCCCGCGGCGGCGTTGCGGGGGTTCGCGAAGGGTTCGAGTTCGCGTTCGATGCGGCGCTGATTCAAACGCTTGAAGGCGGCGATCGGGAGTACGACCTCGCCGCGAATCGAGACCGCCGCCGCGGGTTTGGCAGAGCCGGACTTCAATTCGAGCGGTATCGAGAGCACGTGCTTCAGATTCGCGGTGACATCCTCGCCCACCGTGCCGTCGCCGCGGGTGAGGCCGCGCTCGAGCTTCCCGCCGCGATAGATGAGTTCGACCCCGGCGCCGTCGAGCTTGGGTTCGGCGGCCAGGGGGATCGGGTCGCTCCGGTCGAGCATCCGCGCGATGCGATCGACGAAGGCGCGCATCTCCGCCTCGTCCATCGCGTTGTCGAGGGAGAGCATCGGAGAGAGGTGGGCGTGGGTCTCGAAGCCGTCGGCGGGGGGCGTGCCCACCCGAAGGGTCGGTGACTCGGCGAGGACGAGCTCGGGATGCTCGGCCTCGAGGGCCTGCAGCTCGCGGAACAGGGCGTCGTATTCGGCGTCGCTGATGCTGGGGCGGTCTTCGAGGTAGTAGAGCCGGTTGTGCTGCTCGAGTTCATCGGCGAGCTGCGCCATGCGGCGCTTCACCGAGTCGCTCTGCTTCTTCGCCGGCTTTCTTGCCGCCTTTCCGCCCGTCGCCATCGCCGTGCATTTCCCTGAACGATCGTTGCACATCGGGTGCGCATCGCGCCGGGTGTGCGCCGGCATGGCGTTAAAGAACGCCCGGCGCCGAGGCGATGAGACCACAGGCACCCCTCTCGCACCCGAAGCGCAGGAACATACCACGGTGTGCTGGCGCATTGATTTGCGCGATGGGATCTCTGGAGGATCGATGTCCGGCACGGCCATGGCGAATCGCGAAGAGAACGCGTCGGGGCAACCGTGCGTGCATTCCTCCGCAGCGCTGATCTGCCGCAACGGAAAGATCGTGTGGGCCAGCGCCGCTGCAGCGGAACGCCTGGAGGATGCCGGCGCACCCACACTCATGGGTGCGGTTCTCGACAAGGCGCTGCGCAAGTGCGGTGTGACGGTCGACGAAGGGCCCGGCGGTGAGATCCTCGCGCTGCCGAGTCGGCGCGAAGGCGATGCGCTGCCGCGAATCGTGCGCGTGGAACGTCTCCGGCTGCCGGCTGATCTGACCTCCGCGGGCGACGACCGCCTCGAACTCTGCGTGCTCACCGACCTGCCGGGGGGCACCCACTCGGGAGCGTCCCGGCGCAGCGACTTCGATCGCCTCGAGCGCGCGAACAAGGAAATCAAGCAGGACCGCGACGAGTTGATCGCGATCCTGAGTCACGAACTGCGCACGCCCCTCACGGTGATCTCGGGCTACAGCAAGCTCCTGCTCTCCGAACAGGCGGGCGAAATCAACGACGATCAACGCCGCTACCTCGAAGCCAGTCGCACCAGCTGCGAACGGCTCAACGAGCTGGTCGTCGATCTGCTCGATGCCTCCCACGACCAGAGCGGGGCGATCTGCTTGCGCCTCGAATGTCGGGCCGTGGAGAAGCTCATCCGCGACGTCACTGAGTTCTTCGCGCCGGCCTTCGAGGAGAACGACATCGGGGTCGAGCTGGCGATCGAATCCGATCTCCCCGACGCCCACTTCGACCCGATGCGAATCGAGCAGGTCCTGACGAACCTGGTCGGAAACGCGATCAAGTACACGAAGCCCGGCAGTGAGATCCGGGTCGAAGCGCGGGCTGTGACATTGCGCGACGTTTCCGGCATCGAGGTGGCGGTCCGCGACCAGGGGCCCGGGATCCCCGAGGTCGACCGCGAGCGCATTTTCGAGCCCTGGGTGCGCGGTCGGCGCGGCGAGCAGGCCAGCGGGGTCGGGCTCGGTCTCGCGATTTGCCGGCGCATCCTGGAAGCCCATCGCGGTAGCATTGGCGTGGAAGCGGCACCCGAGGGAGGGAGTCGCTTTCACTTTTGGATCCCCGCACGCGGCGTGCGGTCGCGAGGGGGGCAATAGAGGTTCATGGCAGGTCGCGCCAAACAGCGAAAGAGCCGCAAGTCCCCGGAGCCCCCGGCGCGGCGTCGCATCCTCGTCGTCGATGACGCCGAGGGGATCCGGACGTACCTCGCACACCTCCTCGAAGCCAAGGGCTATGAGGTGGATTCGGCGGAAGACGGTCGCAGTGCGCTCGCGCTCCTCGAAGGGGGCGCAGCACCGGACGCCATCCTGCTCGACATCATGATGCCCGGGATCGATGGCATCGAGACCCTGCGGCGTATCCGCGCCTTCAACCTCGATCTTCCCGTGGTGATGCTCTCGGTGGTCGGTCGTGCTTCGTCGATCGTCGAGTGCATGCAGCTCGGGGCCGTCGACTACCTCAACAAGCCCTTCGAAGAGGAAGACCTCGACACGGCTCTCGCCGCGATCTTCGAACGCGCGGATCGCGAAGCGGATCTGCTCGCGAACACCGAGATCAACGACGTGGCCGATCCGTCGAACGTCGTCTGGACGAGCGGGGCGATGAGCAAGGTGCGCGAGGTGCTCGACCAGATCGCGGGCACCGACGTCACTGTGTTGATCCAGGGCGAGAGTGGCTGCGGCAAGGAGATCGTTGCGCGCGCGGTGCATCAGCATTCCTCGCGTCGCGAACAACCCTTCGTCAAGGTCAATTGCGCCGCGCTTCCCGAGGACCTGCTCGAGAGCGAACTCTTCGGTTACGAAAAGGGCGCCTTCACCGGGGCCAATACCCGCAAGCCCGGTCGCTTCGAGATCGCGAACCACGGCACGATCTTCCTCGACGAAATCGCAGAGATGAGTCCCGGTCTGCAGGCGAAGATGTTGCAGGTGTTGCAGGACCGCGAGTTCACCCGCCTCGGCGGCAACAAGGAGATCCAGGTCGACGTGCGCGTGGTGTGTGCGACGCATCGCCCGCTCGTGCAGATGGTGCGCGACGGCGACTTCCGCGAGGATCTCTATTTCCGCCTGAACGTCGTGAATATCCAGATCCCGCCCCTGCGCGAGCGTCGCGACGAGATCGAGGGCTTGTGCGAATCGTTCCTCGCGCGCTACAGCGCGCGCTATCGGCGCCCGCTGCGAACGCTGTCGCCCACCATGCTGGCCGCCTTCGAGCGCTACGCCTTCCCGGGCAACATCCGCGAACTCGAGAACATGATCAAGCGCATCGTGGTCCTCGAGAGCGAAGAGTCGATCCTCGCCGAGATCGAGCGGCGTGAAGCGGGCGGGCCGGTCGGTCGCTCGGCCCTGCAGTCGCTGCTCGAAGAAATCGAAGAGACGGCGGGGGACGTTCCGCTTCGCGAAGTCGGCCGCCGCATGGCACAACAGGCCGAGCGCGAGACCATCGAGCGCGTGCTCGCACGCACCAGCTGGAACCGCAAGCAGGCAGCCAAGCTCCTGAACGTGAGCTACAAGACCCTGCTCCAGAAGATTCGCGACTGCGGGCTCGAAGCGGAGTAAGGCCGGGGCCAACGCGTATCTGTTGGTAGATCGAACTGGTAGATCGGACGGTGGCTCGCCTTGACCGAGTTGACAGAAATCGTCGAACTCCGCGGAAGCCTGCGCGACTACTCCTGGGGCTCGCCCGACTTCATCTCGCGTTGGCTGGGCTTCGATCCAAGGCCGCTGAGCGCGGCCGAAGTCCGGAACGGCCCGGAGGCCGAGTGGTGGTTGGGTGCGCACGCTTCGGCGCCGTCGCTCGTGCGACTCGAAAAGGGATGGGCGCCGCTCTCCGACTGGATCGCCGAAGACCCCGAAGGTCGTCTCGGGCGCAAGAGCGTCGACGTCTTCGGTTCGGAACTTCCCTTCCTCTTCAAGATCCTCGCGGCGGGTTCTCCCCTCTCCCTTCAGGCGCATCCCGACGCCCGGCAGGCCAGGCGCGGCTTCGAGCGAGAAGAGGGCGCGCGCATTCCGCTCGAGGCGCCCCACCGCAACTACCGCGACCCGAATCCGAAGCCCGAACTGCTGTGTGCCCTCACCCCCTTCGATGCGCTCGTCGGTTTTCGCCCTGCCCGTGACATCGCGAGCGATCTCGCCGAACTCGGATGCGAGCACTTGCAGACCCTGGCGGCGCCTCTCGAAGCCGATGGTGAAGAGGTGCTGCGATCGTTCTTCGAGGCGCTGTGGCGCGAGCCGGCCGGGGGCTGGCTCGCGGATCTGGTGGAGCGGTGTAGAGACCGTGGCGCGGGTCCGCGCGACGCCTGGGTCGTGGAACTCGCGAGCACCCATCCCGGGGACGCGGGCGCCATCGCGCCGTTGTTGCTCAACCTCGTGCACCTCGAACCCGGCGAGGCCATCTATCTGCCGGCCCGGGTACTCCACAGCTATCTCGCCGGAGCGGGCCTCGAGTTGATGGGCAACTCCGACAACGTCTTGCGCGGGGGGCTCACCCCCAAGCACGTCGATGTCGACGAACTGCTCGAAGTCCTCGACTTCGGCGAGCGCGCACCCAGCCGGGTCGACCCCGTCGAGCGTGCGGCGGGTGAATGGGTCTATGCGACTCCCGCCGAAGCCTTCGAGTTGTCGCGCCTCGAGATTCGCGGCGACTACGTGGAGTCGAACCGCGGTGGCTTCGAGATCCTGCTGTGCGAACGGGGTCGCGGAACGATCAGCGGGGGCGGGAACGGGGCCTCCCTCGAACTCGCTCGGGGCTTGGCCTGTGCGATCAGCGCCAGGGTGGCCCGCGTCGAAATCCGCGGCGATCTCGTGCTCCACCGGGCCGCCCTCCCCGAGGGTTGAGCCGGTTACCCCACAATCCCGGGTTCCCGGTGGGGAGTCTCACAAACCGGCAGGGGAACTGAACCCGAGTCGTGGAAAACACGCAGGTTGCACGCAGCAGCTGCCGATACGCCTACGGTTTTCCATCGAGTGTCATGCGTTGGTCTGTCGCCACGGTTTTGCCTCAAATCTGCCGCCCGGGTGTGGTGATCGAGTGCGAAAATGGGAACAGCATTGCCCTCGCGGCGCCGATGAATGGAAATCGAATTCCCAAGAGAGATTTCTCTTCCTAAATGGGGAAAACTATTCCACACTGCGAGAAAGAGTTCACCCACCGGCGGGGATGAGGCGGATCCGAACGGGGTTTCCCTTCAACAGCCGTCGTTGGCACGGCCCTCGCACAACGGGCGGGGGCGCGGAATGCCGAGCGAGCGGAATCGTTCGATCGCGTGGGAAGCGACCCGAAGCATCCCGTGGCAGCAGTGAAGGAAGCAGGTAGCTATGGCCGAGCGGTTCAGAGTTCTGGTGATCGACGACGACCCGGGGATCCGCGACTACCTCGAGACGCTCGCAATGCGACTGGGGTACGACGTGACCGCGGTGGGCGATGGGGAAGAGGCACTCGCGACCCTCGATCAATCGCGTCCAGACATCATCACCCTCGATGCCGTGCTACCGGGCATGGACGGCCTCGAAACCCTTCGCCTGCTCAAGCAGCGCATCCCCGAAGTGCCAGTCGTCATGCTCTCGGGTCACGGGCAGGCGCGCACCATCGTCGAGGCGATGAAGCTCGGCGCCTCCGACTTCCTGCGCAAACCCTTCGAGGTCGAGGAACTCGAACTCGCCTTTCAAAAGGCCCTCGAAAAGCACGCATTGAAGGAAGAGGTCGAGCAACTGCGCGGTCGTGTGCGCAACGAGTCGGAAGACGTGCTCGGCCTGTTCGGCGACAACCCGAAGATGCTCGAAGTGCGCAACATGATCGAGCAGGTCGCGGATACCGACATCACGGTGTTGATCCGCGGCGAATCGGGGACGGGCAAGGAACTCGTCGCTCGCGGTCTCTACAGCCTGTCGGGCCGCCGCAGCTATCCCTTCGTGAAGGTGAACTGCGCTGCGCTTCCGAGCGAGTTGCTCGAGAGCGAGCTCTTCGGCTTCGAAAAGGGCGCCTTCACCGGAGCCCTGCGGCGCAAGCTCGGCAAGTTCGAGTACGCGAACCACGGCACGATCTTCCTCGACGAGATCAGCGAAATGCATCCCGGCCTGCAGGCCAAGCTCCTGCAGGTGTTGCAGGACGGTGAATTCTCGCGTCTCGGCGGTGAGAGCGACGTGCGGGTCGATACCCGGATCCTCGCGGCGACCAACCGCAACCTCGAGGCGGCGGTGCGCGAGGGCAGCTTCCGCGAAGACCTCTACTACCGCCTCAACGTCGTGACGGTGAACCTCCCGCCGCTGCGCGATCGCATCGACGCCCTGCCACTGCTCGTCGGTCACTTCCTGTCCAAGTACAACGAGCAGTACAGCAAGAACATGGGCGAACTCTCGGACGAGACCATGAAGGTGATGTCCGAATACCACTGGCCCGGCAACGTGCGCGAACTCGAGAACATGGTGAAGCGCATGGTGGTGCTCGGGAACGAACAGACCGTGCTCCAGGAGATCGCCCTGCGCGGCAAGCCCCCGGAAGAGAGCCCGGAAGCCGGGGAGGTCGGCCTCGATCTCGACGCCCTCGGCGTCGACTTCTCGGGCGGGGTCGACCTGAAGGCGATTTCGAAGCGCGCGGCCCAGATCGCCGAAAAGCGCGTGATCGACAAGGTGCTTCAGCAAACGAGGTGGAACCGAAAGGAAGCCGCCGAGCGACTACAGATCAGTTACAAGGCCCTTCTCTACAAGATGAAAGAGAACGGGCTGAGCGAGGGGCGATAGAGGTGAAGATGGTCTCGGTTCGAAGTTCGTTCTTCCGCCGCGCGAGCCTTCTGGGCATCGTGTTTGCGGCGCTGCTCTCCGCGTGCGCGACGCCCTCGCCCCCGCCCCCGCCCGAAGACGTGGCCGGCGAGCGCAAGCCGTACGTGATCGGCGTGACGGACGTCCTCGTCGTCTCGGTTTGGAAGAACCCGGAGCTCAGCGTCGAGGGTGCCGTGCGGCCCGACGGCAAGATCTCGGTCCCGTTGGTCGACGACGTGCAGGCCGAGGGACTCACGCCGCAGGAGTTGAAGGAAGTCCTGACCGAGGCGCTCTCGGAGTTCATCGCTGCGCCGGACGTCACCGTCGTCGTGCGCGAGATGAACAGCCAGACGGTCTACCTGCTGGGGGAGGGTGTCGCGCGCAACGGGGCGCTTCCGCTTCGCCAGGAGATGCGCGTGCTCGAAGCCATCGCGACGATGGGCGGGTTCACCATCTGGGCAAAGAAGAACAACGTGCGCGTCCTGCGAAAGACCCAGGGCGGCATCGTCGAGTACGTCTTCAACTACGGTGCCTACCTCGCGGGAAAGGCGCCGAAATCCAACATCCTATTGAAGGCTGGCGACACCGTGATCGTCGAGAACTGAGCCGTTCGGCCGGCTCGATAGAACGGCGGGCCCGGAGAGTCCGGTCCCGACTCGAAAACCGAACAGGGAAGAACGATGCGAAAGTTCCTGCTGTACATGCTGCTGCTGTCCGTTTCCCTCCCGGCGATTGCTGCGGAGAACGAATTCAAGTTCGGCGTGACGACCAATACCCGATACAACGACAACGTGAACAACGTCGAATCCGACAAGGTCGATGCAGTCGTGTTCCAGATCGGACCCCGGCTTCGCTTCGACCGGCGAGACGCGAAGTACGAAGCCACGCTCCAATATCTGCCGCGATACACGACGTACACCGATGGCGAACGGGCCAACAAGTTCATCCAGTACCTTGGGGCGAACGGCGAGTTCCGTCTGACGAGCCGAATTACACTCGATGCGCGCAACAATCTGTCCGTCGACTCGGACGCGGATCGGGATATCACGGATGGTACGACGGTCGATCTCGATCCGAACGACCGCCGGAAGCAGGTCTTGCGGAATGACGCGAATCTGGGCCTCCGTTACAGCTATAGCCAGCGCGGGACGGTTTCACTCGACGGCGGCTACTACCTGGTCGATCGAGACGACCGGGACTTGTCGGACGTCGGATCGGCATCAGGCAGACTGCAGACCACCTACGCCGTAACGACTCGCACCAGCTTGGGAACCGGTGTGAGCGTCACGTCGCAGGAGATCGAGGAATCACGCCAGCGAGACCCCACCCGTACCAATTATTACGGCTTGTTCCTTCAGGCGAGTCACCAATTCGACCCGATGTTCAGCATCACTGCGAGCGCCGGGCCCACGTGGCTGCGCTCGAAGCGCAAGATCGATGGTGAGCACGAGAACGATCTCAACTACTTTGCGCGGGCGATCTTCGTCGCGGATTTCGAATCTGGTTCGGTGGAGGTCGAGTACGGGCGTGAGAACTCGGAGGTGTCGTTTTCGCCGACCTCGTACATCATCGACGAGGTCGCTGCACGATTGGGGTGGCAAGTCACTTCTCGCGTCACGGTGGGTCTGCGTGGCGAGTGGAACCGGCGCGAAGCGGTGTTGGATCTCACGGGCGTCGACTTCGTGGAAGAAGTGGAACAGCGGCTTGCGGCGGCGGACGTCCGATACCGCATGACCCCCGAAGTCGTGGCGGGCTTCTCCGTCGACTACCTCCAGCAGAAAACCGATGCGAGTTCGAGTGCCGTTCGCTCGCGAACCGTCGATCGCGTACGGGCGATCGTCCGCTTCGAATACAACGCGGAGGCGCTGCGCTTCTAGCCAGACTACCGGGAGAGCATGGGACCGTTCCAAGATGACGAATGAGAGTGGCGTTCAAATCGATCTGTTGGGTGGGCTGAAGCGGCGCGGCTACATGGCCAGCGTAATCGCCGGGTCGATCACCCTTGCCGTCTATTGGATCGCGATGGCCCTTCCGAACGAGTACGAAGCGAGCGCGATCCTCCTCGTCGAGCCACAGACGGTGAGCGAGCGCCTGGTCGAGGCCGGCGCAGCGCGAGTCGATCTGAACGAGCGCCTGAACCTGATGACGGCCGAGATCCTCAGCCGCACGCGATTGTCGCGCATCATCGAGGAATTGGAGCTCTACCAGGAAGAGTCGGAGACGATGACCCGACAGGAAATCGTCGACGAAATGCGCGAAGACGTCGCGGTGCGGCCGGTGATACCGGAGTTGACCCGGGGGATGCGGAACAACCGGCCCCCGGACATCAATACCTTCCAGATCTTCTTCACTTCGGCTTCGGCGAAGACAGCGGCCGATGTTGCACAGATGATCGCGAACGATTTCATCCAGGAGCACATCGACAATCGGGTGCGCACGACCTCGACGAGTCTCGAATTCATCGCGAACGAGGAGGCTCGGCTGTCGAAGCGTATCGTCGAGGTCGATGCGGCCCTGGCGGATATCAAGGAGAACAACGAGTCGAGTCTGCCCGAGAATCTGAGAAACAATCAGCGGACACTCGAGCGAGACATGTCGGAGCTCCGCTACGCGCAGCGGCAGCTCGATGTTGCACGTAGCGATCTGTCGTTCTGGGAGCACCAGTTGCGGGCTGCCCAGGCAATGCAAGAAGGTGACGAGGACGACGTCCTCTCCCCCGCGCGGCGCGTCAAGGCCCTCGAGCTCGAACGAAAGGAACTCATCTCCAAGGGGTTCACCGAGCGACATCCCGACATGATCGCCCTCGCCGCCGAAATTGCAGCCAACCGTCGTGCCCTCGAAGCGGAAGAGGCTCTCGCTGGTGCAGAAGAGGAAGAGCAGTACGACTCGTTTGCCGAACAGAGCGCCGCTGCAGAGCGACAACGCGCAGAACTTCACGTCAAGGCCCTCGAGCAGGAGGTCGTGCGGATCAACGCGAACCTCGACGAACTCCGCGCCAACATCGCGGCCACCCCACGCGTGGCCGAGCAGCTCGAGGCCTTCAATCGTCAGCATGAGCAGCTCTCGCAGAGTCTGCTCAGCTTCTCGAACCTGCGCCTCGAAGCCGCGGTGCAGGCCGACCTCGAACGACGTCAGCTCGGCGAGCGCTTCCGCATCCTCGAATCCGCGATTCCGCCCCGTGAGATCTCGTCGCCGAACCGCGCGCTGATCCTGGCACTCGGGCTGATGTTCGGTCTGGTGGTCGGTGTCGTGGTCGGCGTCGTGGCCGAGGGAACCGATCCCTCCTTCCATCAGGAACGCGATCTCCAGTCGTCGGTCGGGATACCGGTGTTGGCCGTGATTCCCGCGATCCAGTTCGAGGACGACCTGGCGAAGCGTCGCCACACGCAGACCGTCCGAGCGTTCGCGATGGTGGGCGTCACGGCCTTCTGCCTGCTCGGCGGCTTCGTGACCTACATGTTCGTCAACGGCGCGCCTGCGTGGCTCAGCGGCCTCGCCAGCGGCGTTGGCGATGAAGAAGACCCGCAAGAAACCACGAACCTGCGCGTTCGTATCGATGAGAATCTCGGCTAACGCGAAGGCGCACTTCGGGCCATTTCCAGAGAATCGAACTCACAGCGAACACGACCCCACCATGTATTGCGAGCACTACGGATTCGTACGGCGCCCCTTCGAGATGACGCCGGACCCCTCGTTTCTCTACCTGGGAGAAGCGCACCGCGAGGGATTGGCGACCCTCGTCTACGGGGTGCAGTCGGGCAAGGGATTCGTGCTGCTCACGGGGGAGGTGGGGACGGGCAAGACGACCCTGCTTCACGCACTGCTCGGGCAACTCGAGTCGACCACCGCATCGGCTTTCATCTTCAACCCGCGCCTTTCGCCCCTCGACTTCTTCGAGTTGATGTTCCAGGAGTACGGCATCGAAAAGAAGTGTGAGTCGAAGGCCGAGTACCTCTCGCGCTTCAACGAGTATCTGATCGAGCGTCTGGCGAACAACGAGCAAACCCTGTTGATCGTCGACGAGGCCCAGAACCTCTCGCCCGAGATGCTCGAAGAGATCCGCCTGCTCTCGAACCTCGAAACACCCACCTCGAAGCTCATCCAGATCATGCTGGTGGGGCAGCCCGAGTTGAACGAGATGCTCTCGCGTCCCGATCTTCGCCAGCTGCGTCAGCGCATCGCCCTGCGCCATCACCTGCGCCCCTTCGATTCGCGCGAGATGGGCGACTACGTGAAGGAGCGGCTCGCGAAGGCGGGCTACACCGGAAAACCGATCTTCAATCGCGCGGCCCTGAAGGCGCTCTACCAGGTGTCGAAGGGGACGCCGCGCATCATCAACAACGTGTGCGACGCGGCGCTCCTGCAGGGGTACGCCAAGGATCGCACGCAAATCGATTCCAAGGTGATTCGAGAAGTTGCCGCTACCCTCGCGCTGGCCGAACCCGCGCAGGGCGATGCGTCGATGCCCGACACCGGATCACGTAAGAAGGGCCTCCTCGGTCTGTTTCGCTGAGACACGGCCACCTCGAGGGTTGCGAACTCATGGGTAACTACGAAGCACTGCAGAAGGCGGAGCGCGAGCGCCGGGCGAAGGTCGCGGGCGACAAGGCCGAGCCGGTCGAAGCCCTCGCGTGGGATCACACCCCGCAGACCGCCCCGCCGGCGGAGAAGCCGGGCGTGATCCAGCGCCTGATTCCCAGGCGCGAGAAGAAGAAGGCCGTTCCGGTTCCGGATGTGGGCGAGGTCAACAAGCGCCGCATCGCCATCTTGCGTCCCGAGTCCTACATCTCGGAGCAGTTCCGCATGCTGCGCGGGCGCATCGACTCGCTGGCCGCCCAACGGCCGATTCGCACCGTGGCGATGACGAGCGCGAACCCCGGCGAAGGAAAGAGCACCGCGGCGATCAACCTCGCGGTGGTCGAATCCCTGCGCGCCGAACATCGCGTGCTGCTCGTCGATTGCGACATGCGTCGTCCCACGGTGCATCGCTCCCTCGGTGTGGCTCCCGATCTCGGCATCGCGGAGGTCCTGCTCGGTCGGGCCTCGCTGGCCGAGGCCGTGATCCGCGCCGAAGGCACGAACCTCGATGCCCTGGTCGTGCGCTCACAGCCCGACAATCCCTCCGAGCTGCTCGCGAGCGATCGCATGAAGTCGATGATCGACGAGATGACGCAGTCCTACGACCGCATCATTCTCGACACCCCCGCCACCCTCGGCCTGCCGGATTCGAAGACCGTGTCCGAACTCGCGGACGGCGTGGTGGTGGTGGTCCGCGCCGATGTGACGCCGCGCGAAGAGGTGGGGGCCGTGCTCGACATCCTCGATCGTCGGCGCATCCTCGGCATGATCTTGAACGGGGCTGACATCAGCCGCGAAAGTTACGGGTACTATTGATCCACTCTTCAACCCGGAGATGCATTGGGTTGATCACGAATTCGCATCCCCGGGTGCCCACACACCCGGCCATCCCCCTGGATTGCGTGCGAGGCCTCTTTGTCGATTTCGCTGATCGCCATCCCGCTCGGTGTCGCGATGCTCGTTTCGGCGCTCCTCACGCCGATCGTGTCGAGGCTGGCCCGCGCCTATGGAGTGGTGGACAAGCCGAATGAGCGCAAGGTCAGCACCCGCGACCAGATGCCGCTTCTCGGCGGGCTCGCGGTCGCGGGCGGCGTCGCCGCCGGCCTCTACGTCGTCTCGACCTACCTCGCCCCCGAAGTCCTCCCCCCCAATCGGCTTCGCGGCTACGTCTTCGCCAGCGGCCTGATCCTGCTCGTCGGCGTGGTCGACGATCGCTTCGGCATGGGGGCGGTCAGCAAGCTGATCGGCCAGATCGTCGCGGCCAGCATCCTCTATCACGCCGGCTTCGCGATCGAATCGCTTCGCATTCCCATGTCGGGGGATTCGTTCCAACTCGCCTGGTGGGTGTCGTACTCGGTGACAGTGCTCTGGGTCGTCGCCGTCACCAACGCGGTGAACCTGATCGATGGGCTCGATGGTCTGGCGACCGGCATCTCCGTCATCATGGCGGTCACGATGGCCTACGTCTGCCTCACCGCGGGGCAAACCGCCGGTGTGATCTACGGTGCCGTGGTGATCGGCGGGGCGCTGGGCTTCCTGCCCTACAACTTCCCGCCCGCGCGCATCTTCCTCGGCGACACCGGCGCATTGTTCCTCGGCTTCAGCATCTCGCTCCTCGCCATCGAGGGCTACATGGGCGGCTATCGCCGCGCCTCGGTGCTCCCCTTCGTGGTTCCGCTGATGGCGCTGGCGGTGCCCCTCCTCGACACCGTGCTCTCGATCATCCGCCGATTGCGAAGCGGAGCCGGAATCTTCTCGGCCGACGCGATGCACATGCACCACCGCCTGCTCCACACCGAGGGTTCTCACACGCGAGCGGTGCTCTTTCTCTACGCGCTGACCGCCTGCTTCTGTTCGATCGCGGTGTATTTCGCGATCCTCGACGACCTCGTCAGCGCCTTCGCACTGCTGTCGATCGTCTTTTTCCTCACCGTTCGACTGCTTCGCAACCTCGGGGTGTTTTCCGAGTGGAAGTCGGGGGACGGGGATGCCGATCACGGGAGTGATCACCCGGATTTGAAAACCACCGCGACACCGGCGGGGGGAAGAGGGAAGTGAATTCATGAACGTTGCGGTCATCGGTACGGGCTACGTGGGTCTCGTCACGGGCGCGTGCTTTTCGGAGTTCGGTGTACAGGTCGTCTGTGTCGACAAGGATGCGGACAAGATCGCGGCCCTGCGCCGCGGCCAGATGCCGATCTACGAGCCGGGGCTCGAAGACCTCGTGGGCCGCAACGTGCGCGAGGGGAGGCTCTCCTTTTCCTCGGACACCGCCGAAGCGGTGCAGAACGCCCTCGTGGTCTTCATCGCCGTGGGGACGCCGGCGGCGGTCGACGGCAGCACCGACCTGACATTCATCGAGGCCGTCGCGCGCGAGATCGGCCGCTGCTTCGACGGCTACAAGGTGGTGGTGACGAAGTCGACCGTGCCCGTGGGAACGGGGAAGAAGGTGCGGCGCTGGATCCAGGAGGAGCTGGACATCAAGGGCAGCAGCGCTCGCTTCAGCGTGGCGTCGAACCCCGAGTTCCTGCGCGAGGGCGCCGCGATCGGCGACTTCATGCGCCCGGATCGCGTCGTGATCGGCACCGACGAAGGCGACGAACAGGCGCTGGCCATCATGAAGGATCTCTACCGCCCGCTCTTCCTGAACGAAACGCCCTTCGTGATCGCCAACGTGGCGACTGCCGAGCTCTCGAAGTACGCCGCGAACGCCTTCCTCGCGACCAAGATCTCCTTCATCAACGAGATGTCGATCCTCTGCGAACGCGTCGGCGGGGACGTCCAGGGCGTGGCGCGCGCGATGGGGCTCGACAAGCGAATCGGTTCGAAGTTCCTGCACGCCGGCCCCGGCTACGGCGGATCGTGCTTCCCGAAGGACACCCTCTCGGCCGCGCACTTCGCGCGCGAACTCGGCGTCGACTTCGAGATCGTCGAAGCCACCATCCGCGCGAACAAGCGCCAGCGCGACCACGTGACCCAGAAGATCCGCGCGGCCCTCGGCGGCTCGGTCGCGGGCAAGACGATCTCCTTCCTCGGGCTCTCCTTCAAACCCGAGACCGACGACGTGCGCGACTCCCCAGCGATCGAGATCGCCCGGAACCTGGTCGAAGACGGCGCCACCATTCGCGCCTTCGATCCCCAGGCGATGGCCGAGGCCGGCGAGGTGATCCCGCAGCTCGTGCTCTGCAAGGACGCCTACGAGGCCTGCGAAGGGGGCGACGCCCTCGTGATCGCCACCGAGTGGAATCAGTTCCGCATGCTCGATCTTCCCCGCGTGAAGGAAAAGCTGGCCGAAGCCCTGATGATCGATCTGCGCAACATCTACCGCGCCGATGCATTGACGGCTGCGGGCTTCGAGTACGTGAGCGTCGGTAGATGAACAAGCGACATCTGCACGCGGTCGTCCTGGCCGGCGGCGCAGGGGAGCGCTTCTGGCCCGCATCGCGGTCGCACCATCCCAAACCCCTGCTCAAGGTCGTGGGTGGGCAGAGCCTGCTCGAGGCCACGATCGATCGAGCGCGAGCGTTCGCGCCCGAAGAGAACGTCTGGATCGTATGCGGTCACGAACACGCGGGGGTGATCCGCAAGACGGCGGGCCTGCCCGCCAGTCGTGTGCTCGTCGAGCCGCGCCGCCGCAACACCGCGATGGCCGCGGCGTGGATCGCTCAACGGGTCCAGGCCGACGATCCCGAAGCCGTGCTCGTCATCCTTCCGGCCGATCACCACGTGCCCGACAAGCGCGCCTTCGCGACCGCGATTCGCTAGGCGGCCGATGCGGCCTCGCGTGAGCACGTGCTCGTCACCCTGGGGGTGAAACCGACGCGGCCCGATACCGGCTACGGCTACATCGAAGTCGGCCGCCGCGCGAACAGGCGCCACCCCGGGCTCCACGTGGTTTCGCGCTTCGTGGAGAAGCCGGTCCTCAAGGTGGCGAAGCGCTACCTCGCCAGTGGCAAACACCTCTGGAACGCCGGGGTGTTCATCTGGGAAGCGGCGTCTTTTCTCGAGGATGTGGAGCGCTTCGCCCCCGACCTCCACCGCGCCCTGGCTCCACTGCGCGAGCGACCGCGCGGGCGCAACAAGCAGGCGGTGGCCTCGGCGTACCGCCGCGCGCCCTCGCTGCCGGTCGACGTCGCGATTCTCGAGCGCAGCGATCGCGTCTGGACGATCCCGGTGAAGTTCGCCTGGAGCGACGTCGGCACCTGGGACTCCCTGGCCGACGAGCTGGGCGTGGGGACGCCGACCGGTCGCGACGCCGCCCTGCGCGCGGGCAACCGGGTGATTGCCGGTGAGCTGCTCGCGATCGACGCGAAAGACAACCTGGTGTGGAGTGAAGACCGCATGGTCGCGCTTTTGGGTGTAGAAGATCTCGCGGTGGTCGATACGGGAGATGTGATCCTCGTCACAAAGCGATCTTCCGCGAGTGACGTCAAGCGAATCGTGGCCGCTCTCAAGGATCGGGGTCGAGACGACCTGACCTGATCCGCGGGGCGGCCCGACCAGGGAGGCCCCATGTCCGACACCAGCGTTTCCCGCCGCGAAGCCTGCGAATCCCTGCGCGCGATTCCGATCTTCCGCGAAGCGAGTGACAGCGATCTCGAGACCCTCGCGGGTCACCTGATCGAACGGAAGTTCCCCAAGGACGCGATCATCGTCGATGAGGGACTGGCGGGCGATTACATGTACGTGATCCGCTCGGGGCGCGTGAAGGTCACCAAGGCGAGCGACGACGGTCGTGAGAAGATCATGAACCTGTTCAGCGCGGGTGACTTCTTCGGCGAGATGAGCCTCCTCGACAATCAGCCGCGCTCGGCAAGTGTCACGACCCTCGAGCCGACGCTGCTCCTCGCGCTTTCTCGCCGCGACTTCATGGAGCTGTTGCAGAACAGCTCGACGCTGGCGCTCTGCGTGATCCAGGAACTGACCCGCCGACTGCGCGACACGGGAGAACAGGCGAGTTCGATTTCGTTCCAGAAGGTGCAGGAGCGCACCAAGGGACTCTTCGAGCGCATCGCGCGCGACGAGGGAAGCAGCGATCACTCGCGCATCACCCCGACTCTCACCCATCAGCAGATCGCCGACATGATCGGCACCTCGCGGGAGACCGTGACGCGCGCGGTGAAGCGCCTGAAGGAAGACGGCTGGCTTCAGCAGCAGGGAAAACGCTACGTCATCCCGCCGGAAGACCACTTCATCTCCTGATTCCTAAACGCGCATCCGTTCTCGACCGATATGTCTCGGCGTGGACGGTTCGAGTGACGATTTCGTAACTCCCGACGGCGCCTTGATCGCCCGAAGCGCGGCGATGCGTGAGGTGGTGGCGACCGCCACACGCGTGGCGGCCATCCGTTCGACGGTCCTGCTGAGCGGCGAGACCGGGACGGGGAAGGAAGTCGTCGCCTCGCTGATCCACGGCCACTCACCGCGCGCGAGCGGTCCCTTCGTCAAGGTCAACTGCGCGGCCCTGCCCGAGACCCTGCTCGAATCGGAGCTCTTCGGGCACGAGGTGGGGGCCTTCACCGGCGCTGATCGCGAGCGGGTGGGGCACTTCGAGGCCGCGAGTGGCGGCACCCTGCTGCTCGACGAGATCGCCGAGATCTCCCCCGCCACCCAGGCGAAGCTGCTCCGCGTGCTGCAGGAGCACGAGTTCTATCGCCTCGGCGGCACGCGCCCCATCGAGACCCGGGCGCGCATCGTCGCCGCGACCAACCGCGACCTGGCCGCCGCTCTCGCGAGTGGCGCCCTGCGCGAAGACCTCTTCTACCGCCTCAACGTGATCGCCATCCACCTGCCACCATTGCGCGATCGACGCGAAGACATCGAACTACTCGCCGAGCACTTCGCCGCGCGCTTCGCGCGAGAGTTCGGGCGCGAGACGCCGCCGCTCTCGGGTGACGCCCTGGCGGCCCTACGCGCCCATCCCTGGCCCGGTAACGTCCGGGAGCTGGAGAACGCCCTCGAGCGCGCCGTACTGCTCTGCGAGGGCGAGGTGCTCGACGCGTCGCACCTCAGCCTCGAGCAGGCCGTCGGTTCCCAGGACCCCGGGAGCTGGAGGATCGAACTGCCCCCCGGCGGTCTTTCACTGCAGACCGTCGAGCGCGCCCTGGTCGAGGCCGCTCTCGAGCGCGCAGATTACGTTCAGAAGGACGCAGCGGCGTTGATCGGCGTGAGCAAGCGCAAGCTCAACTACATGATCGAGCGCATGGGCATCGTGCATCCCCGCTGGCGCAAGAACCGTGACACCCGCGCCCCCGAATCGGCCACCAACGTCGAGCGGAATGATTGAAGCCCGCGTGCCCGGGACGCGAACCACTGGCGACCGTCCGGCAACAGAAGGCTAGACTCCCGCGCCTCCCCGAGAACCCCTGCGATCCTCGGCTGGAGCGAGGCTCGACCGAGCGGGTCGAGCGGACCGACTGCAGCGAGCAAGCGACCGCAAGAAGCAAGGCATAGAAGGAAGAAGTCATGCGTGACGGATGGATTCGACGACTTTCGCCGATTGGCGCGACCCGCTTCGGGTTGGCCGCGGTGATGTCCCTGTTGCTGACCACGGCGATGACCGGTTGTCAGAGCGACGACGAGAAGATCGCCGCCTTCTACGAACAGGGGCAGACCTACGCGAAGGCGGAGCAGTACCAGGAGGCCGTGATCGAGTTCAAGAACGTCCTCAAGATCAATCCGAATCACGCGAACGCCCATTACGAGCTCGCCAAGGCCTACCTGAGCCTGGGCCGTGCCCGCGATGCCTATTGGGAGATGAGCGAGACCGCTCGTCTCGACCCCGCGAACACCGAGGCCGTGCTCTCGTACGGCGCGATGTCGTTGATCGCGAAGGAGGCCGAATTGGCCCTGTCCATGGCCGAGCAGGCGATCGAGGCGGAGCCCGAGAACCACCAGGGGTACCTCCTGCAGGGCAAGGCGCTGCAGGCCCTGAAGCGCGACGAAGACGCCGAGGCCTCCTACCTCAAGGCAGTCGAGCTCACCGAGGATCTCACCAACATCTCGACCCTCGCGGCCTACTACGCGGGCCTCGAGGACGGCCGCGAGAAGGCCGAGCCCTGGTACTGGAAGCTGGTCGAGAAGTTCCCCGACGACTACCGCGCCTACTCGATGCTCGCCCTGTTCCTGACGGTCGATCCCGCCCGCGAGGCGGAATCCGAGCAGATGTTCAAGTCGGCGATCGCGAACGGCTCCGAAGACGAAGACCAGATGCAGGAAGGCTACGCGAACCTCGCCCGCTTCTACTTCGATCGCGGTCGACCCGAGGTCGGAGAAGCGACGCTTCGCGAAGGCGCGGAGAAGCTGCCCGAGTCGACGGTGCTGCGCTTCATGCTGGCGACCTACTACCAGTTCCAGGGTGATTTCGAGCAGGCCGAGGCGACCCTGCGCTCGACCATCGAGATCGATCCCCAGGACCCGAACCCCTACCTCGTGCTCTCGCACTACCTCGGCGGTCAGCAAAAGCTCGAGGCCGCCCTCGAAGTCGCCGAGCAGGCTGTCGCCGTGGCGCCCGAGAGTCAGGATGCCCAGCTGCGGCGCGCCGAACTCCTCGTCGACATCGGCTTCCGCGCGGCCAGCGCCGCTTCGCAAGAGGGCAAGGGCACCCTGGCCGATCTCTCGGAACAGAACGAGAAGATCCGCGACGGCCTACAGATCGTCGAGAACCTCCTGGCCGAGACCCCCTTCCAGCCCCAGGCCGAGTTCGTGCGCGGCAAGGCGTATCTCGCCAGGGGCGACTCGCAGAAGGGCATCGAGGCCTTCCGCGCCGCGGCCGAAGGCCGGCCCGACTGGGCGCAGGCGCAGTACGCCCTGGGTTCCGCACAGGCCACCATCGGCGAGCACAGCCTCGCGCGCGTCCAGGTGGCCCGCGCCCTCGAACTCGATCCATCGATGCACCAGGCGCGACGTGTGCTCGCCACGATCCATCAGGCCCTCGGCGAGCACGAGTACGCGATCGAGCAGGGCAACCTCTTCCTGCAGGTGAGCCCGGGTGACAACGAGATCCGCGTGTTGGTCGCCCAGAGCCTGATCAAGCTCGGTCGGCGCGAAGCCGCGTTGAAGGAGTTGAACAAGGTCCCCTCCGATCAGCGCGACGCCGCGGTCGAGTTCGCGATCGGCCGAACCCTCGCCAGCATCGGCGATCCCGACACCGCGCGCTCGCACCTGCTCAAGGTGCTCGAGACGAGCCCGCACAACCAGAAGGTGCTTCGCTCGCTGTTCCGCCTCGATCGCGGCAACGAGAAGAACTACGCGCAGACCCGCGACCTGATCGCCGCGGCGGTCGAAGCGCGCCCCGACGATTCGGATCTGATCCAGCTCGCCGGCATGGTGCAGTTCACCGACGGCGATCTCGAAGCGGCGGAGAAGTCGTTCATTCGCGCCACCGAGGTGTCGCCGGACGACATCGAGGCGCATCAGCAGCTCGCCCGCTTCTACTCGCTCACCGGTCGCACCGACGAAACGATCGCGACGTACGAACGCGCGGTGCAGGTGCAGCCCGAGTCGGCTTCGCTGCACCACTTCCTCGCGCTGCTCTACGAAGCCCAGGGTGATGTCGACAAGGCCGAGCGCGCCTACGAGAACGCGATCAAGTACGACGACAACCACGCCTTCGCGAAGAACAACCTCGCCTACCTGCTGGCCGACACCGGCAAGGACCTCGACCGCGCTCTCGACCTCGCGCAGGACGCCAAGGCGCTCCTGCCCAACGATGCGAACGCGGCCGATACCCTCGGTTGGGTGCTCTACAAGCGCGGCGTCACCGGCGCCGCCGTGGGCTATCTGAAGGAGTCGGTCGAGAACGCCGACGCCGACGACCCGGCCCTCGGCGTGATGCGCCATCACCTGGCCCTGGCCTACGAGGCGGACGGTTCGGCCGACAAAGCGGCCGCCGTGCTGCGCACGGCGATCGACGATCTCGAGGCGCAGCAGCGCGCCCAGCGGGCCGCGGGACGCAATCCGGTGTCGCCTCCCTGGGAGAGCGACGTGCGGAACATGCTGGAGCGCCTGAGCGCCGGCTGATCGTTCCCGCCACCCTCGGGCCCAGAAGACCGCGAGCGGAAACCTGTCGCGGTGCTGGAACCCCTCGCTTCACGAACCGGCAACTCCGCTTCACGAGGGGGAGGATGTCACCCGCCCCCCCCCGAGTGGGTGAGCCGTGGCGTAAAGCGTCCTCCATGGATCGCCGATAGATCGAGCGCGTAATTGCGTGGATCGATGCGTGGTTCTCGCGTGCCCGGTGCCTGTCGCACCCCAGGCCGTCGAGCACCGCGCACGGAAGATTCGATTTGGAGGTCACGATGAGGTTTGGGTTGCAGCTCCTGGTCATCGCCGGGCTGGCCGCGTTGCTCACCACGATGGCGGTCGCCGAAGGCGACGAGGTCGTCGTCGAGCGCGTCGATGCCGGCAGTGCGATGCAATCGTTCCCGCCGGATCTGTCCGGGCTCGACGAAGGCGCCGCCGCGGAAGACGTTGCGAGCGACGAGTGGGCCGAGGATGGCGAGGCGATGGCGGACGAGAGCGCCGTGGCTGATGAGAGCGCCGTGGCCGACGAAGCCGCCGACGAAGATGTCTGGGAGGACCTCGACGAGGCCGCCGACTCGACCGAGCCCATGCACGAGGCCGATGTCGAAACGGTCGAGGGAGACGCCTGGGCCGAGGACGAGTCGGCAGAGGACACCTGGGCCGACGACTCCAGCGAAGACGAAGCGTGGAGCGAAGGCGAAGAGGTCGCGGCGAGCGACGCCATGACCGACGAGCCCATGACCGAAGCTGGTCCGAGCGAGCCCATGATCGAAGAGGGCACCAGCATCGTCGTGAACGGCGTCGAGCTCGGCCCGGTCGGCATCGACGGCGAGGGTCGCGTCGGCCGCGTCCACACGGTGAAGCCCGGCGACACTCTCTGGGATATCTCGCACGCCTACCTCGGAACCTCCTGGGTGTGGCCCTCGGTCTGGCAGCAGGACAACGAGGCGATCGAGAACCCACACGTGATCACGCCCGGCGACGTTCTCTGGATCTCATCGACCGAGATCCGCGCGATCACCCACGAAGAAGCCGACGCCTACGTGGCCGAAGCGGAGCTCGCGGTGACCGAAGAACCCGAGGCCGAGACCGTGGCCGCCGAGTTCGACGAATTCGCGGACATGGAGGAGTTCGAGACCGAAGAAGTCGCCGACGACGAGTTCCTCGACATGGCGGCGATGGACGAATTCGCCACCGAAGAGATGGAGCAGCTTCCCGTCGGCATGTCGGACGGTGCGGGTCAGAGCAATGAGACCGGCCGTGTGATGCGCGTGTCGATGCGCGAGAACATGAGCTTCGTCAGCGACGTGCAGCTCGAGGCCTCGACCTCGATCCTGGATTCGCCGAGCGATCGCCGCTTCCTTTCCTCCGAGGACGTGATCTACTTCGGTCTGGGTGAGGGCGAAGTCGAAGTCGGTGACGAGTACACCCTCTTCCGCAACATCACCGAGGTGCGCTCGCCCAGCAACAAGTCGCTGATCGGCTACCACGTCGACGTGCTCGGCTGGGCCGAGGTGACGGAAGTGACGGACGACACCTGCGTCGCCGTGATTCGCATCAGCATCGACGGCGCCGTGCGCGGCGACAGCGTGATGCCGCGGTACCAGACGCCGAGCGACATCAAGGTGAAGTACGCCGAAGACGACGTCGACGGCGAGATCGTCTTCCTGCCCGCCAGCCGCACGCTGATGGGAACGACGGACTACGTCTTCCTCGACGTGGGTGCGGTGCACGGCGTCGAGATCGGCACCGATCTCGAAGTCTACGATCCGGGCATGATGAAGTACGACCGTCCGCGCGACGCCGATGTCGATACCCCGGATCGCGTCGTAGCGGATCTCGTGGTCGTGACCGTTCAGGAGGAAAGCTCCGTGGCCTACGTGGCACACACCCGACGTGAACTCGCGGTGGGCGACGCGGTCCGTGGCGCCACCCGGCACTTCCCGGGCGCGTTCTGACCTGAACGACCAGCGGATCCGTTTCGTTCGATCGCGTTCGGATCCAACTGCGCTATCCAGAAGCTCCCCGGTCCCGGGGAGCTTCTCTTTTGTCCAGCCGAAACGACCGCCGCCGCAAGGCGGACGTGCTCGACCCGAACGCGAGCGAAGCGACAGCTCGGCGCGCGTTCGACGATTGGATGCAGCTGCACGCTGCACTGGCCTTCGAGCCCGAACGCGCGGCGGCCCTGCTCGCCGAGTTCGCAGAGCCCGCCCGGGCCCTCGAACAGGTCTCCCTCGTACGGCCCCTTCGACCGCGAGTCCTCCGCGACCTGCGCGCGAACCTGGAACGGCTCGGTGTCGTCGGTCTTCCACTCACGAGCGAGCGCTATCCCGAGAGCCTTCGCGCGATCAACGATCCGCCGGTGATGTTGTTGGTGCGGGGCGACCTCACGGCACTGCGCGGCGTGCGCGTGGCGATCGTTGGGGCGCGCGCCGCGACGGTGCAGGGGCTCGAGGCTGCGCGCGAGCTGGGGCGCCGGCTCGCCTGCGCCGGGGTGACCGTCGTGTCGGGTCTCGCGCGCGGGGTCGACGGCGCCGCCCATCGCGGAGCCCTCGAAGGCGGCGGTCGGACGATCGCCGTGCAGGCCTGCGGCCCGGAGCAGATCTACCCGGCCGAGCACCGCAAACTCGCGGCCGAGATCGTGCAGAGCGGAGCGATCGTCACCGAGTTCCCGGTCGGTGCGAAACCGCGCGCACCGTACTTCCCGTTGCGCAATCGCGTGATCAGCGGGCTTTCGCGGGCGGTGATCGTGGTGGAGGCGCGCGATCGCAGCGGTTCGTTGATCACGGCGCGTCACGCCGGGGACCAGGGCCGTGAGGTCTTCGCGGTGCCGGGTTCGATCTCCGCTGCGATCAGCGCGGGACCCAATCGGCTGATTCGCGAAGGGGCGACTCCCATCGTCCGCCTGGACGATCTCTACGACGTCTTTGCCGCGATCGGTCTCGACGCGTCCGCTGTGGATTCGCCGGATGAGGAGGTCAGTGAATCACGAGGGCAGCTCGCGGAGGGCGGTCGCGAGATCCTCTCCCTGCTCGAGGGCGGGGGCCTGCAGCGAGACGAACTCGCGCGCCGGCTGGGGAAGCCACCCGAGCAACTCGATCTCGACCTGGTCGATCTGCAGCTCGTGGGTCGTGTGGCGACCGACCGCGATGGTCGGCTCGTTCGCGTAGGGCGTCGGGGTGGTGCGGGTTGAACGGCGGAGACGAGCCGCACATCGGCTTCGCTATAGTCCGCGAACTCGGGCGCCATGCGCGCACCGACCCCGCGTCCAATCCAGACTCCCCAGCGATACACGGCCAGTGCCGTCATCCAGCGTACGAGCGATCGAGTCTTTGATGAAAGCGGAGGGGTCCCATTCGGGGCCGTCGCCATGGAGGCCCGCGTGGGCGTAGCGGTTCCGTCTGCCCCGACCGATTCCAGTGCCGAACCACTCGACTTCTCGGGTGCACGGGTGCGCGTGGTCGGAGCCGGGCTCGCGGGTTGCGAAGCGGCGTGGCAGATCGCCGAGCGGGGCGGCGAGGTCGAACTCGTCGAAATGAAGCCCGTGCAGATGTCGCCGGCCCACACCTCGAACGATTTCGCTGAACTCGTTTGCAGCAATTCGCTTCGCGGCGCCGGCCTGCACAACGCGGTGGGGCTGTTGAAGGAGGAGATGCGGGCGCTGGGTTCCCTGGTGCTGCGAGCGGCCGATGCGAGTGCGGTCGCGGCGGGACGCGCCCTGGCCGTCGATCGCGACGCGTTCTCGCGTTTCATCACCGAGGCGATCTCGGCGCATCCGCGCATCCGCGTCGTGCACGAAGTGGTGGAGAAGATCCCGGATAACGAGGTCGTGGTGCTCGCCACGGGTCCCCTCACGGCCGCGCCCCTGGCCGCCGCGGTGCAGGAGCTGCTCGGCGAATCCTCGCTCTACTTCTACGACGCGATCGCGCCCACCGTCTATGCCGATTCGATCGACATGTCGGTGGCGTTTCGCGCCTCGCGCTACGAGAAAGGGGAGGGGGACTACCTGAATCTCCCCCTCGATCGGGAAGCCTACGAATGCTTCGTTGCCGAGCTGGTCGCGGCCGATACCGTGCCGCTGCACAAGTTCGAAGCGGCCCTCTACTTCGAGGGGTGTCTGCCCGTCGAGGAGATGGCGCGGCGCGGCCCGCAGACCCTGGCCTTCGGTCCGATGAAGCCGGTGGGCCTGACGGATCCGCGAACCGGACGCCGCCCTTACGCCGTGGTGCAACTGCGCCACGAAGATCGCGAGGGCGTGCTCTACAACCTCGTCGGCTTCCAGACGAAGCTCCGCATCGGCGATCAGAAGCGCATCCTGCGCAGCCTGCCTGGGCTGCAGGACGCCGTCTTCGCGCGCTTCGGCACGGTGCATCGAAACACCTACGTGAACGCGCCGCGCAGCCTCGCGGCGAACCTCGAGGTGAAGCTGCGCCCCGGCCTCTTCCTGGCCGGGCAGATGGCCGGCGTTGAGGGCTATGTCGAATCCGCGGCCCTCGGCTGGCTCGCCGGCATCTCGGCGGGTTGCCGCGCAAACGACGAGCCCTTTCCCCCGCCGCCCGAGGCGATGGCCCACGCGGCGTTGATCCGCCACCTCATGCGCGGCAACCCCGAAGACTTCCAGCCGTCGAACGTGAACTTCGGCCTGTTCGCTCCCCTCGATCCCGAAGTCGAACGCCAGGCGCGGGGCAAGCGGCGCAAGCTTCCGCGCAAGGAGCGCACGGCGTTCTTCGTCGAACACGCTCTCGCGGCGACCCGCGACTACGCTGCGCGGGTCGGTGTCGATCAACACTCGGCGTCGGCCGTGGAGGCGAGCGCGTGAAGCGTGAAGCGCGCGATTGGCTCGGCGCCCTCGATCGCTTTCGCAATGCGCTCGCGATCGAGCGGAACCTCTCGCCCCATACCGTGCGTGCCTACCTTTCCGACGTTCGTCAGTTCGCCGACTTCCTGCGCGACGAACGCTCGCCGAGGGAACGCAAGGCGAAAGCCGAACCCGCTCTCGATCGGATCACGGCGCGCGACGTGCGGGGCTGGCTGGTCTCGCTGCACGGGAAGGTCTCGCCGACGACCCAGGGACGGAAGCTCGCCTCGATTCGCGCCTTCTTTCGCTTCTTGATGCGCGAGGGCCTCGTCGCGGCCGACCCGACCGAGGGGCTTCCGATGCCGAAGGTGCCGCGTCGGCCGCCGCGTCCGCTGGCGGTCGACGACTGCCACGCGCTGGTGACGGCCTCTGATACGGCCGCGCGGAAACGCCGGCGTGCAGCGCAGGCGGAAGACGAAGAGGAAGCCTTCGAGCAGCGCCTGGCGTTGCGCGATCTCGCCCTGATCGAGTTCCTCTACGGAACCGGGCTGCGCGTCGGTGAGCTCGTCTCCCTCGACGTGCGCGACGTGGAACTCCGCGAAGGGCGGGTGCGCGTGATGGGCAAGGGACGCAAGGAACGCGTCGTTCCGATCCCGGGCAAGGCGCGCGAGCGTCTCGCCGTCTGGCTCGAGGAACGCGAGCGGCCGGGGATCCTCGCCGAGCCGCTGTTCATCGTGTTGAAGCGCGGCCAGCCCGAGCTCGTGAAACGACTCTCGGACCGGGAGGTGCGGCGTGTGCTCGAACGCCTCGCCCGTGCGGCCGGCGTCCACGACCGCGTCCATCCCCACCGCCTGCGCCACAGCTACGCCACCCACCTGCTCGACATGGGCGCCGATCTGCGGGAGATTCAGGAGCTACTGGGCCACGCATCACTTTCGACCACGCAGAAGTACACCGCGGTTTCCGTCGAGCAGCTGCGCCGCGTCTACGATGCCGCCCATCCGCGCTCCGGGGCGCGCGCCTCGCGCAGGCGGGCTGCGCCCGAAGGCTCCTGAGGTCGCTCGCGCCCGAGCCAACCTGGTACGAGAAGGAACGAACCCTTGGACACGATTCACGATCGCGTGCGCGCGACCACGGTGCTCGCCGTGGTGAAGGACGGGCGCATCGCGATGGCCGCCGACGGACAGGTGACCGTCGGCGATACCGTCATGAAGATCGGTGCGGAGAAGGTCCGCACCCTCGCGCGCAACCGCGCCGTGGTGGGCTTTGCCGGTGGTGCCGCCGACGCCCTTACCCTGCTCGAGCGGCTCGAGGGCAAGCTCGAGACCCACCCCGGCAATATCCGCCGGGCCGCGGTCGAGCTCGCCCGCGATTGGCGCACCGACCGCGCGCTTCGCAGGCTCGAGGCGATGATGTTGGTCGGGGACGCCGAGAGCCTGCTCGTCGTCTCGGGCAACGGCGACGTGATCGAACCCGACGACGGCATCGCGGCGATCGGCTCGGGTGGCGCATACGCGCTTTCGGCCGCGCGGGCGCTTGCGCGTCACAGCGACATGGAAGCGGGAGCGATCGCCGAGGAAGGGCTGCGCATCGCCGCCGAGATCTGCATCTACACCAACGACAATATCAAGGTGGTGAGTCTGCCATGACGGCGAATTCGAGTGGCCAACACAGCTTTACGCCGCGGGAGATCGTTTCCGAACTCGACCGCTACATCATCGGCCAGCGCGAGGCGAAGCGCGCCGTCGCCATCGCCCTGCGCAATCGCTGGCGCCGCCAGCAGGTGCCCGAAGAGCTGCGCGACGAGATCGCGCCGAAGAACATCGTGATGATCGGCCCCACCGGTGTGGGCAAGACCGAGATCGCCCGGCGCCTCGCCCGACTCTCGCAGGCGCCGTTCATCAAGGTCGAGGCCTCGAAGTTCACCGAAGTGGGCTACGTCGGGCGCGACGTCGAATCGATCATCCGCGATCTCACCGAGCTCGCGGTCGGGATGATCACCGAAGAAGAGCAGAAGAGCGTGCGCAGCAAGGCCGAGGACCTCGCCGAGGAGCGCGTGCTCGACGCGCTGCTGCCGCCGAGCCCGGCCCCGGCGCCGGGCCCCCACGCGATCGACGACGCGGCGAGTCGCGAGTCGAGCGACACGCGGGAGAAGCTCCGCAAACTGCTGCGCCTCGGCGAACTCGACGAGCGCGAGATCGACGTCGAACTCTCCGACGAAGCCGGCGGGCCCTCGCTCTCGATCATGACACCCCAGGGTGTCGAGGAGATGGGCGTGCAGTTCCGGGATCTCCTCGGCGGCATGATGCCGCGCCGCACCAAGCAGCGACGCATGAAGGTGAGGGACGCCCTCGAAGCCTTCGCCCAGGAAGAGGCCCTCGGCCTGGTCGACCAGGATCGGGTGCGAGAACTCGCCGTCGAACGCGTCGAGCAGAGCGGCATCGTCTTCATCGACGAGATCGACAAGGTGGCGACGGGCTCCGACGCCGGGCGCGGCCCCGACGTTTCCCGCGAGGGGGTGCAGCGGGATCTCCTGCCGATCGTCGAGGGCTCGACGGTACAGACCAAGCAGGGCCCGGTGCGAACCGACCACATCCTCTTCATCGCGGCCGGCGCCTTCCACCTCGCCAAGCCCTCGGATCTCATCCCCGAGCTGCAGGGGCGATTCCCGATTCGCGTGGAACTATCGAGCCTTGGGCGCGATGACCTCGTGAAGATTCTCACCGAACCCCAGAACGCCCTGGTGCGTCAGTACGCGGCCCTGCTCGCCACCGAGGGGGTCACCCTCGAGTTCAAGGAGGACGGCGTGGCAGCGGTGGCCGACATCGCGGCGCAGGTGAACGAGCGCAGCGCCGACATCGGGGCGCGGCGGCTCCACACCGTGATGGAGCGCCTACTCGACGAGCTTTCCTTCGACGCGCCGGACCTTCCCGATCGCACCTCGGTGGTGGTCGATCGGGCCATGGTGGAGGCGCGCCTCGCCGATCTCGTCGAGGATCAGGATCTTTCGCAGTACATTCTCTGACACTCGAATCGAAGGTCGAGCCTGGGGGGGCGATCCACGATGCAGGGCGAACGGGTGTCGGTACTCGTCGTTGACGATGAGCGGTTCTTTCGCGAGGCGATCGCGGACATCCTCTCGGCCGAGGGCTTCGATTGCGAGGCCTGCGATGACGGGGAGGGGGCCCTCAAACTGATCGCCAACCGCGCCTTCTCGGTGGCGATCGTCGACGTGCGCCTGCCCGGAACCGACGGCGTCGAAGTGCTGCGGCAGCTGCGCGCGGCGCGCCACGAGATGCGGGTCATCATGCTCTCCGAGCCGTCGGATCAGGAGCGCGTGCTCGACGCCCTGCGCTCGGGCGCCTGCGACTATCTCGCCAAGCCTCTCCACGACGAAGAGCTGCTGCTCGCGGTGCGCCGGGCGGCGAGCGACCATCGCATCGAGCGCGACTACGTGCAGCTGCGCCACCGCGTCGACGATCTCGCGGTGCACCTCGAGGACTTCAACCACGATCTGGAAGCGGCACCCGCTAGCCAGCGCGTGCGCGCGCTCTACGACGCCGCGGTGCAGCTGGTGGCCCGCGCACTCTCGGTGGACAAGGCTTCGCTTCTCCTGCTCGACGCCGGCACGGGTGATCTCTCGGTGGTGGCCGCGACCGGGCGCGAGATCGAAGCCTCGCAGATGGATTCGGTGCGGCTCGGCGAAGGAATGGCCGGGCGGGCCCTCGAAGACCTCGCCGCCGTGGTGGTCGGCGATACGCGCAGTGAGAGCCACTTCGCGGCCGATCTCCAGCCCGACCGCTATCGCACGCACTCCTTCGCCATCGCGCCGATCGCGATCGGTGAACGCCCCCTCGGCGTGCTGTGCGCCGCCGATCGCCACGCTGCCGATACTACGCTGCGTCACGAAGACCTCGCCGTGTTGCGGCTCGTGGCCGCCCAACTCGCGGATCGACTCGGGGCCCTCGACCAGCGCAAGGATCCCCTCGCTGTCGAGACCGAACTCGGCGAAGAACTCGCCGAAGAGCTTCCCGAGTCGCTGAGCGGATCGTTCGAAGGGCCCCTCGTGGAAGAGGCGCCGGATGCAGTCCCAAACTCCGATGCGACCACGAGCGACCGGACTCTCGCGATTTCGTCGCCCGGCCCGCCCCTCGATCTCGCGGCCGGCGAGGCCTTCGCGGCGGAGCTCGTCGAATCGAGCGAGGCCGACGACGCCGAACTCGCGCGCCGCATCTGCGACGCCATGGTCCACGAAGTCGAACCCGAGGCCCTGCTGCGCGAAGTGTTCCGCGCGCTCGAGAGCGAGCTCGACGCCGATCCCGCCGGCCTCTACCTGATCGACAACACCTCGGGCGAGCTGGTCTGCGAGGCCACCGGCACGCGCGGTCTGCGGCGCGACCACGAACGCCTGTCCACGAAACTCGGCCTCACGGCTAGCGTGCTGCAGCGCGGCCAGCTGATCGCCTCGTCCGATCCCGAGAGCGATCCGCGCTTCGACGCGTCGGTCGATGCCCCATGCGACGGCCGGTCCGGGCCGCTGCTGATCGTGCCGGTGCAGATGC